>NZ_JBKEGK010000139.1:0-6835 GCF_046710025.1 Natronomonas sp. | reverse complement strand
GGACGACGTAGGCGGGAACCAGGCAACGACCGGCCAGCAGCTCGCGACGGTCATCGAAGTCACCGATGACGAGGTGAGCAGTGACGTGGAGGAAGCGTCGATCGAGTCGGCGCTGGAGAACGCGAACGAATCGGAGCGCGCGGCAGTGTTGGCCGACCGGGCCGAATCGCTTCGCGAACGGGCGAACGCGTCCGTGACGGCTCAACGGGAGACGACGACGGCCTACGAAGCCGGCAACATCTCCCGGACGGAGTACGCCCAGCGGCTCGCTGTGCTCGCCTCACGCGCGAACACAGTCGACCGTGACTTCGACCGGCTGGACGACCGCGCGGAAGAGGTCTCAGCACTTGCGCTCCGATCGGCGGAATACGATCGAGGCGCAAACGCCGAGGCCCGAGAGCGGCTCGCCGGGCTGACGGGTCCCGGAACGAGAGGGTTGCTCGCACAGTACACCGGCGAACGGCGCGGGGAATTCTCGCTCGCGGTCGACGATGGGCTCTCGATCGAAGTGGAGAACGACGACGGGGAGCGATCCCGCGAGTTCGAACGGGGGCAGCCCGGTAACGGCGGGTTCGATGTGAACCAAAGCGATGCGCTTGCCGCGGCGATGGAGCCACTCTCAACCGACCCGACGGGCGAGTGGACGCTTCGGTCCGTCGAGCGCGACGACGACGGGTACTACGAGTTTGCCTTCGTGTTCGCCGGTCCGGAGACGGCCGGCGAAGCCGAGGTGAGCGTCGACGGGGAGACCGGCGAGGTGTTCGAGTTCGAGGAGGAGCTAGAGCCCGGCGAAGATGATAACGGCCAGCCGCTGTCGGTCACGATCATCGACGGAACCGCCGACCCAGGCGAATCTCTGACGCTCTCGGTAACCGCTGGCGGCGACCCTGTCGAAGGCGCGGGTGTCGAAGTCAACGACCGAGCGGTCGGCGAGACGGACGCAGACGGACAGATCACGGTAACGCTGCCCGACGCCGAGGAGGCCGAGTTCGAGGTTACGGACGGTGATCGCGAGGGCGAACTAGAACTTGCGGTGCGGTCGACCTCCCCTGAGGAAGCCGAGGACGCGGAGATCCGCGAGCGGCTGTCCGTGACCGGCTCAGTCGACGACGGCACCGCGACGGTGTCGGTCGAGTACGACGGGTCCGGCGTCCCCGGCACAATGGTGCTCGTTGACGACGAGCGTGTCGGCACTACTGACGCGAACGGGACGGCCTCGTTCGACGCTCCAACCGACGATGAACTCGACGTCAGGCTCGTTCGGGGCGGCTTCGAAGCCGAGGTAACGTTTGAGTCCAAGGCTGACGGCACGCTCGCCCCTGCCGAAATCGATGTCGACGAGCGGGATGTCGACGAGGACGATGTCGATGACGAAACGAACGGCGAAGCGAACGATGAAGCTGAGGCGGACGGCGAGGAAGCTGAGGAGGAGGAAGAAGCCGATGAAGAGGACGTTGACGAGGAGGACACTGACGAGGAACTGTCTGCCGAGATCGTCTCCGGGGATCCAGCACCGGGCGCGACGGTGACGCTCGAAGTGAGCGGGAGCGACGGAACGGTCGCCGACGCGGCCGTCCACGTTAACGGCGACGACGCGGGAACGACCGACGCAGACGGACAGATCACCGTCACGCTGCCCGAGGACGACGAAGTCGAAATCGATGTTCGGGACAGCGACCGGGAGGGCGAGTTAGAAATCGAGTTCGAGGATGAGACGGACGGAGCTGAGGACGCCCCGGACAGCGACGAGCGCGATGCGGAAGACGGTCCGGATGAGGGAGAAGAAGACGAGAACGATGAGGAGGAGGGCGAAGAAGACGAGAACGAGGGGGACGAGTGACCGTGACTGGAAATCGACTTCTCGTTGGCGTCTGTGCAGCGTTGCTGCTCGCGGCCGGCGTAACTCCGGGACTCGTGAGCGCCGACCCCACCACCGAGGATCCATCCGCGTTCATCATCGAACTGGAGCCGAACGGCGACGCGACGGTATCGCTCGCACTCACCTACGAACTCGACGGCGGCGACGAGGAAGCCGCGTTCGAAACGCTTCGTGAGGCCCCCGACAACGCCACACAGCGGTTCGACAATCGGTTGTCACGCGTTGCCGATCGAACGGCCGACCGGACTGGCCGCGAAATGACCATCTCGGAGGTCAACCGGACAGTCGAGACCGCTGACGGCACAGGCGTGATCCGCCTGTCGGCATCGTGGACGAACCTCGCAGCCGTCGAGGGCGAACGTCTGATCGTCGAGGAGCCGTTCGCGAGCGGGTTCCGCACCGATCGGACGTTCGTCCTCGTCGCGCCGGACGGCTACTCGGTCAGCGGAACCGCTGTTCCGGCCGATAGCACAGATGGATCGAGCGCCGAGTGGGGCGACGGGACGAATCTCTCCGGATTCTCGGCGACGGTCGAACCGAACGACGGTGTTCTGAGCGGTGTCAGTGAGGGACCGCTGACGCCGCTTGCGCTGGTGTTCGCAGTCGGCGTCGTCGGGATGCTCGGTTACGCGGGTGCGCGCTTGAAAAGGTAGCACCGAACGCTCCGAGATGCCACCGTTGTGACGGTGTCACGTCTCCTGAGCGACTGCGGGGGGCTGCATGATAAAGAATTAACCCCTTCGGGAAGAAAGTGGCTTTCAACAGATGTCTAAGGACGTCAAACCGACTCGGAAGAACCTCATGGCCATCGAGGATCGCATCGAACTGTCCGAGCGAGGCCACGACACGCTCGAAAAGAAGCGGGACGGCCTAATTATGGAGTTCATGGATATTCTTGACCAGGCCCAGGACGTCCGGTCGGACCTAGATGACAACTACGAGCGCGCCCAGCGCAACATCAACATGGCCCGAGCGATGGAAGGCGATGTCGCCGTCCGCGGGGCCGCCGCCGCGTTGAAGGAACACCCCGAAATCACGAGCCAGTCGAAAAACATCATGGGCGTGGTTGTCCCGCAGATCGAATCGACCAAGGTGAAGAAATCGCTCGATCAGCGCGGCTACGGGCTGGTCGGCACGTCGGCGCGCATCGACGAGGCGGCCGACGCCTACGAGGAGTTATTGGAGACAATTATCCTCGCCGCTGAGGTCGAAACGGCGATGAAGAAGATGCTCGATGAGATCGAGAAGACGAAACGCCGGGTCAACGCGCTTGAGTTTAAACTCCTCCCCGAACTCCACGGCGCTCAAGAGTACATCGAGCAGAAACTCGAAGAGCAGGAGCGCGAGGAGATCTTCCGGATGAAAAAGATCAAGGCGAAGAAAGAAGAGGACGAAGCGGAGGAGAAAGCGGCGGAAACCGCCGAGGCCGAGGTCGAGACCGTCCCGGCCGACGACTGAACAACGATCCCAGGTCGAGCTGTCCTCGCCGGCGTTTCGTCCCGTTCATACCGCCCGAACCGATAGGCTCCGTATGGACTGTCCGAACTGCGGTGCCCGAACTGTCGTCTTCGAGGTTCCCTCTGACTATCGCCCCCACGTCCCCGAGGAGTCCGAGCGCGCGGCACTGTGCCCGGAGTGTCTCACGCTCGCCGCGACCGATGCACCGCCCGAGCCGCGTTTCGATCTGATCTCGAGTGCCTTCCCGACCAACGCCGAGGCAGCGGTCCCGCTCGCGGTCGCGATCGGACTGCTTGACTCGCTGGCGTTACATCGGCGCGCGCTACAGGAGTTGGTTCCGGCGGCGGAGGCCGCCGGCGCGGACCCCCTGTTGCTTCTCGATCGGCTCCACGTCCAAGGCGGCGTGGACCCCTCTTTCGACATCGACCGGCGCCGTCATCAACTCGAACAATTGCTTGAGTGAGCCACTCGCCCCCCGTCTCCGATGGATCGGCGGGGTTTATACCTGTCCTACCGTAGACGCCGGTATGGAGACCGCCGATTCGACGGACAAGGGCGTCGGCTTCCCAGTACTGTTCGGCATTGTGGCCGTACTCGGTGCGGTTGGGCTTACGGTGTTCGGGCTCACCGGCAATCAACTCGCCTCCGGCGCGGCCTTTGGAGTTGCGATGATCGCCGGAGCGCTCTCGGTTGCCGCCTACCACCTCTACACGTGAGGTGGCCGGAAGGAACGGTCTTAAGCCGCTCGCGGCCGTAACCACAGGTATGAGTGAACTGAGCGACGAGGACGAGCGGATCCTCGCGTACCTGCGGAAGCGAGCCAAGGGTGGTGAGCAGTACCTCCGGTCGAAACACATCGCCGACGCGATCGACCTGACGGCGAAGCAGGTCGGCACGCGGCTTCCAAGGCTAGCAGAACACTCCGAGGACGTCGACATCGAGAAGTGGTCTCGGGCCCGCTCGACGACGTGGCGCGTTACCCCTGAGTGAACCGACGACCGGCAAGACGCTCCCGGAACGGCTGTTATTATACGTGTCCCTCCCAACCTGCATGTATGACTGCCCGCATCGAGCGTGTATTTGACATCCCGGCGCCCCCCGAAACGGTGTGGGATGTCATCTCGGATCCCGAGACACGGGCTCGGTCGATAAGCGTCGTCACCGACTTCGAGACGACCGGCGATCGGACCGCTATCTGGTACGTCTCGCTCCCGATCCCGCGGATCAACCGGACGATCGAAGTCAAAACCGAGGACGTTGAGATCGACAGGCCGGCCTATGTCCGGTTCGTTGGTCGATCGAAGGCGATGAACGTGCAGGGAGAGCACATCTTAGAGCCCACCGAAGCGGGGACCCGGGTCACGAACCGGTTTCGGGTCGAGGGGCGGCTGCCGGGCGTCGAGACCTACTTCAAGCGGAAACTCGACGACGAACTGGCGAGCCTCGAGTCGACCGTCCGCGAGCGAACGGAGACATGAACCTCGCGCTCGCACAGATCGACGTTGAGCCGGCCGCGCGGGACCGAAACGTCGACCGGGCGATCGAAGCGATCGGTTCGGCCGCGACCGAGGGGGCCGACTGCGTGGCTCTACCGGAGATCTTCGATGTCGGCTACTTCGCCTTCGACGCCTACGAGCGCAACGCCGAGCCGATCGGCGGCGGAACCCACCGCGAGATACGCGCCGCTGCGATCCAACACGACGTTGCGGTGCTCGCCGGAACTGTCGTCGAGGACCTCGCCGCCTCGGCTGCCGCGGGCGAGTCCGTCCCGGCGACGGAGGGCCTCGCGAACACTGCGGTGTTGTTCGACGGCGATGGCGAACGACAACTGGTGTATCGGAAACACCACCTGTTCGGCTACGACTCGGCCGAGGCCGACCTGCTCGTCCCCGGTGAGCGGCTCCAGACGGCTGAAGTGCGTGGCCACACCGTCGCCGTTACGACCTGTTATGACCTCCGGTTTCCGGAGCTGTATCGGCGGCTGCTTGAGGCGGGCGCGACGATGGTCCTCGTGCCGAGCGCGTGGCCCTACCCCCGCGTCGAGCATTGGAAGCTCCTGCCGCGGGCCCGGGCCGTCGAAAACCTGCTGTACGTCGGCGCGGTCAACGGTTCCGGGTCGTTCCAGGCGGCCGATCTCGTGGGTCGATCGTCGGTGTACGACCCGTGGGGAACCCCGGTCGCTACCACCGATGCGGGACCGACAGTCGTCCACGCGGCCTGCCCGCCCGAACGCGTCACCGAGGTTCGCGAGGAGTTTCCGGCGCTCGGTGACCGTCGATGACGGGAGCGTATACGCGAGGGTTTATACGTCGTCACGACCTATGTATGATTGCCAGAACGACGCTTTTCTCGTCGTGATGGCAGAACGCTCCGACGCCCGCGCCACGCGCCCGCCCGCGTCGGGTCTGCCCGGTGCCCGACGCATCCACTCCCGTCCCACTTCGCTTCCACTTCGTCCCGCTTCGCTTCAGTCAGATCTGTTTTCGTTCCGTTTTATTTTCGTTTTTGACCGCCTTCGACGGCCGAATCGCTTACCCCGTGAGCCACCGGAGTGGCGACCGTGAAGGAGTTCGGCTTCGAGTTGCGCGTCTGTGCGTGGGCCGAGCGAAATTGGCCCCCAGGACCCGCCGACAGGACGCCCCCGATCGTCGCCCGGCAGTTGGGAACGAAGCGCCGTCGCTGGGACACGATCGTCGTCGAGCCTACCGACTCGGGAGTAAAGGAACGAGCACCGTTCGGCGAGAGCCGTCTCGGATCGGATCTGCTGTTCGTCGCCCGGCACGCCCCGGCATCGTGGGCGTACTACCGGAAGTGTCTCCCCCATCCCGGCTACCCCTGGCGGTACGTCCGGGAGGCGATCCACGAGGCTGACGACCGGGGGTTCATCGAGACGCGCCGGAACGGAAACCGGATCGAGATCAGGCGGCGCTACCGCTACCCGGAGTGGGTCGACCGGATCGTCGCGATTGAGAACAAGCCGGATCTCGACGCCGCGGCGGCGCGACGGCTCGGCGAGCAACTGGAACACGATGTGGCGCTCGGGCTCGCTGACGAGGTCTGGTTGGCGACCGAAGCCACGGGAAACGGGGTCGAACCTGCGCTACTCGAGGCGATGCCGGTCGAGGTAGGCATCCTCGCTGTCTCCCCCAACTCCGGATCGTGGTCCTTCGAGCCGGTCTGGCGGCCACGGGCGCTGGCTACCACGGATCCTGGAATCCGGATTCTCGACCGCCCCACTGACGACGCCTCGGCTGCGCGCTTCGAGTATGCTGACCCCGCTTGGAAACGCCGGAAGCGCCTCGAGATCGCCGAGCGGGCCTACGAACGCGGCTGGCGCTCCTACGCGGGGACGATGCGCCCTGACTGCCGGTATTTTGAACTAACCGACCCGACGGGGCCGTTCCCGCGGTGTGCCGCGAAGGATCGGCCCCAGACCGCCGCGGAGTGTTCGGGGTCGTGTCCCGCATTCGAGCCCGAACCGCCGACCTGGCGCGACGG
>NZ_JBKEGK010000138.1:0-6857 GCF_046710025.1 Natronomonas sp. | reverse complement strand
GATCGCTCTCGATGCCGTGTTCGGAGTCGAGATACGCGGCCGTTTCGGGGACGGTCGCCCCCTCAAGGCCGGGGACGGGCTCGAACTTGACGCCCTCGTCAGTCAGATGAACGATCGTGAGTTCGTCGGCCGCCCCGACGAACTCGATCGCGCTATTGCCCGTATCGGCGAAGTTTCGCGAGAGGAACCCGCCGGCGTTCGAGGAGCACAGGCCGTCCGTCAGCGGCGAAACGGCCGTGCAGTTCATCCGGCCGGTGAAGCTCATCGTCGAGGCCTGCATCGGCCCCGTCGTGAACACGAGGCGGTTTTCCGGGCCGAGCGGATCGGCGTCGAACGGGATTCGGTCGTGGGCGAGTTTCGTCCCGAGGCCGCGGCCGCCGACGTACCGACGCGCGGCGTCCTCGATGTCCGTTTCAGCGGTCGTCAAGCCGTCCAGATCGACGGTCAAAAGCGGTCCAGTAGCGTGGATCATACCGATAGGTCGTCGCCCAGCGAGTTAAGCGTGGTCGGCGAGCGGTCGTGCGGCGGTCAGAACACACGGGACCGCCGAGCGTGCACTACCGGAGCCCCCGACCGGTCTCCCAGGCGCGGAGGAGCCGGGCGAGCGTCCGGTTGACCGGCGCATCGACACCGAGTTCGTCGGCCCGATCGACCACGTACCCGTTTATTCCGTCGACCTCCGTCCGCCGGTCGGCGGCCATGTCCTGGTGCATCGAGGAGATGTTCGCGGCCGTGTCTGCGGCGACCGATTCAAGCGCCCGCTCGGCCGCCTGATCCGATAGTTCGATGCCCTCGCTCCGGGCGACCGCGGCCGTCTCCCGCGTTGCGGCCGCCGCGAGCGCCCCGGCGTCGCCGTCGAGGACGGCCCCGTTCTCGAGGCGGGCGAGGGCGGTCGTCGCGTTGATACCGGCGTTGACGGCCAGTTTCTCGAAGAGCCGCGCCGACATATCGTCGACGACCGAGGTGGCGACCGACGCCGACTCGAAAGCCCGCCCGACGCGCTCGGCGAGCGCGGTGGAGCCGCCCTCCGGCGGGCCGAGTGTGAGGTCGCCGACACCGGTACACCGGACCGTCCCGGGGTTGGGGCGGACAGCGCCGTACGTGCAGGTGCCGGCGAGGACAGGGCAGTCGAGTCGGTCGACGAGAACCGCCTCGTTGCCCATCCCGTTCTGGACGGACAGACAGGCGTCGATCGCACACCCGGCGAGCGCGTCGGCGGCCGCTTCGGTGTCAAAGGACTTGACGCAGACGACAGCCAGATCAGCCGAGTCGGGAGGGTCGAGGCGGGTCGTCGGGTGAACGGTCGTCTCGACGTGGCCCGTGATCCGAAGGCCGCTCTCGTCTGTCGCCCGCATGTGTGGGTCTCGGCCGACGAGCGTCACGTCGTGTTCGGCGGCGAGAAGGCCACCGAGGAGACTCCCGAGGCTGCCGGCGCCAAAGACGAGGATGTCCATGCGGTCAGTTCAATATAAAAGTGATTCGCTACTCGGTTTGTGTCTTCTCGATGTCGATCTCTTCGCCCTTGTGGAGCGCGATGCCGTCCTGAGCCACCTTTTCGGCGAGGACAGCGCATTTGATCCGCATCGGGCTGAGTTCGACGCCGAGCATGTCGACGATGTCGTCTCTGTCCATGTCTTCGACGGTCTCAAGTGACTTTCCCTGCAATTCCCCCGAGAGCATGCTGGCCGAGGCCTGGCTGATTGCACAGCCGTCGCCGACGAAGCGCACGTGCTCGATCGTGTCATCGTCATCCGCAAGCTGTACAAACATCTTGATCGTGTCCCCACACATCGGGTTCTCGCCGACGTGTTCGATGTCGGGATCCTCGATTTCTCCGTAGTTACGGGGGTTCTTGTAGTGATCGAGGATCTGCTGCCGGTACATATCAGATCCGAGTCCCATTGTTATTGATAAAAGGGGTCTGAAACGCAAAAGCCCACCGGTCACGGGGGTATTTATATATCTGAACTGTCTCGGGGAAGGAGGGTACGGGAGCAAACCGACCGGCGCTGTACAGACTACACAAACGGTCGCTTACCGGTCAGGCGAACAGCTGTCGGGCGTCGTCGACCGCCTCGACGAGTCTGTCGATTTCCGCCTTCGTGTTGTACACGTAGAACGACGCTCTCGCCGAAGCGGTGGCACCGAGCACGTCGTGGAGCGGCTGAGTGCAGTGATCGCCGGCCCTGATTGCCACCGCGCTGTCGTTGAGGATGCTCGAGAGGTCGTGAGCGTGGACGCCGTCGAGGTTGAACGCGACCAAGCCGCCGCGGTCGTCACCGGGCGGGCCGTAGACCTCGACATCCTCGTGCTCGCGTAGTCGGTCATAGGCGTAGGCGGCGAGGTCGGCCTCGTGGCGCTCGATCCGTTCCATGCCGATATCGTCGAGGTAGTTGCAGGCCTCCGCAAGGGCGATCCCCTGACAGATGACGGGCGTGCCGGCCTCGTACTTCCAGGGCAACTCGTTCCACGTCGAGTCCTCGAAGTCGACTTTCAGGATCATCTCCCCGCCGTAGAGGTACGGCTCCATCTCCTCGAGGATGCGTTTCTTGCCGTAGAGAACGCCGATCCCGGTCGGGCCGGCCATCTTGTGTCCCGAGAACGCGAGAAAGTCCGCATCGATCGCCTCAACGTCGACGGGGCGGTTCGGCACCGACTGTGCGCCGTCGACGAACATGTACGCGCTGTGGTCGTGGGCGATGTCGGCGAGTTCGGAGACGGGATTGATCGTCCCCAGCGTGTTCGAGACGTGGACGGCCGACACCATTTCGGTGTCGTCGGTGATCATCTCGCGGGCCGCGTCCATGTCGAGACGGCCCTCGTCGGTGATGGGGATGTACTTGCACTCGGCACCAGTTCGCTTTGCGATCTGTTGCCAAGTGACGAGCGACGCGTGGTGTTCCATCTCTGTCAACACGACCTCGTCGCCGGGGCCGAGCTCGTTGAGCCCCCACGCGTAGGCGACGAGATTCATCGATTCGGTGGTGTTCTTTGTGAAGATGATCTCCTCGCGGCCACCCGAAGCGCCGATAAACTCGGCGACGCGGTCGTGGGCCTCCTCGTATGCGACCGAGGCCTCTTGGCTCAACTGGTGAATGCCACGGTGGACGTTGGCGTTATAGGTTCGGTAGTAGTCGGTAATCGTCTCGACAACCGGCTCCGGGGTGTGGGACGTGGCCGCGTTGTCGAGATACACGAGTTGCGTACCGCTGAACTCCCGTTCGAGGATCGGGAAGTCCTCTCGAATCCGCTCGACATCGAGCGTTTCGGCCTGTTTGCTCATTACCAGTTGTTTGGGACGGAGACTGGTTACTCCTTCGGTCAGGGCGAGACTCGGCTGCCGACCCGAGACACCGATATCTCTCAACCATTTATATAGCTTGTGGCCAAAGTCGGGGTAATGAACGTCACGGACGGACGGGTCTCAGTCCCGCGGCCGATCGGGTCGGCCGCAATGGGGGCGTTGGGGATCGCGTTCGTAGCGGTTCACGTCTATCACATTGCCACCAGCGATCTTTCGCTCTTGGGGATGTTCTTCGGCGGCGTGTTCCCACTATTTCTCGCGCTGCTGCTCGCGGCTGGTGGGCCGATCCTCTATCGAAGCCGGCTGGACGCGGCCGCGATCACCACGACGGTCGCGTGGGGCTACATCGGCGGGTTGGTGCTGGCCTGCGTGTCGCTGCTTATAATGGCCCACCAGGTCATCAAGGGCGATCCCCTCCATGGACCGGGGTACGTCGTCGCCGTCACTGCCACCGGCGGCGCGCTCGTCGGGGCCGTCACCGGCCGCTACGACGCGTTGAACCGACAGAAGGCCGACTACATCGGCTCGCTTCAGAAGGCGACGACGGCGCTTTCGGGAGCGACGACCGTCGATGATGTCTGTGCACGCGCGGTTGAGATCGCTAACGACGTGTTGGAGATTCCGCTGACTGGCGTCTGGCTTTACGACGAGGAAGCGGAGGAACTCCAGCCGGCCACCGTCGCCGAGCCCGCAACCGAGACGTTCGAGACACCGCCGACGTACCGCCCCGGCGACAGCCTCTCGTGGGCGGCCTTCGAGTCAGGCGAGATCAAACGCTACGACCACCTCTCGGAAGTCGAGGCCCGTCACAACCCGGAGACGATCGTCCGCTCGGAGATCATCGTTCCGCTCGGCGATGTCGGGGTGATGAACTTCGGATCGACCGAGCCAAACCGCTTCGGCGAGCTCGAGGAAACGGTTTCCGGGCTGCTCGGGGCGGCCACCGAGGCCGCGCTGGTCCGGGCCGATCGCGAGGAGGCGCTACGAACACAACAGCGGTTGCTCCGGCAGCAGAACGAACGCTTAGAGGAGTTCACCTCCGTCGTCAGCCACGACCTCCGGAACCCGCTGGCGGTCGCAAAGGGGCGGATCGAACTCGCCCACGAGAGCGATGACGAGACGCACCTCCGGAGAGCCACGGATGCACTCGACGACATGGAGTCGCTCATCGACGACCTTCTTGACCTCGCGAAGCAGGGTCGGGATGTCGGCGAGACCCGACGGGTCTCGCTCGCCGCGGTCGCCGAGGACGCGTGGGGGAACCTCGAAGCTGAGGGGGCGGCGCTCTCGATCGATGATCTCACGCTCGACGCAGACCCCGATCGGCTGCGACAGCTCTTAGAGAACCTGCTCCGGAACGCCGCGGTACACGCCGCGCCCGATCCGGCGATCCGGGTCGGCCCGCTCCCCGATGCAGAGGGGTTCTTTATCGAGGACGACGGCCCCGGCATCCCCGAGGCCGATCGCGAGCAGGTCTTCGAGGCCGGCTACACTGACCGCGACGAGGGGACCGGGTTCGGCCTCCCGATCGTCAGGCGCATCGCCAACGCACACGGCTGGTCAGTCCGGCTGGCCGAAGGCTCTGCGGGCGGCGCTCGCTTCGAGTTCCGATTCGACGGGGAGTAAAAAAGCGGGGACCGACCCGCCGACTGACGGCGGGGTGTGTCGCAGGGACTCGATGCGGCGTCAGGTCGCCGTCTCGGCGCCGTCTGCCGGCGTCGCCTCGGGCGACTCGCCGGCGACGGGAGCCTCGGTCGGCGGTTCGCCCGTTGAGGGACCGCCGGTTGGCGGTGCCGCGGGTGAGCGGGGCGCGGCGGCGCCGGATGACACCAGTTTGTCGGCGAGGTTGCCGATCAACACGTCGTTGTCGGCTCGTTGGGCGTTTTCCGGCGAGAGGAAGTCGGCGTCGCCGATCTTGATGACGCCGCCGTTTTGCACCACGATCGGTGCGTCTGTCGACGCGCGCGTCGTCGAGAGCTGGCTGCCCTCGATTGGGCGGAGCGCCGCGTTACCGCTGTTGGTTCCGACCGGCGTCGCCGTCGGGAAGACCGCTCGGTCGACCCCGTCGGTGAGGTCCGTCCCGTCCGCCGGTTCGGCGTACACTCGCTGGTAGTTCAGGTCGTTTTCGGCCAAGTTGTAGACGTACCCCGGCTCGGTCGTGACGCCGAGCGTCGAGTCAAGCGCGGCGGCACCCGGCTGGTTGAACGCCTCGTCGGGGTCCGTCATCGAGACGACCGTTCCGCCACCGTCGACGAACGACTCGAGGTCCTCGCGCTCCGCCGCGGAGTACTCCGAATCGAACGTGACGAAGGCATCGGCTTCCTCGAGTTCGGTGCCGAGTTGTGTGGTCACCTCGCCGCCCTGTCCGGGGGCCGGGCCGGGGCGAGCGCTACCGGCCGAGGGTGTGTACACGCGGACCTCGTGGCCGTTTTCGATCAGAACGTTCGCGAGCGGCCGGATATCGCGGTCGGCGACATCGGGGCCGCCGAGGCCGAGGAGCGCGAGCGGGCTGGCCGGCGCGGCGCCGGTGGGCTCAACGCCGGGATCGACGAGGATCGTCCGCGAGGGCTGATTGCTCGACATCGTCACGTCGGCCTCGCCGGGCGTGCGGTCGCTGATTAGCTCCTCGTCGGTGAAGTGTTCGTTCTCGATTTCGGGAGCCGGTGCGGCGCCGTCGGCGGTAATGAAGCCGACGAGCGTCGCTCCGACGATCACCACCGCTATCGTTGCAACGAAGGCGACCGCGAGCCGTTCAGCGTGGTTCACGAGCTGTCACCTCCTTTTGCGGCGGCGGTGTCACCCGTCGCGTTCGTGGCGTCGGTCCGGGCGCTCCCGGCCTCCTCTACGGGGAGGGAATCGCCGGAGAAGCGCTCGATAGTGTCGATGTGTGGGATCGACTCCCAGTGAACGTAGGCGAGTCCCATCGGCTTGACATCGCCGTAGCCGGGGTCGTTCGAGTGGATCGCAACGACCTGCCTGTCAGTTCGGACGAGGAACGGGAGTCCGCCCTCGGGGCCAGTCTCGCGGGTGTCGATGTTGTAATCACTCATTCCAGCTCGTGTGGCGGCTTCGTGGATCGCTTCGTTGATCGAGCCTATCTCGTCGGCGTAGCCGTTCTGCACCGCTTCGGTGCCGAGATAGACGTCGGCGTGGGCGACCTCCTCGCGGGAGAGCTCAAACCGGTCGCCGCGCTCGGCCATCATCGCGTTGATGAACGTGTTTGCGAGCGTCTGCTGTCGGGCCCATCCTTCGATCGTGTTACCGCCAGCCTTGTCGGGCCCGCTCGGTCCGTAGACCGGTGCTCTCGGCTGCGGGGCCGGGGCGTTCAGCCCGATTGACCCCACGATCGAGGTCGGCAACACGTAGATGTCGTCAGCGGGAGCCATCGCGTAGTAGCCGCCGGAGGCGCTGATCTCCTGGACGGCCGCGATGACCGGCATCTGTTGGCTCGTTCGCTGGACGGCCTTGTACATCCGTTCGGAGGCGACCGGCGCGCCGCCGCCGGTATCCATCTTGAGTACGACGGCTTCGACGGAGCCATTGTTGCGCACTT
>NZ_JBKEGK010000137.1:0-6877 GCF_046710025.1 Natronomonas sp. | reverse complement strand
GGGGACATCGCCGAACAGGTCGGCGGCGACGCCGCCACGGCGGAACTGTTGGTTCCGACCGGACAACACGGGCACGGGTGGGAGCCCGGGCCGAACGTGCGCGAGGCGATCTACGACGCCGATCTCTTCGTCCACGGCATGGAGGGGTTCCAGCCGTGGGTCGACACGATCACCCGGGATCTCGACGCAGACGGGGCCGACGTAATGACGATCGATGCGAGTAACGGGGTCGACCTAGTTGAAGCCGGTGGGGGCGGCGAACACGACTCCGACGGCGGCGACCACAGCGACGAACACGACTCCGACGACGAACACGACCACGGCGCCGTGGACCCGCACTTTTGGATGGATCCGCTCCGCGTGAAAGACGCCGCCGCAACGATCCGTGAGGGGCTGATCGACATCGATTCGGAGCGCGCGGGGACGTACGCCGACAACGCCGAGCAGTTCCACGCGGAACTTGACGCCCTCCACGAGCAGTTCGAATCGCTTGTGGCCGAGGCCGATAAGGGGACCATCCTCGTTGCAGGACACGACTCGCTGCGGTACTTCGGGGAGCGATACGGGATCCGGGTCGAATCACTGACCGGCGTCTCGCCGGACGATACGCCGACGCCGAGGGATATCGAGGCGGCTCAGTCGATCATCGACAAGCACGACCTGCAGTACATCTGTGCTGATCCGTTAGAGTCCCGACAGGCGGCCGACCAACTCGTTGCCGAGACGGACGCCGAGGCGGTACTTGATCTGACGGCGATGCCGGGGCTGACCGAGGAGTGGTCGGCCGAAGGCTGGGGGTACATCGACGTGATGGAGAACGTAAACCTTCCAACGTTGGAGCGCGCGCTAGAGGCATAATGGGTCTGATCGAAGTTCAGGACGTGTCGTTCGCCTATGCCGACCGTCCCGTCATCGACGATGTCAGCCTCACGATCGAGGCCGGGGAGTTCGTCGGGCTGGTGGGACCGAACGGGTCGGGCAAGACGACGCTGCTCGAACTCATGATCGGCCTCCGGGAGCCGGATCGCGGCTCGGTCCTGCTGTTCGGCGACCCAGCACACGACTCAAGCGACCGTGACCGCGTCGGGTTCGTTCCACAGAAAATCGGCGACGACGCCGGCGAGATGCCCGTGACGGTCCGGGAAGTCGTCCGGATGGGGCGATACCCCCGGAAACTCGTCGGCCGGTTCAGCGATACCGACCGGGCGGCTATCGACGACGCCATGCGGCGCGTTGGCATCACCGACCTCGCCGACCGTCGGGTGGGGCGGCTCTCCGGCGGTCAGCGTCAGCGGGTGTTCATCGCCCGCGCGCTGGCAGCCGACGCCGACCTGTTGGCGCTCGATGAACCGACCGTCGGCGTCGACGCCGAATCACGCGAAGCCTTTTACGATCTGTTGCGAGAACTGAACGACGAGGGGATCACGATCATCCTGATCGAACACGACATCGGCGTCGTCACCACGCATGCCTCCGAGATCGCCTGCCTCAACAGGGAACTGTACTTCCACGGCGATCCGGAGACTTTCGTCGAAACGAACGCGCTGGCCGACGCCTACGGCGGCACCCAATCCGTCGTCCACCACGATCACTAATGTCTCTATCATATATATATCCGGACGCGAGCACGCTGACGGCGACGCCCGTCGAGGGCGGCGTTGAGTTCCTCCTCGATACCCTGTGGGGGACGGTGTTGGACGTAATCGCCGGGCTCACCGGGATCGATATGCTTGCCTTCCCGTTCATGCAGCGGGCGTATCTCGCCGCGGTCTGTATCGCGGTCATCGGCCCGCTTGTCGGCGTCTTCTTGGTCCATCGAGAAATGGCGATGATCGCCGACACGCTGGCGCACTCGGCGTTCGCCGGCGTCGCCGCCGGCCTGTTCGTCAACGCCGTGTACGCGGTCGCCGTTCCGCCGCTCCTCTCGGCGCTCGTCGTCGCCGCCGTTGCGGCCCTGCTGGTGCAGACTCTCGTCGATTACGCCGGGGCCTACCGGGATACCTCGCTGGCGATCGTGCTCACCGGGGCGTTCGCGATCGGAAGCGTCCTGATCACAGCGACTGACGGCGGTATCGCGGTCGGGATCAACGCGTACCTCTTCGGAAGCCTAGCGACCGTCTCGCGACTCAACGCCGCGCTGTTGGTCGTTTTGAGCGTTGTCGTCACGGTCGGCATCGCGCTCGCGTATCGCCCGCTGGTGTACATCACCTTTGACGAGGTCGGGGCGCGAGCGAGCGGGATCGGCGTGAAACGGTACAACCAGTTGTTAGCGGTGTTGACAGCGGTCGTCGTCGTCGGCACGATGCAGATCATGGGCGTGATCCTCGTCGCCGCGATGCTCGTCGTGCCGGTCGCCGCGGCCGCCCCGGTTCGGGGATTCAAACGGGCGACCGTCGCGGCGGTCGGCGTCGCGCAACTGGCGACGATCACCGGCGTTTCGCTCTCGTACCTGTACGACGTCGCCGCGGGCGGCACCATCGTTCTCGTCGGGATCGGCCTCTACGTCGCCAGCAAACTCGGCGTCCGCCTCCGGCGCCGGGGGGCCGCGGAGGTGTCGCCACCCGACGGCCGGAAGCAGACGGCGGCCGACGGCGGTACTGAAGAGTAAGGAGACGCTCTATCTTCTGTGAGTCGGAGAGCATTTTTCTCTACGGGCCGCACGACGAGGTAGATGGTACGGGTACCCGGTGTGTTCGATGCCGAACGTGTCGCAGTCGTCGGCGCGACAGAGCGCGACGGCTCAGTCGGCGCGGCCGTGATGGAGAACCTCGTCGAGGACTTCGACGGCGAGGTACGGCCCGTGAACCCGAGCGCCGACCGGGTGTTCGGGTATCCCTGCGCTGACGATGTCGCGGAGACCGACGCAGATCTCGCCGTGATCGTTGTTCCGCCCGAGGTCGCCCTCGAAGTCGTCGAGTCCGCCGGCCGGGCGGGGATCGAGAACCTCGTCGTCATAACGGCCGGGTTCGGCGAGGCGGGCGGTGAAGGCGCAGAACGAGAGCAAGAACTGCGGGAACTGGCAGAGACGTACGAGCTCAATCTCGTCGGCCCGAACTGCCTCGGCGTCATCTCAACGCCGTCGGGGCTGAACGCGACGTTTGGCCCGCGGAACGCGCTGTCGGGACGGATGTCGTTCATGAGTCAATCCGGCGCGCTCGTCACGGCCATCCTCGAGTGGGCCGGCGACCGCGGCCACGGGTTCAAAGACGTCGTCTCGCTCGGCAACAAGGCTGTCCTCGACGAGACTGATTTCGTCGAGACGTGGGGCGAGGACCCGGAGACCGACGTCGTATTGGGGTATCTCGAAGGGATCGGCGACGGCACCGGGTTCGTCGAGACCGCCCGCGACGTCACTCAGGAGACCCCCGTCGTCGTCCTCAAGTCGGGGCGAACCGAGGCCGGCGCGCAGGCAGCCTCCTCGCATACGGGTGCGATCGCGGGCAGCGAAGCGGCCTACGAGGCCGGTCTCGAGAAGGCCGGTGTGATCCGGGCGGACTCCACCGAGGAACTCTTCGACTTCGGAGCGATGCTCGCCGGCGGGCGGCTCCCGGGCACCGATGACGTTGCCGTCGTGACGAACGCCGGCGGGCCGGGGGTGATCGCGACCGACGCCATCGGGGACTCCGATCTCAACTTGGCGACGTTCGAGGACGGGACGCGCCGAACACTTAAGAAGGCGCTGCCGCCGACGGCGAACGTGTACAACCCCGTCGACGTCATCGGCGACGCGCCCGCAGAGCGGTTCGGCGACGCCTTGGAGGCAGTCCTCTCCGATCCGGGCGTCGGCGCGACCGTCGTCATCGCCTGTCCGAGCGCGGTCCTCTCGTTCGATCGGCTCGCCGAGACGCTCGTCGAGGCCCGACAGCGCGAGGACGTCCCGATCGCGGTCTGTCTGATGGGCGGGTCCTCGGTCAAGGGGCCCTCCGAGACGCTCTCCGCGGTCGAGACGCCGACGTACTTCGACCCGACGCGAGCCGTCCGGAGCCTCGATGCCCTCAAGCGCTATGGGGAGATCCGAGAGCGAAGCTACGAACCGCCAGCCTCCTTCGACGTCGACCGGGCGGCGGCCCAGTCGGTCCTCGAACGGATCAAGACACAGGACGACAACCGCCTCGGAATCGAGGCGATGGAACTCCTCGACGCCTACGGGATCGAGACACCAGAGGGCGGGATCGTCGACTCACCGGCCGAGGCGACGGCGCTCGCCGAGCGGATCGGCGGCGATGTCGTCATGAAGATCGTCTCCCCGGACATCCTCCACAAGACCGACATCGGGGGCGTCGAGGTCGGCGTCCCGGCCGAGGCGGTCGAGGAGACGTACGAGGCGCTCGTCGCGCGGGCACGGAACTATCAGCCCGACGCCCGACTGCTCGGCGTGCAGGTACAGGAACTGATCGACCTCGACCACGGGGTCGAAACGATCGTCGGGGTGAACCGCGACCCACAGTTCGGGCCGCTTGTTCTCTTCGGCCTCGGTGGCGTCTTCGTCGAGGTTCTAAAGGATACGACCGTCCGCATCGCGCCGGTGTCGGAGGCCGAAGCTGCCGGAATGTTGGATGACATCGACTCGACGCCGCTGTTGCGCGGCGCACGCGGCCAAGAGCCGATCGACGAGGAGGGGATCGTAGAGACGATCCAGCGACTCTCCCAACTCGTCACCGACTTTCCCGCGATCGTCGAACTGGACATCAACCCGCTCGTGGCGACGGCCGACGGCGTCGTCGCGGTCGATATCCGACTCACCGTCGACCCCGAAACGCTATGACCGTACTCGTTACATCACTCGAAGAGAGCACAGGAAAGACCGCTGTCGCGCTGGCGCTCGGCAGGGCCGAACAGGCGCGCAACGAGCGGGTCGGCTATATGAAACCGAAAGGAACCCGTCTTCAGTCGGCCGTCGGCAAGACGCTCGACGAGGACCCGATGCTCGCCCGCGAGGTGCTCGATCTCGACGCGGCGATGCACGAGATGGAGCCGATTGTCTACTCGCCGACGTTCGTCAAGGAGGCGATCCGAGGGCGGGAGGACCCCGATGCGTTGCGCGACCAAATTGAGGAGAGCTTCGAGACGTTATCAGCCGATGTCGACCGCATGATCGTCGAGGGCGGTGGATCGCTCACCACCGGCGGTATCGTCGGCCTGACCGATGCCGACCTTGCTGAACTGCTGGATGCGACCGTCGTCCTCGTCGCTGGATTTGAGGACCCGAGCGATCTTGACGAGGTCCTCGCGGCCGCCGACGCTCTCGGGGATCGCCTCGGTGGCGTCCTATTTAACGACGTGCCCGATGCCGCCTTCGACTCGCTGGCGAGCGACGCCGTCCCGTTTCTCGAGGGGCGCGGTATCCGCGTCTACGGAACGATTCCGCGGGACGAGGAACTCGCCGGCGTCACGGTCAACGAGTTGGCAGACGAAATCGGGGCCGAGATCCTAACGAGCGACGTTCCGACAGACGGTCGAATCCGGCGGTTCGTCGTCGGCGCGATGTCCGCGGGCGAGGCGTTGGGACAACTCCGACGCGTCCGGGACGCGGCACTGATAACCGGCGGCGACCGAACCGATATCCAGACCGCCGCGCTCGAGGCCTCCGGGATCGAGTGCATCCTCCTCACCGGCGGGTTTCACCCGCCCGACACCGTCCTCGGTCGAGCCGCGTCGGCCGACATCCCTGTCCTGCTGGTCCGGACCGACACCGCGACGACGCTCGACCGGACCGACGCGGTGATGAACACAGGCAAAACGAGGGATGGACGGACGGTCGAGCGGATGAGCCGCCTGCTTGAGGACTACGCGGACATCGACGCGATCCTCGACTGTTGAATGGATTAAAACGCCGTGGGAAGCCGGCTCACGCCGCGGCCTCGATCGAACTGACGAGCGACTCCTTCTCTTGGACGCCGACCATCCGCTCTTCCATCTCGCCGTCGGCGAACAGGTACAGCGTCGGGACGCCTTGGACCTGGTACTCCGCGGCGAGGTCTTGGTGAGCGTCGATGTCGACCTTTAGAACGGCGGCGTCTGTCTCGGCCGCCACTTCGGCGACCGTTGGGGCAAGCATCTTGCACGGACCACACCAATCGGCGTGGAAGTCCACGAGGACGACCGGGTGCTGGTCGAGCAGTTCCTCAAAGTGCCCGACGCCGCCGACCTCGATCGGTTCCGCGGGCGAATCTGGCTTTGAGGCTCGTTCCGCCAGCCGCTCCCGTTTTTTGCGTCTGATCTCCTCGAGATCCTCGCCGTCACCGGAATTGTCCGTATCGCTCATAACTGTATGTAAGGTCGTATTCAAATTAATTCCTTCGGGGATGTGTCGCCGCGGCGCCAACCCCGAGTTGGTAGCGCAGCTGTGGTTCGCCACTACTGGCTAATCGCCGGCCGAAAACACTTAAACGGAGCCGACACGACCGGGCGGTATGGAAACGGAATCGACGTCGCAGGAGATCACGTCACTCGTCGGACGGGAAGTGTACTCAAACAACGGGGTGTTCGTCGGCGAGATCGAGGATATCCAACTGGATCTACAACGCGAGGCCGTCACGGGTCTCGCGCTGGGTGATATAAACGGAGAACTGTTCGACGCCCGGGTCTCGGGCTCGGAGGGAGTTATCGTCCCGTATCGGTGGGTCCGCGCGGTCGGCGACATCGTCCTCGTCAACGACGTGGTCGAACGGCTCACCGAGCAGGAATCCGACGACGAAGCCGCAGCCTAGCTTCCGTTCGATCCGTCCCCGCCGCTCTCGACGCCCATCGCCTCGAAGAGCTTCGAGCGAACGGCTTGTTCGGTGAGTTGCAACAGTGTGTCGCGGTTGTCGCCGGTTATCTCCAGTCCGGTGAAGATGCCAAGCGGGATCTCCGCGGAGGCGTCCGTCGAGTGACC
>NZ_JBKEGK010000136.1:0-6887 GCF_046710025.1 Natronomonas sp. | reverse complement strand
TGATTCAAGAACAAGTCAAAAGGGTGCGAAGGCCCGATACGCACGGTTATGCCAGCTGTAAGCGCAGTTCAAACGGGGGCGGTTTCTCTCTCACCCGGTCGCAGCGATGAGATGATTCCGGGAGGTCCCGATGAGCGCCCAGAACAAAAACCACAATAAAAAGAACATAGAGACGAGCGACGTGGTAAAGAGAGCGCCGGGTGGATGCATCATATCTGCTAACACCGGTAACATAAAAGAGATGACGCCGAGTGTAACGATTCCCCCTCCGAGACACTCCGCCCACCGCCAAAGGGTGCTGCTGCTTGAGTCAGTGTCGTATTCGTTTCGGTGATCCCGTCCCGCCCCCGTTTTGCTTGGTGTGCTCATGCATACCACTATTGAGAAGCTAAACGATAGATGATTATAAATATGTCGCTCGCATTGCGGTCATCTCCGGAGTATTTCACCGAGATTCAATTAATGTGGATTCGAGAAACCGACATTACCCGGCCAGCGCGATGTCCAGATACAGCATGATGACGACGCCGGCCATGAGCCCAAGCGTCGCCACACGTTCGTACCCGCTTCGGTGCGTCTCGGGGATGATCTCGTCGGAAATCACGAACAGCATCGCTCCCGCCGCGAACCCCATCGCGTACGGCAGCAGCGGCTCGATCGTCGCCACGGCGACGGCTCCGAGCACCGCCAGCGGGATTTCAACGACCCCCGCCCGGATCCCGGCGACGGCGGCGTACAGCCGACGGTCGAGACCGGCGTTTATCGCCGCCACGGACACGGCCAGCCCTTCCGGGATGTTCTGGAGGCCGATGGCGATCATCAACGACAGCGCGCCCCCGAGCCGCGCCGGATCGCCCGCCGCCGCCCCGAACCCGACGCCGACCGCCAGTCCCTCGGGCATGTTGTGCAGCGTAATCGCCAAGATGAATAGGACCACACCGGCCAGGCGCTCGTCGGTGGCGGGAATCGTCCCCTCCGGCGTCGCCGCGTCGGTTCGGCGCTCACCTGTGAGGAGGTAGTGCGCGTGCGGCACGAGCACGTCGGCCCGATCGAGGAACAACGCGCCCAACGCGACGCCGAACAGCGTCGGAATCGGGTTTCCTCCGGAGTACTGTTCGATACCGGGGATGATGAGGCTGGTGAAGGCCGCGGCCAGCATGACGCCGGCCGCGAACCCGAGCATGCCGTCGAGGGCCCGCTCGGAGGGGTTCCGCCAGACGAGGACGAGAGACGCGCCGAGGAGGTTCATACTCGCGATAATCAACCCCCCGGCGAGGGCCTGCATCACCGGCGAGGTCCCGATGAGTCGGACGAACGACTCGGAGAAATCGAGTATCATTAGCTACCCCTGACGAGCACGGCCGGTATAAACTGAGGGCTACTCCACGCCTTCGCTCGCCTCGTCGCGGATCTCACGCGCGGTTTCGAGTTTCTCGCGGATCGGCCCGAGCAGGGACGACTCGATGGGATCGACGCTTGCCGGCGGGTCGGCCGACTCGATCGCCGACTCGGAGGCCTCCAGTTCATCGGACGCGATAGTGGCGAGGCTGAACGCCCGCTCGTCGTCATTTCCGAGTTCGCCGTTGGCCTCATCAACGTCCGAGAACGACGAGGGAACGGTCTCGAGGGCGTCGTGGTACGTTTCAAGCGCCGCCGATCCGTCCTCCAGACGGTCGAGCAGGTCGCCGTGTCCCTCGGTTTCAAGCGCCGTTCGCTCGGCCTCTGTTGCCGACTCGATCGGTTCCATAGCCGTTCGCGCCGCCTCGATCGTCTCGGCGGTCTCGGTTCGGCGCTCGCCCAACTCCTCGTGGTCGGACTCGGCGAGGCGGTAGGCCTGCTGGTCGGCCAGGTCAACGACGGACTCGGCCGTTTCATACCCCTGAGCGAGCTTCTGGTGGGCGTCGATCGCCTCGCGTAAGGTGTCGATCTCCGCCCCGAGCAACTCGGTGAGCCGCCGGAACCGCTGGTCGTCGATCCCCTGTCGGTCGGCCCGCGAGGTCGCCCCGGAGAGACGGTCGTTGGCGGTCGATAGCTCGCGGCTGGCATCGATGCTTGGTTCGGCCGGCAGTGATACCGACGTGAGCGGCGTCTCGGCGTCAGGGTCACCCTCGGCGGACTCCAGATATATCTCCACGGCCGCGTTGATCCGGTCCCTGGCCGCGGCCAGCGACTCCTGGATCAGTTCCGGGAGTTCCGATTCGCGCTCCCGTAGATCCGGCTCGTCCGTTGGGGTCTCCTCGTCCGCCGGCGTTTCGGTCTCGGTCGGCGTCTCCGTCTCGGTCGGCGTCTCCGTCTCGGTCGGTGTCGGCTGTTCGGTCGGCTGTTCGGTCGGCTCAACCGTCTCGCCGTTCCTGCCCGGTTCGGAGTCAGTGTCTAACACGTCGCTACAGCCCGCGAGCGCCGCGGATCCGAGGAGGGCACAGACGTGTCGGCGAGTGGGGACCATATCTGTGCGTACAGGCGGGAATATAAAAAATCCGACGGGCATTTGTGGCTGTGATCCGGAGGGGCTGTCGTTCCGCTCCCCTCGGTTGCCAGCGAGGCGCTTGTCGTTCAGAGTTGCGTGATCGATGATGAGCAGGCACAGGCGGTGATCGACGCGTCCGTCGCGGATCGTGGCGGCCTCGACATCATCGTGAACAGCGCGGGTGTCATGCTACTCGAAACCGTCGCCGACGCCGACACCGACAACCTGCGGCGGATGGTCGAGGGTAACCTCGTCGCGGTCATGAACGCGACCACTCCCGGCCTCCCGATCATGCGAGAGCAGGGTCGCGGCCACGTCGTCACCGTTCCCTCCGTCGCTGGCCGGCAGACGAGCGCGAGCGGCAACAACGCCACAAAATTCGGCGTCAACGGGTCACCGCCCTTGGCCCGCTCACCGGGGATGATATCTCGGCGAGCGTTCGGTCTGCGGTGACACAACCGCCCCACGTAAGAGCAATGAACTGCTTGTCCGTCCAGCCCAACGGGTGACGTAGACGTGGGAATGCGGATTCGGCGATGAACCGCGGGGAGGGTGATTTAAGTCGTCGCCTGGGTTACGAAAGGTATGTCCACCGATGGCGACGACGACGGCGAATTCGAGGGCTTTGGCGGACGTCACGTGCCCGAACCGCTGGAGGCTCCGCTTGCGGAACTGGCCGAAACGTTCGACGCAGAGATCGAATCCGAGGAGTTCACCGCGGAGTTCGAACGGCTGCTTGAGCACTTCGGCGGCCGGCCGACACCGGTGTTCCACGCCGAGACGCTGAGCGAGCGCTACGACGCGAACATCTATCTCAAGCACGAGGACCTGCTGCACGGTGGCGCACACAAACTCAACAACACGCTCGGGCAGGGACTGCTTGCGAAGCGCGCCGGCATGAAGCGGCTGATCGCCGAGACCGGCGCGGGCCAGCACGGCACCGCGACCGCGATGGTCGGCGCGCTGCTCAATCTGCCCGTGACGGTGTACATGGGAACAAACGATATCGAGCGCCAGGAAATGAACGTCTTCCGGATGCGGCTCATGGGCGCGGAGGTCGAACCGGTGACACGCGGTAACGCCGGGCTGGCGGAAGCTGTCGACGCCGCCTTGGAGGACTACGCCGAACATTTCGAGGACACGCATTACCTCGTCGGAAGCGCCGTTGGGCCCGACCCCTTCCCGCGGATGGTCAGAGAGTTCCAGTCTGTCATCGGGCGGGAGGCCCGAGAACAGATCCTCGAACTGCACGGCGACCTCCCCGATGCCTGCGTCGCCTGCGTCGGCGGCGGCTCGAACGCTATCGGGCTGTTCAGCGGCTTTGTCGACGACGAGGATGTCGCCCTCTACGGGGCCGAACCGGCCGGCAAGGGGCTTAATTCGGGCGAGCACTCCGCGCCGCTGTCGACGACCGAACAAGAAGAGCCGAGGATCTTCCAGGGGATGAAGACGAAGGTCATCGACGACGAGACGACCAACCACTCCGTGAGCGCCGGCCTCGATTACCCCGCCGTCGGCCCCGAACACGCCGCCCTCCAGTCACTCGGGCGGGCGGAGTATCACGGCGTCACCGACGAGGAGGCGCTCGCGGCCTTCCGTGAGTTGAGCGAGGCCGAGGGGATCATCCCCGCCTTGGAGCCGAGCCACGCTATCGCCTTGGCAATTAAACTCGCCGAGGCGGATCGCCACGACACGATTCTCATCAATCTCTGCGGTCGTGGCGACAAGGACATGGCCACCGCCGCCGAGAAGTTTGACCTGCACTAACTGGACTCATAGAGCAGCACGCTACTATCTGGTCGGCTCCATAGTGTGAGGTCTTCGGGTGCGCCGGCGCTCCGATTAACCGAGGTCAAGGCGAGTGCACCGGTGTCGTACGGAACTCAAAGAGTTCCGTGATGACGAGATGCTTCGCGTCCTGAATCACGTGACCCCGAGGCGACTCACGTACCGGATACCCGCCGGTCAGCTTACAGACCCGACCGATCAATCACCGGAGAGAATCGGGACGAAGCCCTGCCCGTGCCTCGGCGACGGAGGTGCCGACGCGTGCGGCCCGATACCCCACGACACCATCGACGCCACACTCGTCGAACAGTACCGGGAAGAACGGCCAGTTCGCGACTAGCCGGTCGCCGTCAACCTCGGCGAACACCGTCCCGACGTCAACCCGCTCAAAGTTCGGAGTCGCCACGGCTGTCGTGTCTCCCCCTGGGACGGCATCCGACACCACATAGAACGCGGTCGGTGACTCGCCGCTGTCGTCGGTCTCGAAAACCGTTCGGAGAAACGCCGCAGGGTCGACGGCACCGATTTCGACCCAGACCAGACCTGCCTCGATGAGTTCGCCGTGGCTTTCGGAGCCGAAGGCGGTCTCCGGCCTGACATCGTGAACGTCGACGCCGTTCTCGACCGGCAACGAGGCGACGAGATCGAACGCCTCCGGGTGCGACCGATCGAAGAACGCGACGGGGTCCGGGGGTGCGTGGGTATCGGACACAGCGATGCCGGGGAGGCCGCCGAGTTCCTCGGTGATCAGACCCGGGTCGGTGTTGTCGTCCACGAGCAGAACCAGGACGGCGGGTGCGTTTTTGTCGGCCTCAATCGCTCCCTCAAGACTGTCGACCGCGCCCCGGAAGCGGTCGTCGTCCGGCACTACCACGGCGTACTCAATGGGACGGGTCCCGCATGTTCGCACGGTCGGCTCGGCGTCCGACGTTTCCATACTCGTTGTTGGACGGCAACCGGTTTGAGCGTTCGGGACCCGACGCGGCACGGTCAAGGGGGTGGGCGCGGTAAGGGCGGTATGGTACAGTCGGTGACCGACGGCGTTGTGCTGTTGGAGGTGGCCTGGCCCGAACCCATCGGAGCAAACGCCTATCTCGTCGACGACGGCGAGGTGACACTCATCGACGCGGGACCGCCCCTGCCGCGCCGCTCGCTCGACGGCGAGATCCGGGCCGCTGGATACGCTCTCGGCGATATCGATCGCGTGCTGTTGACGCACTACGATATCGACCACGTCGGCGGCTTGGCACGGGTCGACCTCTGCGTTCCCATCTACATCGGCGCCCTTGATCGTCGCCTCGTCCGCCGGTCGTGGTCGCCGCCGTGGACCCATCATAAAGGCGCCTTCCACCGTCTCGTCCGTCGAGTGTACTCGCTCTCCGGGGCCGACCTCCGGGGCGTCACCGACGGCGACCGGATCGGGGGCTTTCTCGCGTTTCACACGCCCGGACACAACCCCGGTCACACGGTGTATCTCCACGCCGACTCGGAGGCGGCGATGCTCGGCGACCTCGTTTGGAACACCGCCGAGGGGTTCGTCGTGCCGCCGTGGGTCGACTCCTACGACCCTGGCCGGATCGTAGACAGCGTCGCCCGGATCGCCGAACAGCGGTTCGAAGCGGCCTGTGTGGGGCACGGACCGCCACTCGCCGGCGGCGGACGAGAGGCCCTCCAAACGCTCGCATCCGTGCTCGCCGCCGAACCGTGACGTTCAACCGACAGGCCAGCGGACCTATTGGTATGCACCCACGTGCCGAGGAGTTTGAGCGGCGAGCGCGCGCCGAGCACGGCGTCGAGATCGACGTTCGCGAGTTTCCCGAAGGGACGAAAACCGCCGAGGACGCGGCCGAAGCGGTTGAGTGCTCCGTTGGGGCGATTGCCAGCGGCATCGTCCTTTCGGCCGACGGTGACCTGATCGTCTCCGTCACCAGCGGGGCAAACCGGGTAGACACGGCAACGGTCGGCGAACTGGTCGGCGTAGATGGGTCCGCGGTGTCGATGGCCGACGCCGAAGATATCAAATCGACTCTGGGGTGGTCGATCGGCGGCGTGCCGCCGTTCTGTCATGAGGCCGATGTCCCGGTGTTTCTTGACGAGACGCTGACCGATTTTGACCGGGTGTGGGCTGCCGCCGGCACCCCGGAGGCCGTCTTCCCGATCGATCCCGACACGATCGTGACGGTCGCCGACGCGAAGATCGCCGACATCCGGGAGTGAGTTCGGGATCGAACCACCGACAGACCCCGTTGGGATACTACAATTGATTTCCTCAGTAACAACCCTTGATATACGCCCCCTCCTCGAATAATAATATTATTATATCTCCACTTCATTTTCATAAGTACAATGAACACGACGCGACGGCAGCTGCTCGCGGTGACAGCCGGAGTAGGTGGTACCGGACTGCTCGCCGGCTGCATCGACGACAACGCGAGCGCCGACAACGAGCCGATGGGGTCGGCCGAAGAGGGGGTGCCGACGGTGCAGGCGTCGTTCTTCGTCTTTGGGGACATCGCCGAACAGGTCGGCGGCGACGCCGCCACGGCGGAACTGTTGGTTCCGACCGGACAACACGGGCACGGGTGGGAGCCCGGGCCGAACGTGCGCGAGGCGATCTACGACGCCGATCTCT
>NZ_JBKEGK010000135.1:0-6889 GCF_046710025.1 Natronomonas sp. | reverse complement strand
GAAACGGCCCACGTCTGGAACGTGACGTTCGATGACGCCGGGGATGCGGCCACGTTCCGCAGGGGCTACGGGCAAGTGATCGAACACTGGGGCGGCCAGCGCCGCGCAAGCGCCGCCGGCGGAACGGCCTGGACGTTCGACGACCGCGGGCGCTTCGACGGCGCGGTCCGGGTGCAACGGGACGGGAACTCGGTCACCGTCGTCAAAGCCCCATCGCGGGCGGCCCTCAATTCGGTGTATGCGCCGGCGGAAGCGCCTTCGGCCGGCGTCGAGAGTCGTTCGGGCGCGGTGGCGGATTGACGATCCCGGGGCACAACACCGTCGCGTTCTTTAGGTAGCCACACCAACTGCGCGCCGATGGCAAACATCACTCTCTACGAACTGCCCGGTTGTCCGTACTGTGCAAAGGTCGTCGACAAACTGGACGAGTTGGGCCTCGAGTACGACAGCATCGAGGTACCGCGCTCGCACAGCCAGCGCACCGAGGTCGAGGCGGTCAGCGACCAGACCGGCGTCCCGGTCATCATCGACGAGGAACACGGGATCGATGGGATGTCCGAATCCGATGACATCGTCGAGTTCCTCGAAGAGAGCTACGCGTAGGGCCGAACACGGCGCTCCGGCGGGGGGGTTCCGGCGAGCCACTCGCTCGCGGGTATTTATAAACCGCGTCGGAGGCACCCCGCGATAGCGGGCCTCGCACAACTCGGCGTCGGGGCCTCGATGTTGGCCGCCGAGCTCTTCAGACTGAAAGCCCCCGAGGAGGAACCGCAAAATCCGGTGGAGCACGGGCTTTTGGCCTATGGGACGGCGGCGCTTTCGATCTTCGTTACGATTATTTTTGTCGGGCAACTGCTGCTGTTGTGCTTTCGGGTGCGAGCGGCGGGGGATGTCAATTCGTCGGTCCTCAACGTGGGGAGTTCACCACGCGATTTATAAGGCGTCCTTGTACGCTTCCAGCGTCTCCTCGACGTCCTCGTCGGTGTGGCCGTAGGAGACGAAGTTCGACTCGAACTGGTTCTGCGAGACGAGGACGCCCCGCTCGCGCATCTCGGGGCGGAACAGCCGGGCGTACCGGTCGGTCTCGGCCCGCGTGACGTCGGTACCGCGCTTCGGACAGGCGTCGTAGCGGCTACATCCGGGGTCCTGTCGACAGCCGTTCAGACAGGACTCGCCCTGTGGGTTGCCCTCGGCGCGGGTGAACACGAGTTTGAAAAGCGAGTGCGATCCGACGACGGTGTACTCGGGGGCGTGATCGGCGACGAGGTCGGAAAGCCCCTCGCGGAGTTTCCGGCCGAGGCGGTTGACGTGGTCGTAGACGTCGTTCTCGGCGCAGTATTGCAGCGTTTCGAGGCCCGCGGCCATCGTCACCGGGTGTCCGGAGAAGGTGCCCGCTTGGAAGACATCGCCCGAGGGGGTGAATCGTTCGATGTACTCCGTTTTGCCGCCGATGGCGCCGACCGGGAAGCCGCCGCCGATGATCTTGCCAAACGTCGTGATGTCGGGGTCGATCCCGAACTCGCTTTGAGCGCAGCCGAGACCGCCGACGCGGAAGCCGGTGATGACCTCGTCGAAGACCAACAGCGACCCGTACTCGTCGCAGAGTTCGCGGAGGTGTTGGTGATAGTCCTCGACCGGGTAGACGATACCCATGTTCGCCTGGATCGGTTCGACGAGGACGGCAGCAATGTCGTCGCCGTGGGCCTCGAAGGCCGCGCGGGCGGCTTCGGGGTCGTTGAACGGGACCGGGATCGTGTGTTCGGCGAAGGCCTGCGGGATCCCGGCGGTCGACGGCTTCGGGTCGTCGGCGTCGCCCTCGACGAGCGTCGACTCTTGGGCGCCGTGGTAGCCGCCCTGCATGACGAGGATCTTGTTGCGTTCGGTGATCGCCCGCGCGAGCCGGCAGGCCGAGACGGTCGCCTCGGTGCCGCTGTTGACGAAGCGGATCATTTCGACGCTCGGGACGTGCCGGCAGACGAACTCCGCGTGCTCGACCTCGATATCGCTCGGCATCCCGTACATCGGCCCCTCGGCGGACCGCGATTGAACCGCCGCCTGCAGTTCCTCGGGCATGTCGTGGCCGAGCAACAGCGGCCCGAGCCCACAGACCCAGTCGATGTATCGGTTGCCGTCCGCGTCGACGACGTGGCCGCCCTCGCCGTGGTCGGCGAAGACCGGATACGGCTGCGGCGCGGCCCGGACCGAGGAGTTCACGCCGCCGGGCATGACCGACAGCGCCCGATCGTACAGCGAGCGGGAGGCATCGTGGTTCATATCAACCCCTTCCGCTCGCGCCCACAAAGGGTTACTGTCGGCCATCGGACGTTCCGCTACTGTTCGCTGTGCAGTTTATTAGCCAATCGTTGTATTTTTTATCGTATCTTAATTTGTATCAGATATTATTTAGACCCCAATAGCGATTATTGCTGTATCCGTCCCGATAATGTCTATCGATCGCGTAGTGGGTGACGCCGCGACCGTCGCGGCAACCGGTACAGCACTGCCGACCACGAACCGAAGCGGCTGGCACCCGTTGGTTCCTCCGTGGGATCCCACCCGGGATCCGATTTTTTCGGGCGGGCTACTCGGGGATCGGACAGTCGTTCTCCCGTCGCACCGAGACGACCGTATCGGCATCCACCCGGTGGATATCGGGATCGTGGTGGAGTTCACGCAGACAAGCCGCGATCGCGGCCTCGCTCTCGAACTTTCCGATCGCGAAGACGTTGTCAGGGCCGCTCGTCTGGTACACCGTGACGAACGGCTCGCGTTCGCGAAGCCGGTCGGTCACGTCGTCGATCACGTCAAGTTCGACACCAAGCCGAAAGACGGCGGTCCCGTAGCCGAGTTCACCGTAGTTCACCTGGACAGTGTAGCCGTTGACCGTGCCACGGTCCTCGAGTGCGCGAAGGTGTTTCTGTATGGTCGTCGGGACCACGTCGGTCGTCGCCGCGATATCGCGGATATCGGCGCGGCCGTTGCGACACAGCGTCGCGACGAGTTGTTCCTCGAACCGCTCCGTCATCGCTACGGTCAGACCGCGTCGGGTCCGACCTCGCCAGTCCGGATCTGGTAGGCCTCCTCGACAGGGAGGATAAACACCTTTCCATCACCGGGTTCTCCGGTCTCCGCGGCATCGCTTATGGCCTCCGCGACGTCTGCGGCCGGGATGTCGTTGACGACGCACTCGATCTTGACCTTCTGGTGGAGGTCGACGCTGTACTCCTCGCCGCGCCACTGACCGGTCTTGGCGGGCTGAGAGCCGCGACCGGAAACGTTCGTGACAGTGAGCGAGGGGGCACCGATCTCCGCGAGCCCCTGTTTCACGTCGGAGAGCTTGTCGGGCCGAATGAATCCCATGACCATCTTGATCTCGTCTTCGTCGTTAGGCTCGCCGCCGTCAGTACGGATGACCCCTGTCTCGTCGTCTGACACGTGCCCGCCGTCGGTGGCGATCGTGTCACGGCCGCCGAATTCGGGGTAGGTGTCGACGCCGTGTTCGGAGACATCGAGGCCGTCCTGTTCGTGCTCCGCGGAGACGCGGGCCTGGCCGGTAGCCTTGAAGAAGTACCAGATGATACCGGTCGTGGTGAGCGTCCAGCCGCCGATGATGACGACGCCGACAACCTGGGCGACGAACTGGGTGGCGACCGAGTCGACGACACCGGGCAGCGCGACGAACGGCATCAGGAGCGTACCGAGCACGCCCGCACTGCCGTGAACTGGGAAGACCGCACAGACGTCGTCAATCTGGAGTTTGTTCGAGACGAAGTCGAAGACGATCGGCAGTTGTGCACCTGCGAGGATCCCCACGACGAACGCGCCCCACCAGGTGGTCGAGTTCGGGATTGCCGTGATGGCGGCCAGTCCGGCGAGCATGCCGTTGGCGGTGTACAGGGTGTCGACCTTGCCGGATCTGAGCAGCGAAACGGCGGCGGAGCCGATCGCGCCCATGCCCATCGCGACCGTCGTCGTCATGGCCACCTGACCCAGCGTGTTCACGCCTGCCCCGCCCGTATCGAAGGCACCGGCGGTGCCGACATTGAACCCGTACCAGCCGAAACAGAGCATGAGCGTTCCCAGCACTGCGAACGTCATCGAGTGACCGGGGATGATGTTCACCGATCCATCGTTGTTGTATCGGTCCATCCGCGGGCCCAAGACGGCCGCGGCGGTGAGTCCAGCGATACCGCCCATCCCGTGGACGATCATCCCGCCGGCGAAGTCGGCGAACGGGGCACCGACGAGCTGTTCGATGAGTCCGGTTTCAGGGGCTGCCCACGTGAACGCCGTGATGACCGGGTAGATCACGGCGGCCAGCAGGAACGTGTAGGTGACGTACGCGCGGAGTTTCGCGCGTCCGGCGACGGCCCCCGAGACGATTGTCGCGGCGGTCATCGCGAAGACGGCACCGTACAACCAGCCGACGTATCCGCCAGCACCGGCAGCCGGCGAAAAGCCCGCACCGCTCGCCAGGCTCTCGACACCGGTTCCGATGAGGAAGAACACCGTGACGCCGACGGACCACGTCAGCATGTTCTTCGTGAGCTGATTTGCGACGTTCTTCGAACGCACCTGCCCTGCCTCAAGCATCGCGAAGCCAGCGTGCATGAAGAAGATGAGGAACGTCACCGTCAGAATCCACGTTTCGTTGACGGCGGCCTCTACTGCTTCGATACCGGTCTGCATCGGTATCGCCTCGATCATCGTCTCACCCCCGGACCGAAACAACGTATATTCTCATGTACATTCATATTTTTGCTCTGTTCTGCTACGTTTGTATATTGCATCACGTCTTATCTTCATGCAAGCCCCCTACATAAATGTTGGAGTTTATATTCCACATCTCAGCGCATTCTATATGGACGAGTGTCAGATATGGGGGAGTATAATAGCAATATAAGGTCGTACAACGTCAAAAAGTGGATGCGGTTCGGGGCATGTTTCTGGACGTTCGTATGCCGGCGGGGGCGGTAGACCTCCCGCGTTCCACCCGTATTCAGCTTGCGCGCACCCTATAGGTAGTCCGCGACGTCCTCGGCGAAGTACGTGATAATCAAGTCGGCACCGGCGCGTTTGATCGACAGTAGCGACTCGTGGGCGACTGCTTCGAGCGAGAGCCACCCGCGATCCGCGGCGGCGTGCAACATCGCGTACTCCCCAGAGACGTTGTACGCCGCGACCGGTCGGTCGAACGATCGACGGACGTCGGCGACGACATCGAGGTACGGCAACGCGGGTTTAACCATCAGTACGTCCGCCCCCTCCTCGGCGTCGAGGGCGACCTCGCGACGCGCCTCGCGCGCGTTCGCGGGGTTCATCTGGTAGTGTCGTCGGTCGCCGAATGCGGGCGCGCCGTCGGCGGCGTCGCGAAACGGACCGTAGAAGGCCGATTCGTACTTCGCGGCGTAGGACATGATCGGCAAGTTCTCGTAGCCTGCGCCGTCGAGCGCGCCCCGGATCGCACCCACCATCCCGTCCATCATGCCCGAGGGGGCGATCATGTCGGCTCCCGCTTCGGTGTGCGAAACCGCGACCCGCTGGAGGCGTTCGAGCGTGGCGTCGTTGTCGACGGTCAAGCGGGGATCGGATTCGGCGCCGTCCTCCAAGATTCCGCAGTGGCCGTGGCTTGTGTACTCACAGAGGCAGGCATCCGTGATCACGTAAGCATCGGTCTCCGCGGCGATCCGCCGGACTGCCCGCTGTACAACGCCGTCTTTGACCCACGCGCGCGTGCCGGTCTCATCCTTCGACTCGGGAATCCCAAAGACGATGACCGCCTCGACGCCGGTGTCGGTTATCTCTCTGACCCGGTCGACACACGCCTCCGGGGGGACCCGCTCGTGGCCGGGCATCGAGTCGATTTCGACACGGTCATCAGTCGTCGCGTCGACGAACACCGGCGCAACGAGGTCCGTCGGCGACAGTTCCGTCTCGCTGACGAGCGGCCGGAGGCCGTCGGTCCGGAGCCGTCGGGGACGGTGATGGAAGTCCATAGCCGGAATTGCGACGCGACTCCCATAGGGGTTATCGTCGCCGGTCCCGGCCCGCACGTTCAAACCGTCGCCGTCCGAATAGGCGGTATGGACACCCAGCCCGAAGCCGGCATCCACGCCCGAGAGTCCCCGTATCTGGAGCGTTACGTGCAGGTGGGGATCGCGAGTGGGCGTGTCCTCTCGGTGTCGTTTCCGGAGACGCCCGAAGGCGACGACGACCACCCGCTCTTGGATCGGATCGAGGAGTATCTCCAGGGGTCGGCCGACGACTTCGAGGACATCGACGTCGCGTTGACGATGGCCACCGACCGACGGTCGGTGCTGGAGACGCTCCGAACGGTCCCCTACGGCGAGAACGTGACGATCCGGGGACTCGCGCGGATGACGCCCGGCGTTGACCCCGAGTCAGCGGACGACTGTACCCGTCTCAGGGCGGCCCTCGATGAAAACCCCGCCCCGCTCGTCGTCCCGGACCACCGCGTCTCGGACGGGCCGAGCGCCGCGCCGCCGACGGTCGAGCAGCGACTCCGATCGCTGGAAGGGCTTTAATCGTCCCCGAGTACGCGGCCGATACCCGGGATAGCTGCTGCGAGGCGCGTGACCCATCCGAGTTCGAACAGGCCGATCTGTGAGAGGATCCCGAGGACGAACAGCGCGCCGAACGCCGGGAGTTCGATGCCGGCGACCGGGGTGGTTGCGAGCGGATCGAAGAGGATCGGATCGGGCGAGAGCCCCTCACGGGCAGCGGTGAAATCGGCGAGCGTGACCGACCCGGAGGCGAGCGCCGCGCCGACGAAGGCCGTCACGAACGTCAGCGCGACCCTGGTGAGCATGAGACCGAGGGCCGCTCCGGCGACGCCGGTGGCAACCGCCACGGGGTACCGGACGAGGCC
>NZ_JBKEGK010000134.1:0-6927 GCF_046710025.1 Natronomonas sp. | reverse complement strand
CCCAGCGTTCTTGCATGTTCTGGTAGACGATTTCGGATTCGTACTGGGCGCCGACGCCGGAGAGGGCGTTCTTTTCGGCTTCGGGGATGCCGAGTTTGTCGAAGGTGTCTTGGATTTCCTCGGGGAGGTCGTCCCAGTTTTCGGCGCCGCCGCGGGCGTCGATGTCGGGTCGGATGTAGGGGACGATTTCGTCGATGTCGACTTCGCTGAGGTCTGGCTGGCCGGGCCAGTCGGTGGGCATCGGCATTTCTTGGAACTGCTCGAGGGCGCGGAGGCGCCGGTCGAGCATCCACTGGGGTTCGTTTTTATCCTCGGAGATGATGCGGACGGTTTCCTCGGTGAGGCCTTTTTCGGTCTCGAAGGCCGAGGACTCCTCTTTTTTGAATTCGAAGCGGGCTTCGGTGTCGGTTTCTTGTAGATGTTCTTCGGAACTCATATTTTGTAATTATGTTTGGATCGTTATAGCCTTGTGCGTAACCGGTTTGAGTTACGCTGTCTCGTAGACTTCCTCTCGGACCCAATCGTACCCTTTGTCCTCGAGTTTCTCGGCGAGCTCGGCGTCGCCGCTCTTGGCGATCTGCCCGTCGATCATCACGTGGACGTGGTCGGGTTCGACGTAGTCGAGAATCCGCTGGTAGTGGGTGATCTGGAGGATCCCGGTGCCCTGCTCGTCGCGGAGAGCGTTGATCCCGTCAGAGACGTCTTGGAGACGGTCGATGTCGAGCCCCGAGTCGATCTCGTCCAGCACCGCGACCGAGGGCTCGAGGATGGCCGCCTGCAGCACTTCGTTTTGCTTTTTCTCGCCGCCGGAGAAGCCGGCGTTGAGATACCGCTGTGCGAAGGACTCGTCCATGTCGAGGACTTCCATCTTTTCTTGGAGGATCTCTTGGAACTCAGCCACGCCGACCTCACCCTCGTCGACGTCACCCTCCATCGGGGAGGTTTCATATCCGGCTTCTTCCTCTTCGTCGTCGTCTTCCTCGCCTTCGAAGAGTTCCTCACGCTCGCCGAGTTTAGCGTTCAGCGCCGTTCGGAGGAAATTAACCATCGTGACACCCTCGATTTCGGCGGGATACTGGAAGCCGAGGAAGATTCCGAGCGCAGCGCGCTCGTTGGGTTCGAGGTCGAGCAGGTCCCAGGTGAGTTGATCGTCGTCAATGTCGACGCCTTCGAATTCCTCCTCTTCGATGTGGAGCAGCACTTCGCCGTCGGTTACCTCGTACTCGGGGTGACCGGCGATGACCTTTGCTGTCGTCGACTTCCCGGAGCCGTTCGGCCCCATCAGGGCGTGAATATCCCCGGATTTGACCTCGAGGTCGACGCCTCGGAGGATCGATTCGCCACCTTCTTCGGCTACGGACGCATGTAGGTTCTTGAGTTCTAATGTGGCCATGATATCGTCTACTCTAACATGGTACCGTGATGCGCATAATAGTTTCGGGTTCAGCGTGAATTGCCTTTTTGATTCAAAAAAATATTTTTCTTTGATGGAAGCTACCACGAAACACGGGGCTCACATGAAGCTTCCGAGTCCCGTTTGTTCTTGCCCGCTCTCGACCTCATCCCACGAGATGTCGAGCGCCTCAAGAATGCGGGCGATCGGTCCTTTGAGGGTCTTATCGAGCATCTTCTCGTCGTCGACCTCGAAGGCATCCGGTACCTGATCGTCGAACTCGAAGCAGATCACGGCGTCGCCGCTCTCGGCTTCCCGCTTGAACTCCCCGTACAGTTGATCGACCGACGGGTCAAGTCCCTTCTCGGCCTCGACTTTCCTGAAGAACGAGGGGTGAACCTTCTCCAGGTAGACCCGCTTGGGCTTCGACCCGCTGGAGAAGTTCGTCCCGAAGAGGAGGTTTGCGTACTTTGCCCCCCGAACCTGTGCCGTGTCGGTCTCGTAGTTGTCGAGTTTCTTCCCGATACCACCTGGGATCCCGATCTCGTCGAGGCTTACTTCGCCCGCCTGCACCCGCTCTATAACCTCGCCGACGTAGGATTTGATCTCCTCGCGATCCGCGCCCGTGACGATCATCTCAAGAACCTTCTTTTGGACCTCCTTTGTGATCGGCGCGATGTCCGAGCGCTTGTACTCGAAGCCCGTGATGTCGATGTCATCAACATTCTTCCCCTCGCTCCAGATGATATGCCCGGCGTACCGTTTCTTTTTGCCCGCCTGGAAGAACCGTCGGTAGAGCTTCTCGAACTCGATCTCAAACCGGTGTGAGGTGGCGTTCAACCGCTCGGCGAACTCGTCGTAGGCGTCGTTGATGTGTGACTCGATCTCGAAAGACTGCTCTATGGCTTCGTCCTTCGAGATATCACCGCCGAGTTCGAGCATAATTGAGTCGGTGTCTCCGTATGTAACTTCTTTGTCAATTTCGCTTGCGGCTCGCTCGGTGAATTCGATTACGTCTCTTCCGGTTGCAGTCACTGCAGCGCCCATCTCCTCGTCGTACAGCCGGAATCGATCCCACCCCAAAACGCCGTATAATGATTGCCCAACGAACTGGAACGTTCCATTCCTACCGGCCATCAGCGTATGGTTGTCCTCGACGGTGACACAATAGACTCCGTCGTCTGCCGTCGTCCGCTCCGAGTTTCGATTCATCCGGAGCGTGTTTTTTACGTTCTCGGTGGCGTGTATCCGGTACGTGCCGTTATTTTCGTTGTAACTCGCCGTCAGGCCGAGGTGGGCACAGAGCCGCAACACCCCGTCCCGAAGTCGTTCGCTCGCGGTGCTGTACCGCCACGAGTTCGGTTGCCGGTCACCGTCGCCCGCGATGAGAGTCTCCAAGAACAGTTCCTTCTGACGTTGAGACGCTTCGAAGACCAGTTCCGGGATCTGCCTGTTTTCGCTGCCATTCCCGACGAGTTCACCGAACAGGTCGCCAAGGACAGCCGAGGTGAACTGGTGACACCGGGCATCGGTGTAGTGGTCAAATCCCATCCGATTCAAGAGCGCTCCGATAGAGGCGCGATTGTCTCCTCCGTCCGCGGCGACTGCGCTTTGGGCTATCTCGCGGGTCGCCGACGACCCCCGTCCTTTTGTGTCGAACGTCTTTTTGTTGGACGTGTAGACACTCCCCTCCGTGATATACCACGCCAGCAGTTCGAGGAAGTCGTCTCCGTCGCACGTCCGCGGGATCCACCTTCGACCCGATTCGGCGCGGATGTAACTCCGCTCACAGACCGATTCGATATACCTGCGGTGTGTCTCGAACTCGTCGGCACCGAATACGTACCCTACTTGATCGGTATCGTCTTTCTGAACCCGGCGGGGCTTCCACCCAAGTTCCGAAATAAAAGTGTGGCCGTGTACCTCCGGACAGACCCACACTTCGTAGTCGCCCTCGATCAATTCCGTCAGATCGACCTCCCTGAGATCGTCGCCGTCGGGCCCCTCCCAATCGTGTGGCAGTTCGTAGTTCGTCGCCTGATCGAGTTCTCCGGCCTCGACGAAGTCCCATTCTTTCTCGGTGATCCCGTTGCTCTCGTTCTTTCGGACGAGCATCCGGTGGTTCGGTGTCACGCTGAAATCGATCTTGCTCGTCTCGATGTCGACCAACTCGCCGCGGTAGTCGGGGTACTCGTGTGTCTCGACAACCGGTTTGATCTCCATTTCCATCGTTTCGGGGTCCAGCGAGTACACCTCGTCTCCGGTCGATAGCTCTCGGATACCCCGAATGCCGTGCGGCGTCAACACGTCGGTATCCGGGGTGAAGCAGTTCATAATGACCTTGACAGCTGCCTGCTGTCGGTCGTAGGTCTCGTAGGTGTCCGTGCCGGGATCGTTCTCGTTCCGCAGCGCTTTCTTTTGTTCGCGCTCCTCAAGCAGTTCGTCGACCATCTCCCGGATCATCCCGTCCGGTTCCTTCCGGAAGTGGGTCCCGTTCGGTGCGACGTACGTCTCGTCGTCGTAGGTGTCGGGGTCGACCTTCGTTTCCGGGGACGCATTAATTGTTACCATGCACATGGGGTACAAACTTTTCAAATCGAGCACACTTACCATCTCTTTGACCCCCGAAATCGGATCGAAGACAGCCCCGCCCTCGTACTCCTCGCTCTCTTGGCGACCTTTCGACGGGAGCGCGAACTCGCCGTGGATCTCGTGGAGGACGTACATATCGACCGCGTCGCCGGGCGTCGTCGCGTCCTCCAGTTTGCAGCCAACGAAGGTGGCGACTTCCTCCCAGAAGGGGATAATCTCCTGTTTGCGGTCCAACTCGACACACAACTCGACGTCCCGGAGGTTGTACTCGAGCAGGCGCTCTGGGTCGTCGCTCCACAGGTCGCCGATGTCGCCCGGGTAGCGCTCCTTGCCGACGCCCAACTCCTCCTCGCCGACGGCGTCGAGGCGGTACGAATCGAGCTCTGAGAACTGCGTCCGCTGGTAGGCGTACAGCAGGTCGAAGACGACCCGACCCTTGATATTCGGGCCACCCCACCCGGAGTCCCAGACTTCGTTGACGCGAGAAAGCCGATCCGAGTCGAGACGGTCGTGCTCGTGGGCCAGACGGTCGATCCGGTTGATGAGGTACGGCGCGTCAAAATCCGTGAAATTCCAGCCCGTCAATAGATCTGGATCAGTCCTGTCGACGTACTCGAGGTAATCGACGAGCATCTCGGCCTCGTTGCCGAACCGATGCACTTCGATATCGGGGTCGTCGTCGCCGATCGGTTCGTAGCTAGAAATCTCGTCAGGGGCGGTCACTCCCTCGCTTTCATCCTCGAAGAGCCAGACCATGTACTCGTCGCGGTAGGAGTCGTGCGCTGTCAGACAGATGATCGTCTGCTCGCCGTCTTCGGGAAACCCGTGGCGGTCGTCGACCTCAATATCGAGCGTGTGGACGCGACTCTCGGCCTCAACATCGACCGGCTCGATTTCGGTGTGGTGGATCTTCAGGCTCCCGTCGTCGAGCCGTCTGACCGGCACCCGGACGCCGCTCGTGATGTCCTTATCAATGAGCAGCCGGTTCGGGAACAGGATGTCGGCCTCGTAGTGATCGAAGCGATCCCGTAGCTCCCCGACATCGCGGGGCGTCTGACCGAACACCTTCACCAGCGACTCGCCCCGGATCGACTCGTAGACGACCAGTTCCCGGTCGTCGTGGTCACCGGTGTCGATTCCATCGGCCGCCCGATCGCCGTAGGTCTCGATTCCGGTCAGGCGGTCGTGATCGAGCCGCGAGTCAACGACGTCGGCCTGTGTGAGTGGCTCCGCCGCATCTGCGGCGAGGTCGAGATCCGAGACCAGGGTATAGAAATACGGCCGGAAGTTGTGGACACGAGCGTGTGTAACCCGGTCATCGCCGCCGGCCTCCGGAACGCGGCCGAACACGTGCAACACCGCGTGTTCGTCGTCGCCGCGCCCCTCGACCGTGTAGTTGACCTGCGTGACGGCAAACTCGATATGACCCTCGGCATCGGGGAACGCCTCCTCCGAGAGTTCGACGACCTGGGCGTCTTCGTCGCCGTCGCTGCCCGCGACGGCGGCCGCTTCCGCTCTCGGCCGGTCGCTATCACCCGATTCCGAACCGCCGAACTCCACAAGGGTTCCCTGTTCCATTAGCATATGCATCGGCGTTCGGCATCAAAAAGCCCTCGTGTTCCCCGTCGTGTATATAAGCACCTCGACGGTTTCGGGTGCCGTGTCGCCGCCTGTCACCGACTGGAGGGATTTACGCCCACAAGCCACAAATTACAATAGTGATACGCCGTGCCCGACACTGACTCATCCGCAGAGACGGCCGAAACGAAGGGACCGGGCGAGCCGACGGTGCCCGACGCGGTTCGCTCGACAGAGTCCTACGAAACCGAGGGGGGCGTGGTATTCTACGACGCGGACAACCCCCTCGCGTGGCTGCAGGCGGACCACGTCGTTGATCTCGACTCGGTCGCGTGATTTTTGCTCCCGGGGCCCCTCGATTTGATCGTGAACCCGCTCGAAGAGGACGAAGAAAGGTCGTGGCCGGACGAACCCGACGAGTTCGATCCCGACAGCCTCGGCCCCGATCCGCCCGATCCGACCCCGACGCTGCAGGAGTCTCTCGACACGGCGGCCGATGTTCCGGACGATCTGTTTCGCGCATTCTGGGCGTCAGTCCTACTGTTGAACGTTGCGCTTGCGGCCCTCTCACTCGGGGCGATGCTCGTCTACTTCCGCGGTGATTACGAAGCCGGCGGCCCTGCGTTACTAATCGGAGCCGTCGCCGCGCTCGCGACAGCGCGGTACTACTGGCGGTTCAAGACCGGCCACTACGCCGAGACTGAGGACGGTAACAAGGAGCGAGACGTTGGGGGGTCCGAGGAGACGGACGACCCCGCGGTCACCGACCGCTCCGCCTCGGCCGATGGCTCCGGGGCGGACACCCGAACGGAGATCGGCGGGGAGTCGCGATGAGGTCGGTCGAGTACCGCGGCGACCGGTATCTCCTGTTGAAACACTCCGACGAGTCTAGCCTCGTCCGGGACCCCGAAACCGGCGACGAGCGCTACCTCCCGAACGACGAACTGACCGCCACAGGGGATTCGCCGCTGGCCATCGCGGCGCGAACCGTCCCGGACCCACAGCGGCGGCTCCTCACCGCGGTCCACTCGGACCAGATCCTGGGGCTGCTCGTCGAGTTGGCTGACCGCGGCCCGCTCTCGGTTCAGGAAGTTCTCGGGCGGTACGACCTCTGTGAATCCGACCTCCACGGACAGGTCGGAGAACTCCGGGCGGCGGGGCTCGTCCGGGAGGCCGAGGTTGCCGGCGAACGCGGCTACGAAACGACGGAGCTCGCCGACGAGGCACTCTCGGCGCTACGGTAACGCCTCCGTCCTCACCGATCGTTCGGCGCTCGATCGGTTTGTGGTCGGGTTCTTTCGGACTGCGATCAAGTCGTCGGCCGCGCCGACCAACTCCTCGTCGTGGCTGACGACGACGATCTG
>NZ_JBKEGK010000133.1:0-6955 GCF_046710025.1 Natronomonas sp. | reverse complement strand
GTCGGGTCACCGGTCGATGTCGGTGCGGCCTCGATACTGTTCGCGACCGCGTCGCTCGTCCGGTCTATTGTTAGATACAGCGTGTCCCGCGCGCCGGTGAGTTCGTAGAGAAACAGTTCGGCCTGGCTGGCCGGCGCGGCGGTGAGCGCAACGACGCTCCCGGCCGGAATCCCGCCGTCAAGCTGCCTGTCGAGGGCGGAAATCCCGGTCTGGAGTCGTTCGCTCATCATATGTAAATACCGCCGCGACGCTGATTAAACCTTCTGGCGGCTCACGTGTTGTTTCGTGCCGAAGCCGTTCGTGACCGCGTGACCGATCGGCATACGATCCGCCGGTCGGGGGATTCAAGACCGTCCGTGCCGGCCTTCCGGTAATGCGCCACGACCACCTGATCAGCGCGAAGCAGTTATCCCGTGGCGACATCGAGACGGTGCTCGACCGCGCGGCCGAGATCGCCGCCGATCCCGGGGCGATCGCTGGACGGCACGCGGACACGCTGTTGGGACTGCTATTTTTCGAACCGAGCACCCGGACCAAGATGTCGTTCGACGCGGCGATGAAGCGACTCGGCGGCGACACGATCGACATGGGGAGCGTCGACTCCTCGTCGGTCAAAAAGGGCGAGAGCCTCGCCGACACTGTCCGAGTCATCGAGGGATACGCCGATGCGATCGTCCTCAGACACCCCTCTGAGGGGTCGGCAAAACTCGCAAGCGAGTTCGTCGACGTCCCAGTCGTCAACGCCGGCGACGGGGCGGGGCAACACCCAACACAGACGCTCTTAGATATGTACACGATCCGGGAAAACGCCGGCCTCGACGATCTCACGATCGGGATCATGGGCGATTTAAAATACGGCCGAACCGTCCACTCGCTGGCGCACGCGCTGACGAACTTCGACGTGAGTCAACACTTCATCAGCCCCGAAAGCCTGCGTCTCCCTCGTGGCGTCAGATACGACCTCCACGAGGCTGGCGCGCAGGTCAGAGAACACACCGGAATCGAGGATGTCCTCGACACGCTCGATGTGCTGTACGTGACACGGATCCAACGCGAGCGATTCCCCGACGAGAACGAGTACCGACAGGTCGCCGGCGAGTACCGGATCGACGCCGACCTCCTTGAGTCGGCCAAAGACGAATTGACGGTGATGCACCCGCTGCCGCGTGTCGACGAGATCGCCCCGGAGGTCGACGAAACGCGCTATGGGACGTACTTCGAACAGGCTCACAACGGCATCCCGGTTCGGATGGCGCTTTTAGACGAGATGCTATGACAGACACCGAACTCCGCGTTTCCAAGATCGAGAGCGGAACCGTTATTGACCACATCGCCGGCGGGCAAGCGCTCAATGTGCTCGCGATCCTCGGCATTGACGGCGGGTCCGGCGAAGAAGTAAGCGTCGGTATGAACGTTCCCTCCGACCGGTTGGGACGAAAGGACATCGTGAAAGTCGAGGGTCGTGAATTGAGCCAAAACGAGGTCGATGTGCTGTCACTCATCGCGCCGGCGGCGACCATCAACATCGTCCGTGAGTTCGAGGTCGTCGAGAAACACCGAGTGACGCGCCCCGAAACCGTCGCTGGCGTGCTGTCGTGCCCGAACGCCAACTGCATCTCGACGGCCGATGAGCCGATCGAATCCCGCTTCGATGTGCTCGAGGAGGGCGTCCGGTGTACGTACTGTGAGACGATTATCCGGGAATCAATCGCCTCGCACATCAGCGCGGCGTGACGCACACCCCGGGGGAACATCTATACCCCCGGACGTCGTTAAATGCATTGTATGTCGAAAAAAGCACTCGCCGTCGTGCTCGTCGCGGCGGTCGTCCTGTTGTACGTCGCGAAACGGTAGTTCGCGCTACTCGAACCGATCGCCCTCCGTTCGATCCGCGCTCCACCCGGGCGCCGGGGGCCGAACCGCCCTCCATCCGACCCATCGAACGATCGCGGAGGTGTTGAACGAATGGGATTTCTGTTACGCTTGCGCTCGCTGTCGGTCCGCCACCCATGCTTCCGAACGACTTAGGGGCCGCGAGCGCCGACTATGGGTATGTACGGCGTCGTCACGCGAAACGATGAGGAGGTCCGCTGGCCCGACTTCGACCGCGGGTTCTACGAGGTCAAAGATGTCTCCGGCCGTTCCGCGGAGCCGATCCCCGACACGGTGAGCATGATCTCTTGTTTTGGCGACAACGCTGCTGCCGAGGAGAACCCTGACCTCGTTCCCGTCACCCCCGATGGGGTGCGAGCCACCCGCGAGCAGACTTACTTTGATTGGGCCTACGTCTGCCCCACCCACGACGGCTACCGCGAGGGCCTCTTAGAGATCGTTTCTGACTGCGCCGAGGTAACTCCGGACATCCGACTCGACGACGTCGGCTTCCCGCGCCCCGAGTACTGCTACTGTGATCGCTGCAACGAGCGCTTCGAGTCGTGGGTCCGGACGCGCTACGACCGCGGGGAGGGCCCCCATCCCACCGAAACGACCGTCGAGGACCGATACGAGTGGCGCGCCGAGCGCATCACAGAGTTCGTCAGAGCGGCCGTCGACCGGATCCCCGGACGGAGCTATCTGACGCTGTATCCCGACCCCTACGACGGTCACCTGTACGAACGGGCGGGGCTCGATCTTGACGCTCTCGAACCTCACATCGACGAGTTCGTCGTCCCGCTGTACGACACCTACTACGGGACGACCTACTGGTTGGAAACGATCGCAAAAGGATTCGAAAGCCGCCTGGAGACGCCGTTCAGCGTCGAGCTCTATGCGGTTGATGTCGACATCGGCGACCTGATCCACGCGATGGAGGTTGCGGAGGGGTACGGCGAGTCAGTCCTGTTCGGCTACGATGCCTCAAACGGGCGAGCCGCGTTGCGACGGCGGGCGGCGGACGAACGTGATGGCGTTGAGTGGTGAGCCGAGACGTGGTGTGGGTTCAACCGTAGCTGCGCGCCCACCGGAGCCTTGCTAATTGACGGCCCTTGCGGCGTCGATGAGGTCCTCCCGGTCCCGGGTATCGTCCGGCAACTGTCCGGGGTCGAACCACCGAGCGGCACTGATCTCGTCGTCGGGATCCGAGATGACGGGGGCCGTCGTGTCAGCGACCGCACGGAAGACGGGGAGTACACCCCAGGTGGAGTAGTCCCGACAGGTCACCTCGACGCGGTTCAACATCGCCAATCCGCGATAGGTCGCCTTGATCCCGGCTTCCTCGTCGAGTTCCCGTTCGGCCGTCTCGCGGAACGACTCGGAGCCGTCGACGCCGCCGCCCGGAAGCACCCACAGATCGACGCCCTCGTGACGGACTAACAGGAGCTGATCGCTCTCGCGTTGGACGAGAGTATGGGCCCCGTAGGGTGTCCCGCTGTGTTCGATCCGCTCGGCGAGCGTCCGGAATCGGTCCCGTGAGACGCGTTTTTGATACGTCCGTTTGAGGGGCGCTCCATCGTAGATGTCCTCAAGCCGATGATACGCCCGCTCGGCGCGTTGCGTCGCTTCGTCGGCCAGAAACCACAATCCGTCGAGGGTCGTCATTCCCGCTCCGGGCGCCGGTGTGGCTCGGTCGGAGGGCGATCGGTGTGTCGCGTGGCTTCGAATATCATACTTGTTCTTCGGGGGCGTACGTAAAAAACTGCTCGGCGCCGGAAGGTGGGTCCGTTGTTCGGCATCAACGCGGTTCAGGCTGTGTGCGAGCTGTTCGCTCGGCTTTGCTGAGTGACCTTGGCGGATGAAACGACGGGCTTTTTCCGTATCGGCGAAAAGCGGAGGCATGGCATTTGAGAAGGGAGACCGCGTGGTGTTCCACGACAAGCACAGCGAGTACGACGGCGAGACGGGCGAGGTCACGCAGGTCTCGGAGACCATGTTCGGCGACAACACCTACATCGTCGACTTCGAGGAGGGACAAGAGGCAGGCATCGCCGAGGAGTCCCTCGAAGTCGCCGACGACGCGGACGACGAGTGAGACGATGAGTGCCGTCCCGTTCCACTACGTCGATCTCCGGACATTTTGCTACGCGACGGAGGACGAAAAACGGGTCGAGGCGGCACTCAGGACCTTTCTCCCTGAGGAGACCGAACTCAAGCGCGACGTCACCGAGGGCCACAACGGCGACCGGATCGTGATCTTTTCGATCAGGCTCGAACGCGCTGACGACGTCAGGCACGTACTCTCGAAGCTGACCGGACTCGGCGAACTCGACCGCCTGCTTGAGGAGTTGGAGGCCCGCATCGACGACAACTGCGCCTTCTATATCGGCCTCGACAAGCAGGCAGCCTACCACGGCGATGTCGCGCTCGGCGAGGGACTCATGCTCCGCGGAAAAGTCGAAGCCTATCCAGCCAAGCGGGAGCGGGCTATCGCGACGGCGAATGAGGCTCTTGAGGACCTCGCGGCACAGGCCGACGGAGCCTAACACAGGGGCGGCTCGGTCTGTTGGCGAATAAAAAACGAGCTTGCACTTTCTCGGCGGATCACTGTATCACACCTGATATCGAGGCGGATAGCGACGTTGCCGGGACGTGGAACATCCTGAGTCTGCAGTTGGGCCGATGGCTCGGCCTGCTGCCCCGTGTGCTGAACTCGGCAGGGACGCATCCACGGATGGGGCGTGCTGGTAGTGGAACGAACATGACTGGACACCCGCTGGCGTTGGGGAACAGCCGCGTTCGCCTGACCAATCTAGCGTCAGCGACCCGAACGTTCACAGTCAGGGTACTCGACTGGCTGGATTGCTCACGGAGGAACTCCCTCGTGCAGGGCGGAGGGGAACTCAAAGCCGACAGGAGATGTCGCTTCGGGTAGAACAGCGATCCCAGCCAGAGACTCTACTGAAATGTCTCGACAGCGCCAGGGGGGCTAATCCCGCAGTTCGTCGAGGCGTCCGCCGAGTGTCGTCCGGACCGCCGACATGTCGCCCCCGATGCGGACGATTTGGTAGCCCGCGTCGACGGCTGCCTGTGCCTCTTCGACGCTGTTACGAATCCGGCCCATCGGGACGCCCCTGTCCAGACAGGCCTCGAGGGCCCGGTCTATCGCCGCCGTCACCTGCTCGGAGTTTTTCGACAAGGGGTCCCCGCCGGACATCGACATCGTTAGGTCGGCAACCCCGACAAAGGCAAAGCCAAGTTGCGGCACCGAGAGGATATCCTCGATGTTCTCGACGGCTCGTTGGTTCTCTATCATCGTCCCGACCAGCACCTCGCTGTCCTCGCCGCCGACGAAGCTGTCGACATACCCCTCCCAGTTGCCCGACCGGCCGACGCCGACGCCCCTATCGCCGACGTCCCCATCGTAGGCGAAGTATGCCGCCTCGATGGCTCGCTGGAGTTCCTCGGCGGTCTCGATACGCGGGAGCAGGATGGTGCGGACGCCGGCGTCGAGTACCTTCCGCACCAGAGCCGGTTCGGGTTTGGGCAGCCGAACTAGTAGCTCGATGTCGGCGACCTCAGCGGCCCGTGTCAGTTCCTCGAAGACAGTGCTGTCGTAGGGACTTGGACCGCCGTGTTCGAAATCGAGCCAGACGTAGTCCAGCCCGACCGAACCCAGTGTCTCGACCACCGTCGGCGAGAACGTGACGGCGCTGGCCCCGAACACCGTCTCACCGTTTTCAATGGCCCGCCGGAGCCCGTTCTCGGTTCTCATTCTTCACCCTCCGTTAGATCGGCGCGGTTCACCGTCGACGTGGGCAATCCGCCCTCGTAGACGGTACGGACGTTGTCTGCCGCCTGCTGGCTCATCCGGGCGAGCGCCTCATCGGTCACCCCGCCGACGTGTGGCGTCAGGAGCACGTTGTCTTGATCATAGAGCGGGTGGCCCCCGCCGGGTGGTTCCTCCTCGAAGGTGTCGAGACCGGCCCCGCTTATTTCACCCGCCTCCAGCGCCTCGACCAGTGCTGCCTCGTCGACGATCGGCCCGCGCGCAGTGTTGATGAGCACGCCCCGTTCGCCGAGTGCCGCCAGTTCCGGCGTCGAGACGGCGTGACGCGTCTCCGAAGTCAACGGCACGTGGATGCTCACCGCGTCCGAACGCTCAAACAGTTCCAACAGTTCGTCGACGCGTTCGACGCTGGAGGGCACTTTGTCGTCCGCGGCGTACGGATCGAACGCGAGGACGGTCTGCTCCAGCCCTTGGACGAGGTCACTCACCACCTGTGCGATGGCGCCGAAGCCGAACAGCCCAAGCGTATCCCCAGTGAGTTCGTGACCGGCGAACGCCCCGCGCTCCCACTCGCCCGCCCGGACGTGGCTGTCGGCGGTCCGTAGGTTCCGGCGGACGCCAAACAGCAACGCCACCGCGTGTTCAGCAACCGACCGTGCGTTCGCGCCCGGGGTATTACAGACAACGATACCCCGCTCGGAGGCCGCGTCGATGTCGACGTTGTCGAGGCCGGCCCCGTGTTTGGCGATGACCTGCAGTTTGTCAGCCCGGTCGATGACGTCATCGTCGAGTGGTGCGACCCTGACGATGACGGCGTCGTAGCGGTCGATGTCATCGAGGGCCGACTCGTAGCTGGTGTACTCGTCCATCCCAGTACAGTCGGCGAAATCCACGATGGATTCGGGCCCCGACTGGTCGATTTCTTTCGGAAGAAGAACGTTCCACTCGTTTGGCATGCGCATGCGTTTTGACGACAGGGATAAAAGTATATACCTCCATGACAGACAGTCTATAGGTCGACCGTCTACCCCCACACAGGGGTGTAGCGCGCACGAGAATGATAGGGGAGGGGTCTGCACTGCGAGCCCGAAACGCGGTCATTTGGATGTGTGGGCCCGCCGGGACTCCGGTACATCGTTTCCAAAGAACTCGTTTAATCAGCGTGCAATCCGGCGTTCTGTGGGACAGCTGATTACGGCGGTACCACGACACCGCTGGCAGTATAAAACGCTCAAACCAAGACAGTTTGATGCCAGGGCTATAATTTTAATATCATCAAACCTGTCTTGATCT
>NZ_JBKEGK010000132.1:0-6980 GCF_046710025.1 Natronomonas sp. | reverse complement strand
ACGCCCCCTTCTACGTCGTCGCCATCGCCATCGTCCTCCACGGCGTGTCCGCCTTCTTTGTCTCGCTGCCATTCGCCGAGTTGTCGTACCTCGCAGTGACGCTGACGACCGGGACGTTTCTCGGGGTAGCGAGCACGCTCGCGTTCGCCGTGGCCGAACAGCGCTACCCCCGGGACCGCGACCCCGGTATCACGTAAAAAAGCGTATCGTCCGACAGCGCATGGGACGGAGTTGGCGCTCGAATGTCGGCGTGTATCCCGCTTAGACGCCCCGGCCCTGCAACTTCTCTTCTTCGGGCATCGTCTCGTTCGCTTGGCCTTTCATGCCCTTGCCGGGAGACTTGGCGATCTCCTTGAGCGTGTCGGGGTCATCGTAGTTGTTGACGGCCGCAACGATCGCTTCGCCCATCGCCTGGGGATTCTCCGCGCCGAAGATGCCGGAGCCGACAAAGATGCCATCACAGCCCAACTGCATCATGAGCGCGGCGTCCGCGGGAGTCGCGATCCCGCCCGCCGCGAAGTTAACGACCGGCAGTCGGCCCATCTCGGCGGTCTCGTGGACGAGATCGCGGGGCGCCTCGTGCTCTCTGGCCCACTCGTCGCGCTCCTCGTAGGCCATCCCGGAGAGCGTGCGAATCGCGCGCTGGATGTTCCGCTGGTGGGTGACGGCCTGATTCACGTCGCCGGTCCCGGCCTCGCCCTTTGTCCGGATCATCGCCGCGCCTTCGTCGATCCGGCGCAACGCCTCTTGGAGGTTCCGGGCCCCGCAGACGAACGGCGAGGTGAACTCCCGTTTGTCGATGTGGTAGCGCTCGTCGGCGGTCGTGAGCACCTCCGATTCGTCGATCATGTCCGCGCCGGTTGCCTCGAGGATTTGGGCCTCGGCGGCGTGGCCGATGCGGGCTTTCCCCATCACCGGGAGCGAGACCTCATCGATGATCTCCTCTAGGGCACCGGGGTCGGCCATCCGGGCGACGCCACCGCGTTTCCGGATGTCAGCGGGGACCGCCTCGAGCGACATGACGGCGACCGCGCCGGCGTCCTCGGCGACACGGGCCTGCTCGCGCGTGACGACGTCCATGATGACGCCGCCCTTCTGCATCTTCGCGAAACCACGTTTCACGAGGTCCGTGCCCCGCTTGAGTTCCTCGAGATCCGTTTCACTCATACTGCAATCTAAGGGCCGAGCACACTTAATCCGTGTCGTTCCCCCCGTTCGTTTACCGTTGGTTTTCGGGGCCATCGGCCCCGCCGAGTCTCCGGCCCGGTCGCCGAGCGTCGGCACACACCGGCGGGCCGCTCTCGGGGCGTTTTTATCTTCTCGCCCGGAGTGACCAGTATGAATGTCCGCGGACTCCTAGAGTCCGATGTCCCCCGCGAGGACCTTCCCCGGTACGTCGCGCCGCTGCCCGAACCCGTCGAGAACCTCGCGTTGAACCTCGTGTGGCCGATCGTCCTCGTGAACCTGGCCGGGACGGCGTTCGGTTTTTACTACTACGGCTTCCAGCTCGCTCGGACACCTGTGGAGATGTGGCCTTTTGTCCCCGACAGCCCCGTCGCAACGCTGTTTGTCGCCTTGGCACTCGCATCGTGGAAACTCGGTCACGCGCGGGAGTGGCTGACCGCGCTGGCTTTCTTCGGCAACATCATCCTGGGTGGATGGACCGTCTGGGTGCATCTCGCATTCTGGTCGGAGTTCAGCTATCTCCACCCCGCGATGCGGCAGTTCCTGATCTGGAGCCACGCCGCGATGGTGCTGCAGGCGTTCGTTCTCCACCGGATCGCTGGCTTCTCGCCGGCCGGTGTCGGCGGTGCGACCGCGTGGTACACCCTCGATACGACCGTCGATTACTTTCTTCCGGTCCGTGGGGGGCTCCATCACACGTTCCTCCCCGTCGCCCGCGAGGAGCCGATGTTCCTCGGCGCAGACGCTCTCGGCGTGGCGGCGGCGGGCGCGGTCGGCCTGTTCGTGCTCGCGCTCTATCTCGCGATGGCGACGCGGGTTGAAAAAGAACGCGTGTGGCGGACCCGGCGTTCAGGACGTTCCGGCCCGACTCATGGGTAGCGCGCGCTTACTCGCCGGCAGCCCACCGAATAAAGACGATGGCGGCGCCGAGCAGCGTCACGTTCTGGAGAAACGACGTGAGTTCCTGATCGCGCGCGTCGTCATCGACGGCCCAGAAGTCGTGCATCAGCGGGGTGACGCCGATAAAGAAGGCCGCGACGCTCGACCCCGAGAGTCGGGGGAACGTCCAAGTGCCGATCCCGAGACTTCCGCCGAGCAGGAGACCGGTAGCGGCCGGGACCAATCGATCGGCCGCCGGGACGCCCTTGGCGTCCGCGTAGGCGACACGCCCCTCGAGGTTCGTCAGGTTGCGTATCGCGAGCGCGGCGAGCCCACCTGCAAAGAGCACTCGACCGAGCAACGACGGTTCGCCGTTTGCTGTGTCCGATGAATCTGACATCGTGTGTCCGGAGTCTCCCCTCGCTATTTAAGTAATCGCTCTTGGGGCGGGAGCTGCTGGTATCGGTGGGACGGGTCGAAGAGAATCGCTCACGGGTCCCTCTACGCTCTGTTCGCGTTTCGGGACCTCACTGCGTTCGGTTTCGCTATAGGCCGGTCGGGAATCACACGAGCGGAGCGAGCGAGAAGTCGGGCGGCCCACGACCACTGGGAGTGCGCCGGCCGGGATTTGAACCCGGGCCATGAGCTTGGAAGGCTCAGGTCCTACCACTAGACCACCGGCGCTCGTCGTCCTCGCGCCGTGACTCGCGGCCCATCGGGCCGCTAACCACCGGCGCGCACAGGATCGTAACACCACGTCATATAAGGGTCTTTTTGTTCTCGAAACAGTATTTAAATGATCCGGCAGACACGCCATCCATATTTAACTCCGCCACGGTCACGACGACTCAACGACGGCGTAGCAGTTCCCGCTGGAAACGAACGACTCGATGACTGTGAGATCGCTCGCGGCGAGGTCCGCGTCGAACTCCGCGAGCGTATAAATGTGGTAGTAGCGTGGGACCGTCTCGCCGCCGGGGAGCGTCCAGTCGATCTCGGTATCGAAGCCCGTCTCGGCGTCCGCGTCGGCCTCAAATCGATCGTGTGCGGTGCTCCAAGCGCTGACGAGCGCCGCGCCGTCATCGTCGAGGGCGCGCGCGAGTTCGTCAAGGCTCTCCCGGCGGAGACACCGTGTCGGGAGGTGATGTAGCGTCGCGACGTACACCGCGAGGCCCACCGATCCGTCGGCAATCGGCAGCGATGCGGCGTCGCCGGCTACGAGCGCGGCTTCAGGGGCCCGCTCGCCCGCCGCCGACAGCAACTCGCGGCTCACGTCGAGACCGATAACCCGGTCAGCGTGTTCGGCCAGCAACTCGGTGTGGCGGCCGTTTCCACAGCCAATATCGAGGGCCGTGGCGGCACGGCGGCCCGCACAGAATGATTCGACCTCCGGCCAGGGGTACTCGCGGGTCGATGAAAAGTGGGCGGCGATCCGGTCGTACGTCGCTCGGATGCCGGCGCGGTCGTCCATGGCCTCGGTTTCGCCGCGGGGACAAAGAGGGCGACGATGCGAGCCGAGACGGAGGACGAACGCCGACGCGGTACAGCGATCAGATCACGAAGGTCAACACGACGTAGGAGATCGAGAGCATGACCGCGGCGTGTTTCATACCGGCTTTAATCGAGCCACTACCCATGACGCCGGCGGCGAGTCCCGAAAGTAGCGACTGGACCAATGCGGTGTGGAGAAAGACGAGCCGGTATGCGTCCCGGTCGCTGCTCTCGAAGCCGCCGAGCGGCCCCGCCCCGACGCCGCCCGCCGCGCCGCCGACGCTCCCCACGTCCGGCAGGCTCGGGATCAGGACGTACTCGAGTGCACCGATGACGACGAGAAAGACCAAAAAGGAGACGTACACCACGACGAGGTAGGTGAACATCTCCTGTCGGCGCTGCCTGCGGAGTTGGAGGTCCGAACGAGCCTGTTCGGCCGCGATCCGGAGTACTGGGCCGATCTCGTTCGAGGCGTGCATCGCGTTCGTGATGAGCGTGACGACGCGAGTGATGGAGGGCGTCCGGACGCGCGCTTCGAATCGCGAGAGCGCTTCCTCGGTCGTTGCGCCCCACTGGACGTCCCGCCAGATGCGGTCGACCTCCGCGTCAAGCGCGCCCATGTCCCCCCGGCGGACCCGATCGAACGAGGAGACGACTGAGATCCCAGCCTCGTTGAGGCTGGCGAGCCGTTCGAGGAGGTCCGGAACGGTCGATTCGAGCCGTTTGAGCCGACGCTGGCTGTACTCGTAGACGATCGCGAACGTCCCGCTCAGGAAGATCGTCACCTGTACAAGCAGGTCGTCCAGTGCCCGGACATCGACGCCGCCGCCGGCGAACACCGCCGGTAGCCGGACAGCAGTCGCGATGACCGCGATCGGGACGGTGACGTACAGGAGCAACCGCGGCCGATCGATGACGGACGACAGCGGCGAGGCGAGCGTTTCTCTGATCGACCGGAGCCGGCGGTACGCGAACAGTCGTCCGTGATCGGCCGCCGCACCCGGTCGGGTGTAGCCGCCGTCGCTTTCCACGGAGTGGCCGGCGGTGAGTCCCTCAGCTGGCCGCTCCCGGTCGCGTTCGTGTTCGTGTTCGTGTTCGTCCCCCGTCGCACGAAGCGGCCGGGTGACGTCGAGGAGGTACGCCAGAAACAATACGTTCGCAGCGGGAATAATGACGTACGTCAAGACCCGCATCAACAGAAGCGTATCGCCGGCCGTAAGCCCGATTATCAACAGAATCGTGATGAGAAACAACATACCGGCGACGATCACGGTCACGTACACCTCCGCGGTGGTCGCGAGGAGATTGAGTATCTCTGCCTGCTGCTCTTCGGCCTCGTCGCGGTAGCGCTCGTACTGCTCGCGGAGGAACTCAGAGACGTCCCCGCCGCTCTGGAGGACACTCGAGAGGTTCTCGGTGAACGTGCCGAAGCGCTCGGAGGGCGTGTTCTCCGAGAGGTCCTGGACGGCTGTCACGAGGTCGACGTTGAACAGATCGATATTCTGGACGGCGACGCCGACCTCGGCGGCACCCGCGCCGAACACCCGCTCGTTGGCCGAGAGCGTTCGGAGCACGTCCGGAAACGACATCCCACCACGAGTGAGGGCGTAGGTGAACGCGACTGTTCGGGGAAGGCCGGCGTCGATCCGTCTCGCACGCCCGTCCGCCCGGATCGACGGTATCCGCCACCGGAGTTCATGGGTCGCCCCCGCCGCGACCCCGCTTAGGAGCCCGCCACTCAGGAGAAACAGCCCGAGTTGGACGGCGGTGGGGGTCTCGATCGTCGCGTTCGGGTCGAACGTGAAACCGGGCGAGGAGGCGACGAACAGCCCCGCGGCGCCGACGTACACGCCGGCCACCGCGCCCGCGACCCCGATCCCGGCGACGTAGATATACGTCTTTGCGGCGTACTCCCGGTAGGGAACGCCGATCGCCGCCGCCCGAAGCGACTGTTCCCGTTCGGTATCGATCTCGATCCGGCGGCCGCCGAGAAGGAGAAATGCCACTCGCGTAATCGCGCTATCGATCCGGGGGCTGTACGGGGCTGCGGCGAACACACCGAGAAGACAGACCGCCGCGAGAAGCGGGAGCACCCAGAGCATCTATCCGCTCCGCGGTTCGGCCTCGTTCGACGCCGGGTCGACGGCCTCACCGGCGTCGAGATCGATGCGGCTGTCCGACTCGGCCGCCTCGATTCGGTCCATCACCTCCTCGGGGACGGCGTAGTATCGGTTGACCATCGCCGTGAACTGCTCGTACTGGGTGATCCCTCGCTCCTGAAGAAACGCCAGGAACCGCCGGCGTCGGCGCATCTCCCTGAGCAACTCCGTTTTCGACCAGCCGCGCTCCTCGCGGATCTCCTCGGTCAGTTTCTTCGTTCCCTCGCTGAACTCGTCGGTCGCGGAGTCCCACTGGTAGGCTCCCGTGTAGTCGAGTTCGCCGGTCCGTTGGTCGATCCCCTCGATCTCGGCGATCGTCCCCGCCCGGCGAACGCGCTCGCTGCCGAAGCGGGCGAGCCGCTGGACACAGAGGACATCGAGCGACTGGACCATCGGCCGCGGCACGTTGATCGGCTCGTTCTCGAGGCGGTTGATGACCGTCTGGACCGAATCGGCGTGCATCGTCGACAGCGTCGTGTGCCCGGTATTCATCGCCTGAAACAGCGTCATCGCCTCCTCGCCGCGGACCTCGCCGACGATGATGTACTCGGGGCGGTGTCGGAGCGCCGACCGCAGCAGGTCATACATCGTAACGTTCGCGGCCTCGTCGAGGCGCTCGCGGGTCACACACGACAGCCAGTTATCGTGATACAGCGACAGTTCGCGGGTGTCCTCGATGGTGATCAGCTTCGACCGCGGCGGGATGAACATCGAGATGGCGTTCATCGAGGTGGTCTTTCCCGAGGCGGTCCCACCCGCAAAGACGATGTTCTTGTTGTGTTCGATCGCCAGCCACAGATACGCCATCTGATCGAGCGAGTAGGTTCCGAACTCAAGCAGGTCGATCGGGGTGAACGGCTCGTCGCTGTACTTCCGGATGGTGAACGCCGATCCGTGTGGCGTCACCTCCTCGCCCAGCGCCAACTCCGCCCGGGAACCGTCGACGAGCGTCGTCTCGACGATCGGGTTGCCCACAGAGATGTGCCGACCGGCCTGCTGGGCCATCCGGACGATGTAACTGTCGAGGCCGGTCTCCTCAAACGAGATGTTCGTCTCGATGTCCTGGTAGCCGTCGTGGTAGGCGTACAGCGGGATGTTGTACCCGTCACAGGAGATGTCCTCGATGTAGGGGTCGTGCATCAGCGGATCGACCTTGCCGAAGCCCTGGAACCGCCGGTAGAGATAATAGTACAGCCGGTAGAATCCTGCGACGTCCGGCTCGACCCCGTATCGCTCGAGCCGCGTTCGGAGTTCCGACCGGAGGAC
>NZ_JBKEGK010000131.1:0-7121 GCF_046710025.1 Natronomonas sp. | reverse complement strand
ACCCACGGCGAGCGCGATCGCACCGAGGACGAGTTTCCGCGTGTCGGTTGCCATACTCACAGATCGACAGTTGACTTATATAAAACCTGTGAAACGATCGCGGGAGGTGGCCGGACGAAAGGCGTATTCGGTCCCATCGCCACCGGCAAGTATGGCAAGCGACATCGACGCGCTCCGGACGGTCGCCGACTACCAGTTCGGGGCCGGCGCTGGGGCGGCGCTCTTCGAGGGCGACGTCGTCGTCCAGCGGACGGGGTCGGGCCGTCCACAACAGATCCTCGCCGACGGCGAGCGCGTCGTCTCCTACGGCACCGACGGGCGGTTCACGCTCGGCGTCGCTGGTGGCCTGCGCCTTCAGCGTGCACTTGAGGCGCCCGCTTACCGCGTCGTCGTCGGCGACGACAGCGAGCCGTTCGTCCGCGAGGAGCGAAACGTCTTCGCGAAGTTCGTTCAGCGCGTCGACCCACAGATCAGGCCGGGCGACGAGGTCCTCGTTGAGCACGACCGCGGCGACCTCCTCGCTGTCGGGCGGGCAGAACTCTCCGCCGACGCGATGGCCGACTTCGGCACCGGCATGGCGATCAAGATCCGGGACGGTCGCCCGGCGTAGCCGGGACTGGGGCGGGCCGCCGGAGTGTATAAACCCCAACTATTTGCAGGGAGATCGATATTGCACTTGCGGCCGGATGTCACGCCTATGAACGCCCACTCGCTTGCGGACCGACTCGAACGAACGCGGATCGGCGGCGATGTCGATATCGATCTCCGCGAGTCGATCGAGCGCTTCGATCTCGTCGATTTTCCGTGCGAGACCCGCTGTGGCAGCGGCGACCCGGTCGCAGGCCACTGGCGGGGGATCGAACTCGCCGCGCTGTTGGACGGCGTCGACGCCGACGCGACGCACCTCCTCGTCGAGTCGACGGACGGGTTCCGCGTCTGCGTCCCGGTCGCGAAGGCGATCGAGGGAATCCTCGCCGTCGACCGGGTCGACACCGATTTTTTTCCGCGGGGGCTCCCACGGTTGGTCGCCCCGTCGCTGTCGGGGACGCGGTTCGTGCGCCGCGTCGCTACCATCGAGGGCAGGCGGCTCCCGCCGTCGGCCGACCCGGAGGATCACGAGGACCTGCTGCTCGCGGAGACGCCGTGAACGACCGTTTCATCGGCGCGTCCGAGTCGGTCGCGCTCGACCGATCGTAACATCAGGCTTTTTGCGCCGTCGGCCCCTCAGTAGAGGTATGTTTGGAGGAGGCGGCGGGCTGAACCCGCAAAAGATGAAGCAGATGATGAACCAGATGGGAATCGACCTCGAAGACATCGACGCCGAGGAGGTCATTATCCGCACCCCCGAGGAGGAACTCGTCTTCCACGACGCCGAGGTCCAGCGGATGGACGCGCAGGGCCAACAGACCTATCAGGTCGTCGGCGAACCCGACACCCGGCCCCGCGGCGAAGCGGGCAGCATCGAGGAGGCGGACGCCAGCGATGCCGACGACGCGGATGCCAGCGCCGATGCAACCGAAGGCGGGTTCTCCGAGGACGACGTCGAGATCGTCGCCATGCGCACCGGCGTCTCGGAAGAAAAAGCCAGAGAGACACTCGAGGAGACCGGCGACCTCGCGGCCGCCGTCCAGCAACTCGAGTGACGGACGTCGACTCGGGCGGCGAAGAAAGCGACTCGGAGGGAAATGAAAACGACTCGAACGAATCGGGGCCCCCCGAACCGGCCGCCCCGCCGGGACGGGTACTCGTTGTCCGCGGCTCCCGCGCGTTCGTGCTCGCACCGGGCGAGACCCAAGAGACAGACCTGGGCGTTATCGAACTTCCGGCGGATGTGACGCCGGGGACGGTCGTCGAGACACATCTCGGTGAGCCCTTCGAGGTGCGGCGGCTCCGCGGCCCGGACCTGTTCGACCACCTAGAGCGCACCGGCGCGCCGATGATGCCCCGCGATATCGGACTCGTGATCGGGCACACGGGCGTCGCGTCTGACGACCGCGCCCTCGACGCCGGAACCGGAACCGGTGTCCTTGCGGCGTATCTCGGCCGTCTCGGCGTCGAGGTGACAACCTACGAACGCGATCCCGAGTTCGCTGCGGTCGCCCGCAAAAACATGGCGACCGCGGGCGTCACGGATCGCGTCGATGTCCGGACGGGCGATCTGACGGATGAACTAGATACCCTCGACGGGGGATACGACCTGCTTACGCTCGATACGGGCGACGCGGCGGCGGTCGTCGAGCACGCCGACGAGTTGTTGGCTCCGGGGGGCTTCCTCGCGGTGTACTCACCGTTTATCGAGTCAGCGCGCGAGTGCGTCGAGGCCGCCCGGTCGGTGGGACTCACCGAGGTCGAGACTCTAGAGACGATCCAGCGCCGGATGGACTTCGACGACCGCGGGTCGCGGCCCTCGACCGCGGGTGTCGGCCACACCGGCTATCTCGTCTTCGCGCGGTTCCTTCCGGACATCGGTTGACACCCTCCCCGCGCTGAAGCGCGAGGCTTTCGCCTCGTACGTTCGTACGTCGCCGCCACTACTGCCTACGACGGGTCGATCTGCACCCGACTGCCGACCCAAAGCAGCGTGGCGAGAAGCGACGCGACCGCGAGCGGCACCATCCACTGCATCGCGGCGACGAGGCCTGCGGAGGCCTGCAGCCCGATGATGACGAGCAACTGTGGCCCACAGCATGCGAACCCCGAGAGGAGCCCCGGAATGCCGGCCGTCGCGCCAGCGCCGGCCCCGATCCGGCAGGCGTCCGGCCCGCGCCAGGAGGCGACCGAGACGGAGAGCGTCACGCCAACGAGCAGCCCCAGCCCGAGTCCCAAGGCGACGTTGACCGGCCGAAACAGATAGACGATCGGCCCGGCCTCGATCCGTGCCACGGCCTCGAAGAGAAACGGCGAGAGTGGAGTCAAAGCGGTCGAAATCGGCTCGGCGACGACGAAGACGTCGAGGCCACCGGGGCCGGTTGCGGTCACGTCCCGTAACGCCCAGAGGTAGGTGAGGAGATACAGTCCCGCCACGGCGAACAGGGTCACCTGCCCGTCGCGCCGACCCAGTGCGCCGCGGACGGCGACGGCGGTTCTGACGAAGAGACGTCTGGTCCAGGCGACCGGTGCCGTTCGGGGGGTTGGCGCTCCCGAGCCGGTCCCGGTCCGCCCGTCGGTGCGCGTCGTCATATCTCCACCCGTTCGGTGTTCGGATAGAAGCCATACCAGGCGAACCACATGGCGTCGAACGCGAGGAGTCGATCGAGCGGCAGATCGCCGGGCGGCGCGGACACCCCGTCGACCGCGTACGCGTCGCCGTCGCGTTCGACATTGAGACCATCGGGGTTCGCGTAGACGTAGCCCGTGGTGATCCCCTCGTCGGCGACGGCGACAACCGGCGTGTCGCCGAGGTCCCCTGTTAGCACCGACGACTCCATCAGCGCCCGCTTGTCGAAGGCGACCGCGCCTGCCGCTGTCCGCGCGCCGACGACGACCCGCTTGGACTCGGCGTCGTCGTAAGCCATCAACGGGAAGTTGGGCTGTCTTCCGGCGTCGGTCGAGTAGTGCCCGGAGACGGGCGGCTCGTAGGAACCGTAGGGGTCGCGGTTGTAGTTTCTTGCAGATCCGGTCTCCTCGGTCAACACGAGCGTCCCCGGGTGGCGGTTCCGCCAGCGACGCCAGGTCGTCCAGACAACCCGGAACTCCCGAAGCGACTGCCCGACGAGTCGGTCGGCGTCGCCGGTGTCGCGCTGCCCGCCGACCTCGATCCCCGTGGCCGCGATCTGTGGCCAGCGAACGTCCGTAGCCCGGTCCCACATGATTAAATTCGAGTTGACGAGGCGCCCTGAGACGCCGAACTCGGTCCCACCGCGGTAAAACCCCTGGGCGGTCCCGGTCAGGGGACAGTACGTCACCGCGACGGGCTCGCCGCCGATGACGTCGTTGACGATTTCGTGTTGAACGAGGATACGCTGTGGATACGCCCGGACGTCGCCATCCAACTCGACGCCGAACACGCGCTCGCAGTCCGGAAGTTCGACATCCGCGCTCCGGGCAAATCGCGGGTCGTCAATCGATGGGATGCCGTCGTGGCCGACGCCGCCGCTCATGTCGTCGTCGACGAAGGCGGAGCGGTCGTGTCCTATGTGAAGCGGCGTCTCCCGAAGCGGGAGGTCGCCGTCGCTGTACGCCGTTTCGGGGCTGGCCCGAGCGCCCTCGAACGCCGTCGCCGGGCGCCCGTCGGGGAGGGTATCGGACCCCCCCGAGTCCGCACACGGGAGGCCGAGATCGACGACCGGTTCCCCACCCGGCTCACCGCCGGACGAGGTGCCCCCGCGACCGAGACACCCGGCGCTTGATCCCGCCGCCGTAACCGCGAGTGCCGTCAGGAACTGCCGGCGCGTGTGAGACATTTGTTCTCATAGTATGGGAGGCGAACGAACCACATAAGCCCGAAGCGGTCGTGTGTGCTGGACACACGCGGGAGAAGGCGTACGCAGTCGAAACGTCGGGGGCGGGTCGCGGCCTCGTCAACCACCTCTGCAGGACGGCGGCGAAGCTCTCAGTGATCGTCCTCACGCCACTTCTGATCACACTCGACGCAGGTGAAAAAGCGCGTCTCGGACTCGTCGGCGGCCCGGATCTGCTTCATTTCGTAGCGCGCCCGGTCGTGGCCACAGTTCGGACACTTCACCGTCGTCGTCGGGCCGATCTCGGTGTCGTCGACATCGGACATATCGACGGGACCGCTGTCGGTGTCCTGTCCCTCCGTCGTAATCATGTCGGCTTCGCTGTCGGCGTCGCGGGGCTTCTCGAAATCACAGGAGCCGCACACCCACACCCCCTCCCGGCTGTGCATCATCGAACCGCACTCGTCACAGAACTCCATGTCGATGGTTCAATCGGGCCGCGTATTTAACGGGCGGGGTTCGGTGCTGTCGGTCGCGAGCGGGCCTCAAACCCGTCGGTCACGGCCGGGCGAACCTGACGCCCCGTCGCTAGTCGGTCGATTCCGCCCCCGCCGTGGGTTCTATATGTTTTCTGCGCGTACTCCTCGGTACATGCTGTTGAGGACCATTGTCTGCGATCCGACGAACCGACGGAACGGATGAGCGTTCAACGTTCCGTCGTCGATCCTGTCGCGCCGATGTCGGATGACTGTGTCGGCCTCCCGCAACCGATCCTGACCGATCTCGGCGTCGACAGCGGCGAAACAGTCGAGATTCGCGGTGGGCACCGGATCGCAACGCCCGCGGTCATCGCCGACACAGACGGTGTGGCCGTTCCGGAGCCGTTGCGACGACGAGCGAACATCGATGTTGGGGATACCGTGAGCGTCGCCACGTGCGACGTCCCGACGGCGTCGATCGCGACGCTTCGGCTCCAGAACTCGATCGCGGTCACCCGTAGCGAGGACGCGTTGCGACGGCGGCTTGGCCGGAGGGTCGTTGCGACCGGCGACAAAATCGAAGTCAGCCATCTTATCGGCGCGCCGACGCTTCGATTCGTCGTCGAGAGAGTTGCGCCGTCGTCGCCGGCAGTCGTCTCCGACGCGACTGAGATCGACGTTGTGACTGAGGACGTCGAAACTGTCTCGGAGCCGTCCGTTCGTGGCGAGGACGCCGCTCCGAGGGACACATATCGACGGCTCCGCGAGGCGACGGCGGCACGGTTCGAGAGACAGGAGGCGTTCGCGTCGATCGACCGACCGACACTTGGGGTTCTTCTCTGTGGTTCGCACGGATCCGGGAAAACGACGCTCGCCGAAGCGGTTGCGTCGGCCACCGACGCGACGTTCGTTCGGGTCTCGGCTGCGCGGCTCAAAGCCGAGAGTACGGCTGACCGGGACGACCGACTCGACCGGGTCACCGAGGAAGCCGCTCAAAACGATCGAGCGGTCGTCCTGCTTGACGACCTCGATGCCCTCGGCGATGAGGCGGGCTCCACGTCGACGCTCGGTGACCGTCTGCGGTCGACTGTCGACGAGCTTCGGGCCGCCGCTGGGACCGCCGTTATCGGAGCGACCGTCGACGCCGAGTCCGTCCCCGATGCGCTCCGACGCGGTGGCCGGTTCGACCGCGAAATACGCATTCCGCCGCTGACCGACGACGACAGGCGAGCGGCGCTGGAGACGATCTGTAACGATGCTGCGCTCGGCGACGATGTCGAGCTTAATTCGATCGCCGAGCGACTCAACGGGTTCTTGCTCGCCGATGTGGGGGTGCTCGTCGACACGGCGCTGGAGCGGACAGTACGCCGCGGCGGTCGAGTGATCCGGCAGGCGGATTTCGATCACGCTGTCGACGCCGTCGATCCCAGTGGGCTCAGGGACGTTTCGGTCGAGTTTCCCGAGGTCGCTTGGGACGAGGTGGGCGGGCTCGAAGCCGCAAAGCGCGAGATCGTTCGGGCGGTGTACTGGCCGCTGGAGCACCCGGAGCGCTTCGAGCAGGCCGGAATCGAGCCTCCCTCGGGCGTGCTTTTGTACGGCCCGCCAGGAACCGGAAAGACATTGCTCGCCCGGGCCGTGGCGAGCCTTAGCGACGCGAACTTCATTCCGGTGAACGGGCCGGAGCTTCTGGATAAGTACGTCGGCGAGAGCGAGCGGGCGGTTCGGAACCTGTTCGCGACAGCCCGAGAGAACGCTCCGTCGATCGTCTTTTTTGACGAGGTCGACGCGATCTCGCCGAAGCGTCAAGGGGACGACACGGGCGCTGGCGAGCGCGTCGTGTCGCAGTTGCTGACGGAGCTTGATGGGCTTGAACCGCTCACCGATGTCGCAGTCGTCGCGGCGACGAACCGCCCGGATGCTATCGACGAGGCGCTCCTGCGGCCAGGCCGCATCGAGAAGGCCGTCGAAACACCGCTGCCGGACCGCGCGGCGCGGCGAGAGATCCTTGGGATACACATCGAGGGGACCCCGACAACAGCGGGGGTCGATCTCGACATACTAGCCGATCGAACTGATGGATACAGCGGTGGCGATCTGGCCGCGCTGGTTCGCGAGGCCGCGATGATCGCCATCGAGGACGGGATCGTCGGGGAGGGTACGTCGGGCGGCGTGGCCGTGAACGCGGACCACTTCGAGCGTGCGTTGGCGGAGACGGCACCGTCGGCGGACGGCCGCGGGCAGC
>NZ_JBKEGK010000130.1:0-7176 GCF_046710025.1 Natronomonas sp. | reverse complement strand
CTCTTGCGCCCCATATCTTGTGTCACGTTCTCATGGAGTAGCAGCGTTTCCATCGAGTCAACAGAGCCGATTAGAGGACTATATACAGGATGACGCCGGCTAAAAGAAGGAACGCCACGCCGGCGAGAACTGGTTTGTAGTTACTCGTAGACGATGCCGACGGTGTCTCTTCGGAGGACGCGTCACCCTTGATTGACCCATCGATAGCGACATCTGGGGCGGACTCATACTCCGACTCAGTCGTGCTCCCAATCCTGCCGATGTCATCTGGATCCATCGAGTCCGGGACTGAGTCATCGGATGAGATAGATCGGAGCTCTTCGACAGGAACTGGTTTGAGGATCGTCCCCCCACACCCCCGACACTGGGTCGGATTGGACCCATGAAGTGTCCCACAACTGCCGCAAGCGTACCGATAGTCCATAGGCTATGTGCATCGTGATGGAAGTTAGATTCTTTCCCGAGGCGATGCTCTATGTACTCTGTATGGTGGAATGGCAACCTCGGGATGAAATGGGGATTCTGGATTATCTCCGCTTTAAATTGGGACGTTGGGTGCGGGTGTCAACGCTTCCCGAGTGGGTCAACGAAGCTCATAATGGATATTATGATGGCTACGTTGAGGCTCACGGACATCGTCCTTATGACGTCGAGAAAGTCTACACAGGAGACAGCTTGGAGTACAAAATATACTATCGGACAGTTGAACAGGGTGTCGTTGAGCCGGAGTACTACGTCAAGCTTCGCTGAGTTCGCCGACAGTCCAGGGGGTAGGTTGTAATAAAGTTATTCCCAAATGCTGCATACACGCCCTATATTCAGCGCGTCTATCCTGTCTGTTCTTAAAAATCTCAACAGATCCCTGCGGCTTTATTTAAATAGGACTTCGAACGCGTACCCGGTGTCGTCCGGCGTCTACAACAGACGCTCCTCTAAGGAGACCTTCACGATCGACTTCGCGATCGCAAGGCCGCCTTCGATCGGGTCGAGTTTCGTCTCGCCGGCGCGCTCGGTGTACGCAATCGGGTGTTCTTTGACGTTGTACCCTCTCGTCAGCGGCCGGATCAAAAGCTCCGCCGAGAGGCCGGTGTTTTCGGTCCACTCGATTGACTCTACGACCTCCTGGCGGTACGCGCGCATCCCGGTCGTGGTGTCGTGGACCACCTCGCCCAGCAGCGCGCTCGCAAGGGCGGCGAACGCGCGGTTGCCGAAGCGGTTGAACGCGGGCATCGCCTCCGCGCCGTGGTAGAGTCGGTCGCCGCTGACGACGTCGTAGCCCTCGTTGATCGCCGCGAGGAACTCCGGTAGTTGCTCCATCGGGTAGGTGTCGTCGCAGTCGGTGGTGACGACGATCGGCCGATCCGGCGTGAGAATCGCTTCCCGGACCGCGACCCCGTATCCCTGTGGCTCCTGTTCGATGACGCGGGCGCCGTGCTCGCGGGCGATCTCTGGGGTCCGATCCGAGGAGCCGTCGACGCAAATGACCTCCGCCTTTCCGTCGGTGACAGCCTCGATGTCGTCCAGAACCGCTCCGATCGCCGCTTCCTCGTTGTACGTGCCCATCACGACGCTGACGTCCTCGAAGGTCCACGCGTCGGAGTCCTCTGAGCCGGTGATGTCGGCCCCCACCGTCTCGTCACCTGATTCGGCCTCTCGTCCGTTTGTCCGCCGCTGCATCGAACTCATTACCACGTCTCTCTCACGCTGACGCTTAAGTTTTTAGGTCTACCTAAAAATTCTCGGATAGCGTTTCAGATAGCGTCTCGGACGTCCTCGGCCGCCCGTAACGCGAGCGCGGCGATGGTGAGCGTCGGGTTCGCTGCGCCGCCGGTCGGGAACGCGCCGCTGGTGACGAGCCAGCAGTTCCCGAGGTCGTGGGTCCGGAGGTGAGGGTCGACCACGCTCGCACCGGGGTCGGTGCCCATCCGGGTGGTCCCCATGTGGTGATAGGCCGGACCGGTATCGTCGGGGCCGACCTGCCAGGTGATCTCCGCGCCGAGTTCCGAGAGGATCGCCTCCTGAACCTCGTTGGCGCGCTCGATGGTCCGTAGCGCGCGGTCGCCGACGTTCCAGTGAACGTCCGGCACCGGGTTGTCGTGGTCGTCGGTCCGGTCGGGATCGAGGCCGATGTAGCTGTCCTCGCGGGGCAGTTGCTCGACGAGCGCGCCCATACCGATGTGGGTGCCGTAGTCCTCTCGAAGCTGCTCTAGCAGGTCGTCACCCCAGGTGTCAGCCGACAGCGCCGTCTCGACGGGCGATGGGCCGTCGTAATTGAAGAACTCGAGTTTAAACGGCGCGAGTTCCTCATCGGCGTCGTCGTAGAACGCGTGGCTCTCGCTGGTGAGAAAGCCGACGTGGTTCTGGCGTGTCGGCTCCCCGAGGACGCCGCCGGTACCCGCGAAGAGGTGATCCATAAAGTATCTGCCGACGAGGCCGCTGGAGTTCGCGAGTCCGTCGGGATAGTGTTCCGACTCCGAGAGCAACAGCAACCGCGGCGTCTCGACCCCGCCACAGGCGACGACGAAGGCGTCGGCCGTCTGTCTGTGCTCCGTGCCGTCCGGGATAGCGTAGACGGCCGCCCGCACCCGGTCGGCGTCGTGCTCAAGCCGCTGGACGGGCGCGCGGTCGATCACCGTTGCGCCCTTCGATTCGGCCCGTTCGATGTGGACCGTGGCGTCGTATTTCGCGCCCGCCGGACAGACTGGCTGGCAGGTGCCGTAGCCGACGCAGGCCGACCGGCCGTCGTAGGCCTCGGAGTTGCGGGCGTTCGGCACGGAGTGCATATCGACTTCGAGCGCCTCGCAGGCCTCGGCGAACAGCCCGTCGCTGTAGGAAGGTGGGAACGCGGGCATCGGGAACGGCTCATCGCGCGGCGGGGCGTCGGGGTTGTCGTCCGCCCCGGCGACTCCGAGTTCGCGCTCGGCGGCGGCGTAATGGGGCCGGAGGTCGGCGTAGTCGATCGGCCAGTCCGGGCCGATTCCGCGTTCGGTTCCGGAGGCGAAGTCGTCCTCGTGGAGCCGCATCACCATCCCCTGCCAGTGTAGCGTCGAGCCGCCGACTCCTTTGACCCGAGCGTGGTTCAGGGGGTAGAACCACTCGCCCGACGCCGAGTGCGCATCGCGTTCGGGATCGCTGTCCCACACGTCCGGGCGGTCGTACGCGGGTCGGATCGCCCGCTCTTGACGTTCGAGCCGGTCGGCGGGGTCGAACCGCGGGCCGGCGTCGAGGACGACGACCTCGTGATCGGCCGCGAGCCGGTCGGCGACGAGTGCGCCCGCTGGCCCCGCGCCGACGATACAGATATCGGCGTCGGGAACGGCTGTCCGATCCGTCGAAGCCGTACCGCTCATGGTGGCCTCCGCCGGTAGCTCTCGGTGCCGCCCGGGTGGCCTTGAGGATTCTCGAGGCCGACAAGTTCGCCCCCGGTCGGGGACGCGTACAACGCGAGCAGAAGTTCGTTGACGACGTAGTAACGGATCCGTTCGGCGGCCGTCCCGTCTGGATCCTCCTCGGCGGTGTCGGCCCCGATTTCCCGGAGGAGCCGATCCCGGTCCGCGGCAGAAAGCGCAGCAAAGCGGTCGCCGTGCCACGAGACGGCCCGATCGTCGAGTTTCCCGACTGCGTTCCGGAGCCCAGACGCGTGTTCGGAGCGGTCGAGCCGTCCGTCAAGGAATCCCTCGACGAAGGCCTCAACTCCGGAGACATCGCTCGGGTAGATGACATCGGCGGCCGCCACAAGAGTCGTCCGAAGCCGCTCGTCCGACGGTCTCGAACCTGATCCCGAATCGGAAGCGGGGTCGCCCGGAGCGCTCCGCCCGATCCGCTCGGCCCCGAACGCGACCGCCCCACCGGCGCCGAGCGCAGCCAGGGCGGCGGCCGCGTCCCGCCGCGTCAGTTGCATACATGTTTTAGGTAAACCTAAACTCTTATATCCGTTGGTCCGATCCGATCCACATAAGGGCAAGAGCGACGTTCTCCCCGACAGTATCAACCGCCATGGAACCCGAGAACGAATCCGCCGACGGACCGGTGAGTCTCCCGCTGTCGCCGGGGCTGACAGTGCTCTGTGGCGTGATCGCCGTCGCGCTCGTGTTCCCGTTGGCGTGGCTGCTGGTTGAGGTCGTGAGCGTCGATCCGGGTCGCGCGCGTGAACTCACGTTCAGCGCCGGTACCGCCGACGTCCTCTTCAACAGCCTGCTGTTGATGATCGGCGTGACCGTCTGCTCGATACTTCTCGGGGTTCCGCTGGCGTATCTGACCGTCCGAACCGACCTCCCGTTTCGCCGCTTTTGGTCGATCGCGGTCGCGCTCCCGCTCGTCGTGCCGAGTTACGTCGGCGCGTTCGCGTTCGTCTCCGCGTTTGGTCCCCAAGGAGAGTTTCACGACCTCCTGGCTCCACTTGGTATCGGGCGCCTGCCGGAGATCTACGGTCTGCCGGGGTCGATATTCGTGATCACCCTTTACACGTACCCCTACGTCTACCTGACGACCCGGGCCGCGCTCGTCTCCTTCGACACGCGGTTGATCGACGCCGCACGGACGCTCAACTACGGTACGTGGAGCGGGTTTCGCCGGGTGACGCTTCCTCAGATCCGCCCGGCCATCGCTGCCGGGGGACTTTTGACCGCGCTGTACGCGGTTTCGGACTTCGGCACGCCGGCGATCATGCGCCTGTCCGTGTTCACCCGCGAGATATACGTCGAGTACAACACGTTTGGCCGGGAATACGCGGCGTTGCTCTCGCTCCAACTGCTCGTGCTCGTGCTTGCCGTTCTCGCGCTCGAGTGGGCGATCCGTCCGGACCAGACCGTCCGCGGCGACGACGCCGACCGCGCGGGGAGCCGGGTCCGGCTGGGCCGGTGGCGCTGGCCCGCGACGCTGCTTCCTACGGGCGTTACCGTCATGGCACTTGCCGTTCCGGTCTGGATTCTACTGTTATGGCTGCTGCGAACGGACGCCGCGAGGCGTCCCTCGATGGCCTTCGAGTGGACGCAGGCAGTCAACTCCGTTGCTGTCGCCGCCGCCGCGGCCGCCGTCGCGACGCTGGCCGCCCTCCCGGTGGCGTACTTCGCCGCGACCCGCGACTCCCGGCTGGGGACGCTCTTCGAGCGGGCCACGTACGTCGGCTTCGCCGTTCCGGGCGTCGTGTTGGGGCTCGCGTTGGTCTTTTTCGGCGCCGGCTATATTCCGTGGCTCTACCAGACGCTGCCGCTTTTGATCTTCGCCTACGTCGTCCGCTTCGTTCCTCAGGCTGTCGGAACGACCCGGACCTCGATCCTTCAGGTCGACTCGAAACTCGTCGAGGCGGGGCGGACGCTCGGGGAGTCCCCAATCGGCGCGTTTCGGCGGATCACGCTGCCACACATCCGGTCGGGGCTCGTCGCGGGGGCCGCACTCGTGTTTTTGACGACGATGAAGGAACTGCCGGTGACGCTCATCCTCCGACCGTCGGGTTTCGAGACGATCGTCACCCAGATCTGGCGGGCTCAGGAGTCTGCGCTGTATCAGTACGCCGCCGTGCCTGCGCTGATCTTGATCCTCATCTCGGGGCTCTCGATGGTCGTGATGCTCTCCCAGGAGGGCGAGGGACACGACTTATAAGAATGTGAAATGTGAGAGCGTCGCGCCCCGGAGCCACCTACCGGGCGGCGTAGCTGACAAAAGCCGAAAGGATTTGACCCGGGGACCACAGCGTGGAGGTATGCAAGCTGTCGTACTCGCTGCCGGGGAGGGGACCCGCCTCCGCCCGCTCACCGAGGAGAAGCCGAAGGCGCTCGTCGAGGTCGACGACCGACCAATCCTGAGTCACTGTTTCGATCGGCTCATCGAACTCGACGCCGACGAGTTGCTTGTCGTCGTCGGCTACAAGAAAGAGCGGATCATCGACTTCTACGGCGACGCCTACGAGGGTGTCCCGATCACCTACACCCACCAGCGCGAGCCGAAAGGCCTCGCCCACGCGCTGTTGTGCGTCGAGGACCACGTCGACGACGACTTCATGTTGTTGCTTGGCGACAATGTTTTCGAGGCGAACCTCGGCGACGTCGTCCGGCGGCAGCGCGAACATCGTACCGATGCCGCCTTCCTCGTCGAAGAGGTGCCATACGAGGAGGCCTCACGCTATGGCGTCTGCGATACCAACGATTACGGCGAGATCACCGATGTCGTCGAAAAGCCCGACGATCCGCCGTCGAACCTCGTGATGACCGGGTTTTACACGTTCACGCCGGCGATCTTTCACGCCTGTCATCTCGTCCAGCCCTCCGATCGCGGCGAGTACGAACTGAGCGACGCGATCGATCTGTTGATCCAGTCTGGACGGACGATCGACGCGATCGGCCTGGACGGTTGGCGGATTGACGTCGGGTACCCGGAGGACCGCGAGGAGGCCGAAAAACGACTACAGAAGGGCTACGAAGCCGACAACGTGGCGGATGCGGCCTCGGAGTGAGCGCCTCCGGTTTCGCACCGTTTGCGTCGTCTATCCTGTCGCGCGCAACGATGACGAATGCGTCAGGCCCCGTGACCGCCGCCGTCGTGGTCGTCGGTCTCCGGCGGTTCGCTGATTTTTCCGAACGCCCAGATGAACGCGGCGATAATAACGAACGTCATAACGATCACTAGCACGGCGACGGCCATCGCCGGGTTCGAAAGCGTTTGCAAGGGGATCATATTGCCCGCTTCCGTACCGGTATATAAAATACCTCGGGTTCCGCGGGAGCACAAGCGCGGCGCAATGTTGTGGACCGCGGAACCGCAGGCAGTTCACAATCGTTGAGATGGCGTTATACGGCCGTTCGGCTGTTCTCAACGTCGAGTGGCTCAAAGCGACTCGACGGCTGCCCGCCACGTCGAGCGGCTCAAAGCGACTCGACGGCTGCCCGCCACGTCGAGCGGCTCAAAGCGACTCGACCGCCGCCACCGCATCCTCAACCGAGGGCGCATCGAACAGATCACGCCCTAGGTAAGCGTTCGTCCCTGCGGTGTACATATCGCGGGCGGCGACGACGACGTGTTCCGGCAGCGGTTCCGGGTCGATGCGACAGCGTTCGCGCCAGTCGGCGACGTCGTCGGCTTTTGCTTCGGTCTTCGCCTCGGCGACCGCCTCAACCCACTCCGGCTGGGTGCGCTTGTGGTACTGTCTGAGGACCTCCTTCGAGAGCTGTTGACCGTCGT
>NZ_JBKEGK010000129.1:0-7178 GCF_046710025.1 Natronomonas sp. | reverse complement strand
CTTCAATCGCACACCATTGGCTCACTTCCTAAGGAGAGGTTTTTATACGCTGAACAGGCGCAATACCACGCCGTTCACGGCGTGGATACGCGCCGTCACAGTAAGAGATTCCGACCGTTTTTGTTGAACACCGGCGTATATATCAGTGTCGGCGCATCGGTTACGACCCCGATGTAGCCGAGCGCCCGAAAGGTGGCGGTTCGAGTGTCCGCCCACGCTGGAAACAGGGTGTGCCCCACGTGGGAATCAAACAACAAGCACCGGGCGAGCGTCGTCGATGTAAGTAACTCCGAGTCCGGTGACACCGACTGAAGCACCTGTGGCACAAACAACACAGGAACTTCGTCTCGGTTGAGGATAGGAGTACCGGGGGCTTGGCACTCCCAGGAGACTGCCCATTGACCGGCCACACACCGATTCCAACGGTGTACTGGCTTGGTAGTCTGCAAACCTGAAACTCCCAACCAAGCGGTGCGGTGCCGTGGGATTCCTTCCGCCTTTAGGCGGAGGAGGATGTCACACATTTCCGCATGTTCCAATCCTCCCCCGTGCGTGGGCGTATCGCGGGGTCACGACAGCAAGGCGAGACACATCGAAGGGGTCCTGCACGGCTGTTCTGCCCCGTGGTCGGCATTCGACCCCGTCTTGATATTCGTGTCCCCGATAGGCTCGGATGGAGGCATTTGCGGTGCAGGGACGCATCCTCGCTTTCGAATGCAGGGCCCGTCAGCGGCGGTCCCTGCATCGACTCTGATTTGATTCCGGCGTAATACCAATCATCATACTATGATGGTCCAAACTGTGTTGAACGCGCTTTTTTCCTTGCTCGCTTCGCTCAGTATCGGCGGGGCATTCGCGCTCCGCCGGCGGCGGGACAGATAAAAGATGGTCGGCGAGCGGTCGATCGGGGGACTGCGGTCGTCGGATCGGAACAGTCGAATCAGGATGATGCGGCCATCGGACCGGGAGCGTTGAATCGGGCTGACGCGGCTGCCGGATCGGGACGGCCACTCAGGGTCCCGAGGGTCGTCCGCACCCGATCGATGAGGGCTACTCCTGGCCGACCATCCGGGCCTCGTCGTCCCAGTACTCCGAGCGGAGTTCGTACTTTTGCACCTTGCCGGTCGCCGTCTCCGGGAAGTCGTCGACGAACTCGACGCTCGTCGGGGACTTATATCCTGCCAGGCGCTCCTTGACGAAGTCGATGACCTCGTCCTCGGCGAGGTCGGCATCGGGCTGTTCGACGACAAACGCCTTCGGCGTCTCCCCCCACTTCTCGCTCGGGACGGGGATGACGGCGGCCTTCAAGATCCCCTCGTGGTCGTAGAGGGCGTCCTCAACCTCGATCGAGGAGATGTTCTCGCCGCCGGAGATGATGATGTCCTTCTTGCGGTCCTGAATCGACACCATGCCGTCCTCGTCGATGGTAGCGAGATCGCCCGTGTGGAAGTACCCCTCGACCCGCTCGTTAAACGCCTCCTCGGTGATCTCGGGCTTGTTGAGATAACGGTCCATCACCTGGTTGCCCTGGACGACGATCTCGCCGACAGTCGCGCCGTTTGCGGGAACGTCGTTGCCGTCCCGGTCGACGACCCGAACGTCGGTACAGAGGGTTTCGCTGCCCTGATTGATCTTCAGGTCGCGGCCGCGCTCGGCCAGCCGTCGGGGAGAGTTGCTCGTCGTGATGGTCGGAGCCGTCTCCGTGAGCCCGTAGATGTGGATGATGCGCCAGCCGAACTCGTCCTCGACCGTCTCGATCGTTGCGGTCGCCGGGGCGCTGCCGGCGGTCGCGATGCGGACGTCCCGGTCGCCGGTCGTTTCCACGTCGTTCGTCTCGTGGTACTGAATAAGCGCGTTCAGCACTGTCGGCGCGCCACACATGAAGCTGACATCGTGCTCGCGGACGCGCTCGAAGGTGTCTTTCGCATCGAAGGTCCGCTGACAGACGTGGGTGCCGCCGGTACCGGTGATCGCGTAGGTGTGGCCCCAGCCGTTGCAGTGGAACATCGGCAGCGTCCACAGGTAGTTGTCGTCGTCGCGGATCTCCATGTGCTGGTTGAGCACCAGGGCGTGCCAGTGTTCGGTCCGGTGGGTGCGGACGACACCCTTCGGATCGCCCGTCGTTCCCGAAGTGTAGTTGATGCTCGCGTCGTCGTCCTCTGAGATATCGGGGCGTTCGGGGGCCTCGGGGGCGGCGTCGGCCAGAACGGACTCGTAGTCGTCCCATTCGCCCTCGATCCGGTCGCTCTCGTAGCCGACGAAGTGCTCCGCGGGGACCGACTCGCGGATCGGCTCGACGTTTTCGGCGTAGTCGTAATCGGCGATGACCGCGTCTGCGTCGCAGTCGCCGAGGATGTACTCGAGTTCACCGGCGGTGAGCCGGTAGTTCATCGGGACGAACACCGCGCCGAGAGTGTTGGTCGCGTACAGCGTCTCGATGAAGTAGTGAGTGTTCGGCGCCAACAGCGCGACCTTGTCGCCGTTTCCGATCCCGCGTTCGGCGAGAGCGTTCGCCAGTCGGTTCACGCGGTCATCGAGTTCGGCGTAGGTGTACTCCGTGCCGTCGTGGGCGACGATCCCCGTTACGTCGGCATAGAGATCGACAGCTCGATCGAGGAAGTCGAGGGTGAGCATTTCGCGCTTCATATCCGTCCGGAAGATGGGCGTCCGCCGCACTTGAATATGCAGCATAATTTCAATAAAATTCGAGCCCCGGTCGGGTGCGGTGGTGCCACGAGCGGCGCCGGGAATCTTTTGTGCTGACCGTCCGTCAACCGACATATGACACAGCCTGGCACTATACCCGAGGACGCGGTCGTCGAGGTCGAAACGGACGGCTACGTCGGGCGGATTACTCTCGACCGCCCGGCGTCGATGAACACGTTCAGCACCGACCTCGCCACCGATCTTGACGCCGCGTTGCGCGCCCACGAGGCCGACGACAGCGTTCGCGCGATCGTGATCGACGGCGCGGGGGACGCCTTTTCAGCCGGGATCGACCTCACCGAGCACGCCGAGTACGAAGACGGCGACGGCTACGAGGAGTGGGTCGCGCGGATGGAGGAGCCGTTCGCGACGATCGCGGGGATGGAGACCCCGGTGATCGCCGCCGCGCACGGGCACGCCGCCGCGAACGGGTTGGGCCTCGTCGCCGCCTGCGACCTGGCTGTCGCCGCCCACGGGACGATGTTCGGCGCGACCGCGCCGAAGGTCGGGCTCTTTTGTATGGGGCCGGCCGTCCCGCTTATGGGCGCTGTCGTCCGGAAACGGTGTCTCGAATTGCTGTTAACTGGCGAGTTGATCGACGCCGACACCGCCCACGAGTGGGGTCTTATAAATGAGGTCGCGCCGGCCGGTGAGCACGTGGAGGCAGCCATGGAGTACGCCGAGACGATCGCTTCGAAGAGCCCGACCGCAATCCAGCGCGGCAAGCGAGCCTACTACGAGATGGAGGCGATGGGATACGCAGACGCACTCGAGTACTCGAACGAACAGTTCGCGGGGCTGTGTACGACCGCCGACGCCGAGGCGGGCATCGAGGCGTTTCTTAACGGCGATCCGCTAGACGCCGACAAGTGGCCGGACACGTAAAAAGGGGATGTCGGAAGCCTACTCGACGTAGACGTCTGCACAGGCGTCGGCGATGTCGTCGGGTGAGTGGTACCCGCGGAGCGACTCGCAACACTCGCCGTCCTCGAACAGCAGCACGGACGGGGCGGCTTCGACGCCGAACTCCCGTCGGAACTCGGTCGTGGCCTCGCCGTCGATTCCCGCGACCGCGACGTCCTCGGGGAACGTCGAATCCGCCTCGGCAAGGTCGTCTTTTAGCCGCCGACAGGGGTCACAAAAGCGCTTCCAGACCGTCACCGCGACCCGGTCGTGCTCCTCGAAGAACGTCTCATACGTGTCATCGTCGATCTCGGTGATGTCGTCCGGAACCGGCGACGGCGGGGCGATATCGGTGATCATCATCGCCATGTGAGCCCGCTCGACGAGCGGGTACTCCTCGTCAACGTGTGAGTCCAACGCGAGCAACGCGACAAACTGTTCGCGGGTGACGCCGAGTTCCTCGATCCGGTCGGCCGCCTCGTCGGGGTCGATCCCGAAGACATCGGCGACTGCCTGATGATACTCGGCCTCGTCGGCGTCCATGTAGGAGTCGTGGTAGATGCCGCGGGTCGACTCGAACTCCAAGGTGAGCGTCACCTCGTCCTCATCGATCGAGACGACATCCTCGGACTCGAGCGCATCGAGTCGTTCCTCGGGCGAAAGCCCCCCGGCAGCGGAATTGGCGCTGTCGCTCATACGCCGAGGTACTCCTGTCTGACATCGTCGTTGGCCTCGAGTTCTTCTGAGGTACCCTCGTAGACGACGCCGCCCTGGTCGAGGACGTAACAGTAATCGGCGAGTTTGATCGCCGCGGCAGCGTTCTGCTCGACGAGCAGGATCGTCTTGCCTTGGTCGGCGATCTCCTGAATGATATCGAGGACGTCCTGTACAATCTGGGGGGCGAGCCCCTCGGAGGGTTCGTCTAACATGAGTAAATCAGTGTCCTGCTTGAGCGTCCGAGCGATGGCGAGCATCTGCTGTTCGCCGCCGCTAAGCGTACCGGCTTTCTGCTCGCGGCGCTCGTCGAGTCGTGGGAACTGCTCGTAGACTTCCTCGTCTGAGATGCCGGTCTTGCCGGTCTCGACCGACCGGCCGATCCGGTTCAACAGGTTCCGGGAGATGTCCGGAACGTGGAGGTTTTCTGCAACGGTCAGATTCGAGAACATCCGCCGCTCCTCGGGCACAAGCGAGAGGCCGAGCGCCGAGATGTCCTCGGGTCGCCGGCCCGTGATCTCCGCCCCGTCGAAGCGGATGGTTCCGCTCCGTATCTCGGGCGGTTCCGTCCCCGTGATGCTCCGCAACGTCGTCGTCTTGCCGGCTCCGTTCCGGCCGAGCAAGGCGATGATCTGTCCCTCCTCAACCTCCATCGTCACGTCCCGGAGGATGTGGCTCTCCCCGTAATAGGAGTTGACGCCATCGAGTTTGAGCAGACTCATATCTCGACACCCCCGAGGTACGCCTCCTGAACGTCGGGATCGCCGCGGATCTCGTCGGGTGTACCGTCGGCGATCTTTGCGCCACGGTTGAGCACCGCGATGCGATCGGAGACGCGGAAGATGATCTCCATATCGTGCTCAATGAGAACGATCGTGACCCCGCGTTCCTCCTTTATACGCTCGATGAGGTCGACGGTGTCGTCTGTCTCGTCGGGCGACATCCCGGCGGTCGGCTCGTCAAGAAAGAGCAGATCGGGATTGCTCGCGAGCGCCAGTGCCATCTCGAGGCGACGTTTGTCGCCGTACGGCAGCGACTTGGCCTTGATGTCACGTTGCTCGTACAGCCCCATGTCCTCGAGCGTTCGTCGCGCGCGCTCGGCGACTTCGTCGTAACCGGCAAGTCGCTTGAAGAAGTTTAGGCTGAATGAGCCGTGTTCGGCGCCTAATGAGGCGACGATCGCGTTCCGCTCGACGGTCAGGTCAGGGAATATCGAGGCTGTCTGGAACGACTTGCTCAGGCCCTGTTGGACGATCTCGTGTGGCTCCTGGCCGGTGATGTCCTCACCGCGGTACTGCACCGTTCCCTCGGTGGGGTTCAACAGTCCCGTAATGAGGTTGACTGTCGTCGATTTTCCAGCACCGTTTGGCCCGATGATACTCAGGGAGTCGCCCTCCTGGAGTTGGAGGTTGACTTCGTCTACCGCTGTGAGTTCACCGAACTGTTTCGTGAGTCCTTCAGTTTCCAGAAGCATCAGGAATCGTCCCCCGAGAGTTGTCCGCGGACGGTCGAGCGAATGCCGTCGACGATCCCCCAGAGACCGGCGGGGAACAGCCAGACGACAGTCACGAAGAGCGCGCCGAGAACGAGCAGCCAGAAGGCGATCTCGCCCGAGACGATGTTCTCGACGTACAGGAACGCCATCGCGCCGGCCACCGGGCCGAAGATCGACCCGACCCCGCCCAGCACCGTGATGATCACGATGTCGCCGCTCGTGATCCAATAGAGCGATCCGACGGCGACGTACTGGGCGTGGATCGTGTGGAGTCCGCCGGCGACGCCGGCGAACGCGCCCGAGAGCACGAACGCGACGAGTTTGTACCGCCAGACGTTCAGCCCGAGGAACCGGACGCGCTGTTCGTTCTCGGCGATCGCCTGGAAGATCGCCCCGTAGGGCGAGCGGACGATCCGGACGGCGGCCGCGACGGCGAGCACGAAGAAGCCAGCGAACAGCACATACGAGATGTCGTGAAGAAGCGTCCCGAGTATGCCCGCGAACTCTCGTCCCAGGCCGATAGATCCGAGCAGCGGTTCGATGGTGACACCGGTGAACCCGTCCTCGCCGCCGGTTATCTCTCCCAGCGGACCGAGAGCGAGGAAGTACATCATCTGCCCGAACGCAAGCGTCAGGATCGCAAAGTAGATCCCGCCGCGCCGGAGCGAGAGGACGCCGATGATCAACGCGAGGACAATCGCGGTGACCGTCGCCACGAGCACCATGAGCAGCGGTTCGCCGTAGATGTTCGCGCTGAAGAGCCCGGCAGCGTACGCACTACCGCCCCAGAAGACGGCGTGGCCGAACGACAGCAATCCGGTGTAACCCAACAGCAGATCGAACCCGATGGCGAAGATCGCCCAGATGTAGATCAGTTCCACCAGCGACATGTACCCATTGTACGCCGGCAGGTTGGTGAAGATCATCGGGAAGACAATGACGAACGCGATCGCCCCCAGTATCGAGAACGACTCACGCTCCCGAAGCGCGTCCCATCGGTCGAGAAGGCCGGCCGTGTCCGTGCTTTCGGCCGGCGTCGCGGTTTCGGTCTGTTCGCTCATTCGTCCACCTCCACGACGCCCATCAGCCCCGCGGGACGAACCAGCAGGACGACTGCAGCGAGGGCGTAGATGCCGACCGACGACCACGTCGGGGCATTCATTTGTAGTCCGACCTCAACGGCCCCGATCAAGAGGCCGCCAACGACTGATCCGACGATGCTACCCACACCGCCAACGACGACGACGAGGAAGGCCGGGACGAGCACGCCGACCCCGATCTCCGGGACGACGCTGAAGACGGGGCCGCCAACGACGCCCGCCGCGCCGGCCAGTCCCGATCCGATACCAAAAATGACGAG
>NZ_JBKEGK010000128.1:0-7192 GCF_046710025.1 Natronomonas sp. | reverse complement strand
CGATATCGACGCCGTAGTCGTCGACGAGCGCTTCAAACCGTCCGGGCGCGTCGTCGCCGGGTGCGACCGCGAGGCCGTACTCGACGCCCGCCGCCCGTCGTGGGATGCGCCAGGCGAAAAATCGGGGAATAGTGAGGTGAACGTCGACGAAGTCGTCGTCGTCGACTGCCTCTGAGAAGCCCAACACGCCGTGTAGCAACTCTTCGGGCTCGGGGAGACCGACCTCGTTTCGAACCTTGGATCGGGGGCCGTCCGCCCCACAGACCAACCGAGCCTCGAACGTGTCGAGGCCGTCAGGGCCGCTGGCGTCGACCTCAACGCGATCGGAACACTCGCGCACGGCGGTAACCCGGTGGCTGGTTCTGATTTCCGCGCCGGCGTCACGGGCGCATTCGGCCAGTGTCCGGTCGAGGCCAACGCGGTCGATCACGTTCGAGATGACGCCGTCTTTATAAAACGGGTGCGCAGGGCTGTCGGCACCGCCAAGGTGAAACCGCGCGCCGTGGATCTCGTTTTGCAGTAGGTCCTCACGCGCCGATTCGGGGACAAAGTCCCAGACATCAAGGCTGACATGGCCCGAGCACGCGAGCGGACGACCGATCTCGCCCGATTCGAGCACCAGCACGTCCCGGCCACGCTCGGCGGCCGAACGCGCGAAGCGCGAGCCCGCGGGGCCCGCGCCGACGACGACGACATCGTACATACTGGTTATCCAGTAAGCGACGGACAAGTATGCTACGTCACACGCCGCTGCGGGAGTGGCCGGCTTCGAACGGCCGCCGTGGTTGCTGCTACGGGTGAGGGCGGCGGCGTATTCGAGCGCGCGCGTCAGTAGCGCTCCTGGAGTTCCTCGCGGAGGTCCTCGAGAGCCATCCCTTTCATCGATAACAGGACGAGCAGGTGATAGACGATGTCGGCTGCCTCGTGGGCGATCTCCTCGGTATCGTCGTCCTTGGCCGCGAGAACAAGTTCGGTCGTCTCCTCGCCTAACTTCTCGAGGACGGCGTTATCCCCCTTCTCGTGGGTGAAAAGCGAGGCGGTGTAGGAGTCCTCCGGGAGTTCCGCCTTTCGGGATTCGATCACGGTAAACAGGTCGTCGAGGATCTCCGAGTCGGGCGTCCGTTCGGCGTCCGCCGGGGCGGGTGCCGGGTCTGCGTTGGCCGGGTCGGGGGCGTCGTCGCTCATGCGCCGATCATCCCCCGGATGTCTTCCAGACCCGCGTACTCCTCGATCGGTTCGCGCCCGGCGTCAAACACCGACTGTTCGACCGCGATGTCCGCGCCGGTCCGCGCGGCGAGCGCCAGCGAGTCACTCGGGCGGGCGTCGACAGTCACCGACTCGCGGGGCGTGTCGAGATGGAGGTCGGCGATGTAGGTCCCGTCGTCGATCGACGAGACGACGACGCGGTCGACCCGTCCCCCCAACTCCTCGGTCACGTCGAGCAACAGATCGTGCGTGAGCGGGCGGCCGATGTCGGTCGCGTCGAGGCCGCGGGCGATGCTCGCGGCCTCCTCGAACCCGACGAAGATGGGCAAGACGTCCGCCTGGTCCTCGACACCGAGCGTCACCACGGCGACGACCCCCGACGGGGACTCGGCGACGCGGACGCCCTCGATGTGTGCGTCCATACCGTCAGAAAACGGCCGGAGCGTAAAAACCCAGGCGGTCAGCGCGCGGCGGCGGGGACGGGAGGACGGCCTACTCGAAGAAGGCCAGCCCGTGGATCCGCGAGTCGTCGGTCAACTCGGGATGAAACGAGGTGCCGAGGACGTTGCCCTGTCGGACGGCGACCGGCTGGCCGTCGACCGACGCAAGGGTCTCGACATCGTCGCCGACCGAATCGATCGTGGGCGCGCGGATGAACACCGCCGGGAACGGGTCTGCGAGGCCGGTTACGTCGAGGACAGCCTCGAAGCTATCTTTCTGTCGGCCGAAGGCGTTCCGGTCGACGCTCACGTCGAGGATGTCCAAGGTTTCGACGCGGTCGTCCTTCGCGTCGGAACTGGCGACGATGAGGCCCGCACAGGTGGCGAGCACCGGCTTGCCAGCGGCGGCAAACGCCTCGATCTCCTCGTTGAGTCCTTCCTCGGTGAGCAGCCGAGAGATGGTTGTCGACTCCCCGCCCGGCAACAGGAGCAGATCACAGTCGGGGACGGTGCCCGGCGAGCGTATCGTCTCGACGCGACAGACCTCGCCGTGTCGCTCGGCTGCGCGCTCGATCGCCTCGGCGTGTTCGGCGACATCGCCTTGGACCGCGATGACGCCCACGGTGAGCATATCCGCTATTGGATAGGCGACCGAAAAAAGTACTCGATACGGGCCGTTCTGTCCCGCGCCCGTGTCGTGAAGCCAGTCGGCGTATTGGAAAGACGGGGCGGGGACGGCGTGCGCGATAGGCCGGTGGGCATTTGTCGGGCGGCCGCGAACCATCGGTATGCTCGCCGTTCTTTCGGACACCCACGGCCGCGAGGACGCCCGGCTCTCGGGGCGGACCGCCGAGGCCGTCGAGGCCGCAACGGAGATTGTTCACGCAGGGGACTTCACGACCGCCGCGGTGCTCAACGACTTCGAGTCGTACGGACCCGTCCACGGCGTCTCGGGCAACAACGACACGCCCGCGGTATGTAACCGCGTTCCGAGGGATCGGGTCGTCGAGTGGCGCGGGCTTCGGATCGCCGTCGTTCACGGCCACGAGCACACCGACACCGCGCTGTCGATGTTCGGCCGGCAGTCGAACGCCGATCTCCTCGTCGTCGGACACTCACATGAACCGGGGTTCAGCGACGACGTTGTGCCGACTCTCAACCCCGGCAGCCACGCGGACCCGCGCTGGCACCGCCCCGCGCACGCGGAACTGGAGTGGGACGGGGCCGAGAACGCGGCGCTGGGGCGGCTAGTCGAACCGTCCGGTGAGGTGTTCGATCGCTTCACGATCGACCCGCAAGACGCTCGGTGAGCGTCACCAGAGGGGAAGGAAAACGCGCCGAACGCTCAGCGGGTGGGGTGGGGGGGGTGGGCAGCAGTGGAGGGCCGAAGCGTTCAGCGCATTCGATACGTGATACCGGGACATAAAGAGGCCACCGTAGGGTAAAATCGACGTTTTACACAACCGGGGGACAACCACCGGGGGCTCTCACGCGTACCGCCGAGTGCGGAGATACGTCACGCCGACGACGAGCGTGAGGACGGCCGCGCCACCAAGAAAAAACGCGAGCCCGGGGGGCATCCCACCGACTAACAGCCCCTCAAGAGCGGTCAAAAAGCCGTCTGACCCCTCGGCGGCCGCGTCCTCGAGTTCGGGAACTGGCGTCGCGGTCGGTTCCGGGACGGGTTCCTCCATCGCCTCCGGCGTCGGTTCCGGAGCCGGAGTCGACTCCGGCTCTGGCGTGTCGGCCGGGGCGTCGAACGCGCCGGCGTCGTCGCCGTCCCCGGGCGTCGGCGTAGGGGTCGCCTCCGGGTTTGGGGTCGCTGCCGGGGCGGGTGTTTCCTCCGGGTTTGGGGTCGATGCCGGGGCAGCGTCACCGCCGGACTCGGTGGGTGGGACGCCATCATCCCCACCGAACAGCGTCTGGATCACGGCGCCGCCGACGCCGAGGGCGAGGAAGCCGGCGAAAAGCCGCGAGAGGGCCGACCGGAGCCCCGAGGCGCGCTCCGCTTCGCCGGCGAAGATGACGAGGGGACTGTCGGCGGGACCGTACACCGACATTTCCCGACCCTTTTCAGAGTAGGCCGTCCCCACGACCTCAATCGCGCCGGCGTCGTCTAGCTTTTCGAGGTGGTACTGGGCGTTCTGCAGGGAGGTGTCGACGCGGTCGGCGAGTTCGCCGGGCGGGGCGGGGTCATCATGAAGCGCCGCTAGGATCCGGCGGGCCGTCGACGAGGAGAGGGCGGCCATCAGTTCGTCGGCCTCCTCGCTGTCGAGGTCGACGACCCGTGGGTCGCCATCGGGGGAGACGTCGGGGCTGGAGGGCAGGAGGCTCATCGACGAGGCGTATCAACCCCGCGATCATGAGCTTTTATACTGAACGGGTGGACGTGTCCCGGACCGAAGCGACGGAAGGGGCGCTCGGACGACCCCGGAAACGATTTTGCCCCGGGGGCGCAATGGCGGGATATGACAGGTCTCGTTCCGGTTCACCCGGCCGTCGGCATCTCGACGCTCCCGGCCGTCGCCCCCCCGACGCGTTCGACTGTCGGGGTCCCGGCGTCGCCGTTCTTCGGAGTCGACCCCGTCTTGGTCGGTATCATTCTAGTCCTTTTGCTCGTCGTCTTCGCGCTCTTTTTGTTCCTCCGGAAAACGCTCGTCAGTTTCTCCGAGGGGATGCGCGACGGCAGACGAAAGTGATCGCGCGTTAGACTGCCACCGCGATCCGATCGATCGCCCGTTCGATGTCGGCCCGATCGACCCCGAGGTGGGTACAGAACCGGACCTGCCCGTCGCCGAACGGAACGCCGAGGACGTCCCGATCCGCCAGCCGTTCGAGGAACTGGTCGGCCGGGGGATCGGGATCGACCAACACGATGTTGGTCTCCGGCTTCGTGACTGAGAGCCCCTCGATATCGGCGAGTCCGGTCGCAAGTTTGCGCGCGTTCTCGTGATCCTCGGTGAGGCGGTCCCGGTTCTCCAGCGCGAGTCGACCAGGCGCGGCGATCAACCCCGCCTGTCGCATTCCGCCGCCGAACAGCTTCCGGACTCGGCGGGCATCGGTTATGAACGACTCCGGGCCGACGAGGGTCGAGCCGACGGGTGCGCCGAGGCCCTTCGAGAGACAGCACATCACCGAGTCGGCCGATCGGACCAGTCGGGCAGGATCGGTCTCCAGCGCGGCGGCGGCGTTGAACAGGCGCGCGCCGTCGACGTGGACCGGAACGTTTCGCTCGTGTGCGGCCTCGCAGGCGGCGTCGATCCGGTCGGCGGCGATAGCCCTCCCGCCCCTGCTGTTGTGGGTGTTCTCCAGACAGACCAATCCGGTGCCGGGGCGGTGGCTGTCGCGTTCGACGTGGCCGTCGGCGACGGCCTCCGGCGTCACGACCCCGCGCGGCCCGCCGTCGATCGGCCGGACCTGCAGCCCCGCGTGCTGGGCGAGGCCGCCCAGCTCCCATTTATAAATGTGGCTCTCCCGCTCAAGAAGGACCTCCGCGCCGCGCTCCGTGTGGACGCGGGCAGCGATCTGGTTTCCCATCGTCCCGGACGGAACGAAGAGCGCCGCCTCCTTGCCGAGGAGTTCAGCGACCGCCGCCTCCAGTTCGTTCACCGTCGGATCCTCACCGTAGACGTCATCGCCCACCCCGGCCTCGGCCGCCGCGGTTCGCATCTCTGCCGTGGGCTTCGTCACCGTGTCGCTCCGCAGATCGATCATATATATGGGGTCGCGCGGGAGTGTATAAGCGTGACGCGGGGAGCGTGGCCGGCAGGTGCTACCGTGTCCGGCGGTCGCCGCGCGTGTGGGCTCCGGTACGAAGCCGATCGGCCCAGGCCGTGAGGCCCACAGGCCCGACTCGGTCGTCGCGAGCGTTCGGGCTACTCCTCGATATCGATCGCCGGCCGCGACGGTTCGGCCTTCCTCGCCACGTCCTCGGGGGCGTCAGCCGCGGCGAGGACGCGCACCTCGGCGTCGAATTCCCGTTCGATCAGCCAGGCGGCGGCCTCAAGCGCGTCGAGTTCGGCGGCGGGGCCGAGTGTCCGCTGGAGCGCCTCACGGTTCTCTTGGAGTTCCTGACCGTACGAAGCGGCCTCGTCGCCGTGACGTTTGATCTCGTCGCGTTGCATCAACTCGCCGATGACGTTCGGCGCGTCGCTGTCGATGGCGACGTTCAGCGCCTCGTGTTTCCACTCGGGTGTGACGACGATGTCGATCCGTTCGGGGTCGTCGATGCCCGCGACCTCGACGATCTGGCGGACGTCCTCGCGGGTGTTCTCGACGAGCCGTCGCCGTTTCTCGACGGCGTCGCGGTCGGCGTCGGTCTCGGGCCAGGCCGACTCGACGACGAACTCATCCTCGCCGAGCGTCTCCCACAGCTCCTCGCAGACGTGGGGGGCGACAGGCGCGAGTAGCCGAACCGCGACCGACAGCGCGCGCTCGAACGTCTCGTCGTGGACGGCCGTATACTCGCGGTACTGTCTGAGAGTCCCGACGAGCGACTTGGCACCGCGAACGGCGGTGTTGAACACCAGTTCGTCGTACTCCTCGGTCGCGACGACGACGGCGGCCTCGGTCTCGCTTTCGAGGTAGTCGGCGATCGGCCCGGCCTCCGGGGTCGTTTCGATCTCCCCGGCAGCGTAGGCTTCGACGAGTTCCAGCAGCCGCGCGAGGAACGCGTACGCCGACTGGACGCCCTGTTCGGACCAGTCGAAGTCGCGTTCGGGCTGGGCGGCTTGCATCATGAACAGCCGTGCGGTGTCGGCCCCGTACTCCGAGACGATGGCCTGCGGGGAGACGACATTGCCCTTCGACTTCGACATCTTTTCGCCCTCGAGTTGGACCATGCCCTGCGCGAGCAGGTTCTCGAAGGGTTCGCGGTGGGTGAGCCCCTCGTGGTCGGCGAGTGTCTTCGTGACGAACCGCGAGTACAGCAGGTGCATCACGGCGTGTTCGATGCCGCCGACGTACTGGTCGACGGGCATCCAGTCGTTGGCACGGGGACGATCGAAGGGGGCGTCCTTGAGGCCCGGAGAGACGTATCGCAGGAAGTACCACGACGAGTCGACGAAGGTGTCCATCGTGTCGGTCTCCCGTTCGGCGTCGCCGCCACAGTCGGGACACGTCGTCTCCGTCCACTCGTCGGCGGCGTCGAGGGGGTTGCCGGTGGTGTTGACGAATTCGGGGAGTTCGACGGGCAACTCTTCGTCGGGGACCGGGACCGCCCCACAGTCGGGGCAGTGGACGATCGGGATCGGGGTTCCCCAGTAGCGCTGTCTGGAGATGCCCCAGTCGCGGAGCCGGTACTGGGTGGCCGTTTCGGCCCCTTCGATGTCCGCCGTGAGCCGGTCACGGGCGGTTTCGCTGTCGAGGCCGTCGTACTCCCCGGAGTTTACGAGGACGCCGTCTTCGGTGAACGCCTCGCTCTCAACGTCGGGGATGGTCGGCTCCCCGCTGCCCCCAGGGTCGGGGGCGATCACCGGCCTGATCTCGAGAGCTTTCTTTTTCGCGAAGGCGTGGTCACGCTCGTCGTGTGCCGGGACGGCCATCAG
>NZ_JBKEGK010000127.1:0-7318 GCF_046710025.1 Natronomonas sp. | reverse complement strand
AACCGACACAATGCTGTTGATCGGCCTATCGATTGGCAATTTACTACCAGTGACGCCCGAATCAAACTACGACAGCTGTATCCGGTTGAGCCGGGGAACTAGTGAGACAACATTTGAACCTACACTAAGAGTCGATTTTTAACCTGTACCAATGTTTGACAACGATGGGCCTTGGAAAAACGACACCATCGAGGAAATCAATCTGTCCGGTGGCGAGCCGTCAGAGTATGAAGAAGTGGAAGATGAAAATGATCTTTGCGACTGTGATCCACAATACAAGGAGTCGCAGACTGTTCAACAGTCGGCAGGGGCGAACCTCGGGGGGTTCGGTGGGCAAGTTAGCGACGGGACAACAGTAATCGTCTGCACGAAGTGTGGAGACAGATTCTACGAAGACAAGGAAGAGACGCGAGGCGGAAACGGTTTTGACCCGATGATGTGAGAACATGGAAGGAATTGGTCGGCTTATTGGTGGGCTGGCGTCTGTCTATTTTCTCTTCGACTTCTTTTTCTGGAACGGTGGGCTTGTTAATCCGAGTATCCTTCAGCGAATAAGAAATGTGATGACATTAGCAGTCTAACCCTCTTCTTTGAACTATCCGATACGGAAGACGAGGGGGGCGGTTAGTTCCGTCTGTAGGCCAACCAATACGAGAGTGGAAGCGTTACTACTAGAACTATTACTGTTGATATCACCTGGCTGTAGAGGTCTGGAGGCAACACCTGAGCGGCAATGGCGAATCCGAGGATTATCAGGAGCGACTCATACACACCGAATTTCAGACGCCGTGTTAGAGTCATTAATAAAGTGTAATTAAAATCGGAGTATAACCCTGCCGGTAGCGGTGTCACAGCTTCAGTCTCAGTGTGTAATTGGTTCAATAACCTCGGTACAACACAGACGTAGTCATCGTGCTGGCTACATATTCTACCTCTTGTGCAACGATGGGTGACAATGCCACATATTCGATAGTTGTTTTATTTGATTCGGTACGAGCGGTATAAAATACGGAGAACACTGGGGCATAAACGGGTGACGAAGCTTTTTATTCGGACCGAGACAACTGGTGGCATGTATGCCCGCACAGCCCGCAGCCCCGGCGGCCACTACACGGCCCCTCGGTGCGCCTGGCGACGCCGTCGCGGGGGCGATGACGCGGCCGCTTCCCGGGTGGCCGGAGTTTGGAGGGCTCCCCGGGGACCCGCTGTACTACCCGGGCGGAGCCATCGTGGGCGCGCTCGCGCTGTACCTGCTGTACCGGCTGTTCCGGTGGCTGCGGCGCTCGGAGGGCGAGTCGTTCCGGAACCTTCTCCGGCGGTACGAGGAGATCACGATCCTGATGCATCCGAACCCCGATCCGGACGCGATGGCCGCGGCGATGGCAGTCGAGGCCATCGGTGGACGGGTCGGGACTGAGGCGGTGGTCCAGTACCCCGGTGAGATCCGTCGGCCGGAGAATCGGGCGTTCCGGACCGTGCTCGGCTTCGACTGCGAGCGGATCGAAACCGCCTCCGACCTCGAACGCCCCGATCGGACCGTGCTCGTCGATCACAACACCGCTCGCGGGTTCGTTGGCTCCGAGGATATCGAACCTGTCGCGGTCATCGATCATCATCCGGGCAACGGGACCGGATCGGAGTTCACCGATGTCCGCAGGGAGTACGGCGCGACCGCGTCGATACTCACGGAATACCTCGCTGATCTCGGTGCCGTCTTCGGTTCCGAGTCCACCGAGACGGCCGATGACGCTTTTGTCGTTGGTCCCAAACTCGCGACCGGCCTCACCTACGGCGTTCAGTCCGACACCAAGAACCTGACGCGGGGCTGTACGGAGACCGACTTCGATGTCTGCGCGGCGCTGTTCCCGGCCATCGATGACGACCTGCTCCGCCGGATCGCCACGCCGAACGTCTCACACGATGCTCTTCAGGTGAAAGCCGACGCGATCGAGGGTGTCCACGTCGAGGGCTCTTTCGGCATCTGCAACGTTGGCGAGGTAGATAACGTCGACGCACTCTCGCAGGCGGTCGAGGAACTCACGCGGCTTGAGGGGACGACCGCCGTCGTCCTCTACGGTGTCAACGACGGGACAGTCCACGTCTCGGCCCGGTCGAACGACGACCGCGTCCACATGGGTGAGTGCCTCCAGCGCGCGATGGGCGACATTGAGACCGCCAGCGCCGGCGGCCATGCCCGCATGGCCGGTGCCCAGATCCCGGTGAGTCAGATGGCGGTCGACGAGGCGTCCGGAGAGCCGGATTTCGAGCGATTCGACGACCGGATCCTCAGTGCCATGAACGGCGAGTACTGAGTCGGTACGGCCTCACGCCCCCTGGGACTACACTCAGTCGGCGGAACCACAGCCGCTGTCGATGCGCCGGATCGGCGGGTTCAAAGCCCCGACACCCTAATACGGGATAATGGGTAACGCGGACCTCAGGGCGCTCGCGGTCATCGAGCCGAAACCGTTCGAGGACCTCGCCGGCTCGGTCGTGGCCATCGACGCCCACAACTGGCTGTATCGCTATCTGACGACGACGGTACGGTTCACGTCCAGTGAGATCTACACGACGGAGTCGGGCGAGGAAGTCGCGAACCTCGTCGGCGTCGTCCAGGGGCTGCCGAAGTTCTTCGAGGCGGACGTGACGCCGATCTTCGTCTTCGACGGCGGCGTCACGGAACTGAAAGACGACGAGGTCGAAAGCCGGCGCGAGCAACGGGAACGCTACGAGGACGAACTCGACGCCGCACGGGCGGGGGAGGCCGACGCCGCCGAGATCTCGACGCTCGAGTCACGCACCCAACGGCTCACCGAGACGATTCAGACGACGACTCGGGAGTTATTGTCGCTGCTCGACGTCCCGGTTATCGAAGCCCCCGCCGAAGGCGAGGCCCAGGCGGCACATATGGCGCGGTACGGCGATGTCGACTACGCTGGCTCGGAGGACTACGACACGCTCTTGCTCGGCGCACCGTACACGCTTCGAGGGCTAACCAGCAAGGGCGACCCCGAGTGCATGGACTTCGAGCGGACGCTCGAGGAACTCGGCTTGACCTGGGAGGAGCTCGTCGACGCGGCCATCCTGATGGGCACGGACTTCAATGAGGGTATCAACGGCATCGGCCCGAAGACCGCGGTGAAACTGCTCCGCGAGCACGGCAACCTATGGGACGCACTCGACGCTCGCGGCGAGTCGGTCCCGAACGCCGACCGCATCCGAGAGATGTTCCTCAACCCGGCCGTCACCGATGAGTACGACTACGACGCCGATATCGAGCCGGATATGGACGCGGCCCGCCAGTACGTGACCGAAACGTGGGAGGTTCCCGCCGAGGAGGTCGCTCGCGGCTTCGAACGTATCGAGGAATCTGTCGTTCAGACGGGCCTCGATCGCTGGCGTTGAGCGTCGATCGTTGGTCTCGTGCCGGGGTATCGATCCCGGCGAGCTTTTGGTTCCCGCGACCTCACGAACGAATATGACCCCCGAAGAAGTCGAAGCCCGGATAGAGACAGCACTTGAGGAGTGTGAGGCGACGGTGGAGAAGGCCCGCGGCGAGCACGACGATGACCACCTGCGGGCAACCGTCGTCTCGCCGGTCTTCGATGGGGAATCGCTCGTCGATCAACATCAACTTGTTTACGACGCTCTCGGCGAGGCGATGACGACGGACATCCACGCCTTGGAGCTCACAACCCAGACCCCGTAGCGAGGACGAGCATAGCGAGTCCTCAAAAATCGAGTTGGAGAAGCGCGACCAGTGAGGCGAGTGAGTTCGTCGCTTACTCTGGTGTCTCCGTCTCGCCGGGGACGCCGCGGCCACGGTAGGACTCGCCGCCCCACTGGCTGAGCCAGATCTCCTGGTTCGAGAGGTACAGCGCCGCCGCCGTATCGAAGGTGTCGTCGGCGACGCGCCACTCGTCGGCCGTGGTGTCGTACTCGACGGCGGCGTTGTAGACGGCGGCCTGCCCGAACTCGCCGCCCGCCGCCGGCGGCAGGGGCAGCGTGTGGTCGGCGTCCTCGTTTCGCGATGACGGGCGTTCGGCGCGCTGGAGGCGGCCGCGGTTGAGCGTTTGATTGAAAAAGCGCGCGTACTGCTCCGTGAGGTCCATCCCGAGCACGGCGTCGGCCGCGTTGATTCCGCCGGTGATGTCGCCGGCGTCCCGGGCCGTGATCAGGTACGTGTCGGCATCGGGTTGGGAAGCGAACGTCCCGGCATCTTCGTCGAATAACTCATCGGAGAGGTACCCGATGACATCTTCCGCGGTTCCCGTGTGGTCGACATCATCGAGCTGTGAGGCCCACACGAGCCCCTGCCCGACGACGCCCTGGGTTGCAGCCTGGTTTTCGTTGCCCCCGCCGACACGGCCGTTGCCATCGAGGTTGCTCTCAACGACGCCCGCGAGACCGTTCGCGTATTCGACGGCGCTCTCTCGGAGTTCGTCGCGATCGGTCTGGGTGCCGAACCAGCCGATTGCGCCGAGCAACTCCCCGAGTAGGCGGGTGTTCGACACGTCGCTCGGAGGGACGGCGTTCATCGTCGTTTGCCCCATCCCGTTCGTGAGCATCTGGATGTTCTCGGCGGGGATGATCGGTTCGGGGTTCACGTAGCCGTACCAGCCGTTCTGTGCGAGGCTGTTCAGTCCGGAGAGGAACCACACCATTCCGGCGTGGTGTCTCGGCCGGGGAGTCTCGTCGACGACGCCCTCGCCGGGGCGGAACGCCGAGGCTAACAGCAGGTTCTCATCGTTGAGCCGGAGGTTGCCGCCGCCCTCCTCGGTGACGAGCGCGAAGACGGTGCCGACCTGTGCGAGCGTCGAAAGCACCATTGAGCGGAACTCCGCGGCCAAGTCGTCCGGCAGAATGTCGAAGTGTGCCTCGAAGTTCTTCGCCCAGGTCACTCCCTTGAGGTGCGTCCACGCCAGTGCCGACGGGCTGACGACGCCGGACGACGCCGAAGGGTCCCATTCGAGCGACGACGCATCCGGACGGTCGTTGTCATCCTCCAGTACCGGCTCCTGGGTGAAGTGGGGGTCACCCTCGGTAAACGGCGCCATATTGAGATTCGGATTCGTGACCGGCGGCCCCGGTTGTTCGGCGACCGTCAACATCTCCGGAAACCGCTGTTGGAATAGTTCCTGTTGCTCGTCGGTAGCAGGAAACGTGATCCCGTTCCCGCTCATCGAGATGTTGGTGCTCATGTTGTACAGCGAGTACCAGTATGAGTCCCAGGTCGCGTCCTCCCAACCGTAGGCCAACTCGGCCTCCGATTCCGGTGTCGACTCGCCGGCAGGCGTCCCATCGTCGGGTGTTCCACTCTCTTCCCCGGAGCCCCCGAGGCCGCTGCAACCCGCGACAGCGACGAACGAGCCGGCACCCAACGATTTCAAGACAGTGCGCCGATCGGACAGCGGTGCGTCGTTCATACGTATACGTCTCCGGACAATCATGATAAGGGCGCAGCAGCTATGCGATGAACCCACACGCCCATCGAGGATTTATAAATGGTACCGGGTCTCAGTCAGCTTTCGATGCCCTTTAGCGACACCCGCGAGAGGGGCCGATCATGACGGACGACGATGACCAACACCGGATCGAACGCGACAGTCTCGGCGAGATGAAAGTCCCCGCGGACGCCTACTGGGGCGCGCAGACGCAGCGAGCAGTCGAAAATTTCCCGATCTCGGGCATCACATTTGGCCGGCGTTTCGTTCGCGCGCTTGGGGTTGTAAAGAAGGCTGCCGCAGAGGCCAACCGCGAACTCGGCCTTCTCGAGGCCGACAAGGCCGAGGCGATCGTTGAGGCAGCCGAGGAGGTTATCGCGGGCGACCACGACGACCAGTTCCCGGTCGACATCTTCCAGACCGGCTCCGGCACCTCCTCGAACATGAACGCCAACGAGGTGATCGCCAACCGCGCGACCGAGATCTACGGCGCCGAGTTGGGGTCTCGGGAGATACACCCGAACGATCACGTCAACTACGGGCAATCGAGCAACGATGTCATTCCGACGGCGATGCACGTCGCGTCGCTTGAGGCCGTCGAGAAGGACGTAATCCCCGGACTCGAGGTTCTCGTCGAGGAACTCGAAGCAAAGGGATCGGCCTTCGACGACGTGGTCAAGACGGGCCGAACCCACCTCCAGGACGCGACGCCGGTCCGACTCGGCCAGGAGTTCGGCGGCTACCGGACCCAGATTGAGAAGGGCATCCACCGCCTCGAGTCGACGCGAGAGCGCCTCGGCGAACTCGCGTTGGGCGGCACCGCGGTCGGCACCGGGCTCAACACACACCCCGAGTTCCCCGGACTCGCCGCCGAGAACATCGCGGAGGAGACTGGACTCGCCTTCCGCGAGGCCGACAACCACTTCGAGGCGCAGGCAGCCCACGACGCGATGAACGAGGCTCACGGGGCCCTCCGAACGGTCGCGGGGTCGATGAACAAGATCGCTAACGACCTCCGGTTGCTCGCTTCCGGACCCCGCAACGGCCTTGGCGAGATCGAACAACCGGAAAACCAGCCCGGCTCCTCGATCATGCCCGGCAAGATCAATCCGGTCGTCGCCGAGTCGGTCAACCAAGTCCACAAGCAGGTCGTCGGCAACGACGCCGCCGTCTCCGCCGGTGCCGCCCGCGGCGAGATCGATTTGAACCTTTATAAACCGGTGCTCGCGCACAACTTTCTTGAGAGCGCCGGACTCCTTGCCAACGCTGCCGAGACGTTCGGGCAGCGCTTCGTCGGCAAACTCGAGGCCAACGCCGACCACTGCCGGACGCAGGTCGATCAGTCGATGGCGCTCGCGACGGCGCTGAACCCGGCAATCGGCTACGACAAGGCTTCGAAGGTCGCAAAGAAGGCGCTCGCTGAGGATAAGACGGTCCGTGAGGTCACCGTTGAGGAGGGGTACCTCACCGAGTCTGAGGCCGACGACGTCCTCGACCCGCGAGCGATGACTGAACGGGTCATCCTCGGAGACGACTGAGCGGACCCACGCCCCTTTTGCCGGGAGCAAACGACTGCGGTCTCGGCGAACTCTCCGGCTTCGATGTCGGTCGGAGCGGCTCACTCAGCGGATTTCGACCAGTCCGACGAGCGTCAGACACTCATACATAAATTTAGGGGTCGCTGTTCGGGCGGTGAAAATGCTTCGCCGTTATTAGTCCATGTAGCGTGTAAGGCTTGATATGTCGGAGATGGAGTCACCGGCGGAAATCGGCGAGACGGATAGCGAAGATTCGATCACAGTGTCGCAGTTGCGGGCAGAACTGAACGGCACGGGCCACTCGGAAGTGCCGGGAACGGCGGTGTCGGAGGTCGT
>NZ_JBKEGK010000126.1:0-7322 GCF_046710025.1 Natronomonas sp. | reverse complement strand
GATCCCGAGCTCCGTGTCGGCATCGAGTGTCGCCCCGACGCCAGCGTCGAAGACGCGCTCGAAGCCTCGCCGTGTGCCGTCACCGGTATCGATGGCAGGGGTATCGCTGTGCTCTCCGAAGACCTCAACACCGCGCTCGAAGCGGTCGAGGCCGCCGCGAACCGCTCCGCGTGAGCGGCCGCCGACTGGTATCGGAAGAACGGGACGGGTGGGCACAAGCAGTTTATAAACGTCGGCGCGTTGATGCGGTATGGAACTCGAACGGTTCTTTCACGTCGCGATCAAGACCGACGACATCGAAGCCAGTACCGCCTTCTATCAGGAGGTCCTCGGCGGCGAACTACTGGAGTCGGGCGACGCCGGCGACGGCTCCAACTACGTCGCGCTCTCCGTCGCCGACAAGCGAATCTATTGTTTCGAACGACCGCCCTACGAGATCAACGGCCTCGTCGAGGACCTCCCGGCCGGCATCCTCCACTTCGGCTTCGTCGTTCCCGACATCGACAGCGCCGTCGCGGAACTCGAATCGGGCGGAACAGAGCTTCTCATGCCGCCTGAGACGTTCGGCGATCTCAAGATCGCGTTCGTCTACGGCCCGAACGGCGAGTGGATCGAGTTTATTGAGGAGCTGTAGGCAGCCGACATTGTTTTGCATCGACGCGAAACCGCAACGACCCGTCACCCTTTAGCGGCCTCCACTCCCCGGTTCGCACATGAGTTCGGGTATCGTCGGGGAGTTCTTCGAATTGAAGGCCGACAGCGAGGCCGACCTGCTAGCGATGCAGATGGGCGATTTCTACGAGTTCTTCGGCGAGGATGCTGAGTTGGTCGGCGAGGAACTTGATCTGAAGGTGTCGGAGCGCTCCTCGGGCGGTGAAAGCCATGCGATGGCCGGAGTGCCGGTCGACGAACTGACGCCGTATATAAAAGCGCTCGCGGAGCGGGGCTATCGGGTCGCCGTCGCCGACCAACGCGACGACGGCGGGGATATCGTCCGCGAGGTGGTCCGCATCGTCACCCCTGGGACGCTCGTTGAGACCGACCAATCCGACGCCCAGTACCTCGCAAGCGTCGCGTACGACGACGGCGCATACGGCTTCGCGGTCTGTGACGTGACGACCGGGCGCTTCCGGGCGACGACGCTGTCCGGCGGGGACGCGGCTGACCGAACGCTCTCGGAGCTCTACCGCTTCGACCCTGTCGAGGTGCTGCCGGGACCGCGGGTCCGAAACGATGACGACTTTCTCGCGTCGATCCGAGATGATCTAAGCGCCCGGCTGACGCTGCACGAGACCGAAGCATTCGCGCCGGGACGGGCGCGTCACCGCCTCACGGAGCAGTTTGGGGATGCCCCCGAAAGTGTTGGGCTCTCCGAGATCGCCGCCGCGGCGTCGGGGGCAGCGATCGACTACGTCGAAGCGACGGGCGTCGGGGCGCTCGCCTCAGTCACCCGGATTGGCGCGTACGAACCTGACGATCACGTCGCCGTCGACGCGACGACACAGCGGAATCTTGAGGTGATCGAGCCGATGACCCCGGGCGGGCGGACGCTGTTCGAGACGATCGATCACACCGAGACGAGCGCCGGCGGGCGACTCCTCAAGGAGTGGCTTACCCGGCCGCTCCGGCGCGAGGGGACGCTCGAGACCAGACACGAAGCTGTCGATGCCCTCCTCGGGGACGCGCTGGCTCGGGACGGGATCGCGGAGACGCTTTCGGGAGCCTACGACGTCGAGCGCGCCGCGTCCAGGGCCGTCTCGGGGAGCGCTGACGCCGACGCCCTGTTGCGTGTTCGGGAGACGCTAGCGCTCGTGCCCGACCTTCACGAACGCATCGGGGGGGCCCCGGAACTCGCCGATTCGCCGGTCTCGACGCTGTTCGAGGATCTCGATCGGGCTGCGATCGCGGACCTCCGGTCGGAACTCGGGGCGCTGGCCGACGATCCGCCGAAGACGCTCCACGAGGGGGGGCTCATCACACGCGGCTACGACGAGGAACTCGACGACCTCGTGGCCCGCCATGAGTCGGCTCTGGAGTTTTTCGAGACGCTTGAGGAGCGCGAGAAGCGCCGCCACGGCTTCTCGCGGGTGACGGTGGGACGGAACAAGACCGACGGCTACTACGTCCAGGTTCCAAAGTCCGAGGCTGACGCGGTGCCCGAAGAGTACGAGGGGATCAAGACGCTGAAGAACGCCGAACGGTACGTCTTCGAGGGGCTCCGGGAGACGGAGCGGGAGATATTTCGGCTGGAGGACGAGCGCGGCGAGCGCGAGTACGAGGCGTTCTGTCGGCTCCGGTCGTCGGTCGCCGACCGGGCGGAGCTACTCGGGGCGGTCGGGCGGGCCCTCGCGACACTCGACGCCTACTGCTCGCTCGCGGCCCACGCCGCACGCCAGGGGTGGACGCGCCCGGAGTTGACGGGGGAGCGCGTCCTCGATATCGAGGCCGGGCGGCACCCGGTCGTCGAGACCGAAACCCAGTTTGTCCCGAACGACCTGTATCTCGACCGGGAACGCCGATTCCTGCTCGTCACCGGCCCGAATATGTCGGGTAAGTCGACGTACATGCGACAGGCCGCACTCGTGACGCTGCTCGCGCAGGTTGGATCGTTCGTCCCTGCCGACTCGGCACGGGTCGGCCTCGTGGACGGGATCTACACCCGGGTTGGCGCGCTCGACGAACTCGCGGGCGGGCGCTCAACGTTCATGGTCGAGATGGAGGAACTCTCGAACATCCTCCACTCGGCGACGGAGAAGTCGCTCGTCGTCCTCGACGAGGTCGGCCGCGGGACGGCAACGTACGACGGCATCTCGATCGCGTGGGCGGCCACGGAGTACCTCCACAACGAGGTGGGCGCGTTCACCTTATTTGCGACGCACTACCACGAGTTGACGTCGCTGGCCGAGGAGTTGCCCCGCGTCGAGAACGTCCACGTTGCTGTGGCAGGAGAACCGAAAGCGGAGGCTGGAGCGGAGACAGAGGCCGGGAGCGAAACGGGCGGAGATGGGGACTCGGGAGAAGGCGTCACCTTCCTCCGGACGATCGAACCGGGGGCGACCGACCGCTCCTACGGCGTCCACGTGGCCGACTTAGCGGGCGTTCCGACACCGGTCGTCGACCGGGCCGGTGATGTCCTCCGGCGACTCCGCGAGGAGCGGGCGATCGAGGCGAGAGGCGGCGGCTCCGGGGAGCCCGTGCAGACGGTGTTCGACCTCGGGAGCGGGGAGTTTCAGGACGGGAACGAGCCGTCGGGGGACGGAGCGGACGACGACAGCGTATCCGACAGCAGTCCACTCACCGATGGCGACCCCGGCGAGAGCGCATCCGGCGACGGTGAGGCGGTCGACACTGAGACGGCCGCCGTCGTCGACGAGGTCCGTGAAACGTCACTCGCCGAGACCTCGCCCGTCGAGTTGATGAACCGCGTTCGGGAGTGGCAGCGTCGTCTCGGCGACGAGTGACCCTCAGTCGGCTAAACACATCTTTTATTTCTCCTACCCCGTTCTGCCCGATAGCACGGGCGAAACCATTACGCCTGCCCCGACACACCGTCGAACCGAGACGCGATGTCACCGGATATCAGGGAACTCGACGCCGAGACACGCGACCGGATCGCCGCCGGGGAGGTCGTCGAGCGCCCCGCCTCCGTTGTCAAGGAGCTGGTGGAGAACGCCCTTGACGCCGAGGCGAGCCGGATCGACGTGGCCGTCGAGGCTGGCGGCACCGACCGGATCGTCGTCTCGGACGACGGCGTCGGGATGACCGAATCCGACGCCCGGCTGGCGATCGAGGAACACACCACGAGCAAGCTCCGGGACGTCGGCGATCTCGATTCGATCGGCACGCTCGGGTTCCGGGGAGAGGCGCTACACGCCGTCGGATCGGTGGCGCGCCTGCGACTCGAGACGAAACCGCGGGGTGGCTCACGCGGCACCGAGTTAATCGTCGAGGGCGGCGAGCTCGTTTCGTGCGGCCCGACGGGCTGTCCGGAGGGAACGACCGTCGAGGTGGCTAACCTCTTCGGGAACGTCCCGGCGCGTCGGAAGTACCTCAAGACGGAGGCGACGGAGTTCGACCACGTGGCCCGGATCGTCACCGGCTACGCGCTGGCTCGCCCCGACATTGCGGTCTCGCTCTCGCGGGACGATCGCGAGACGTTCGCCACGACTGGCGACGGCGACCGGAAGAGCGCGGTGATGGCGGTGTACGGCCGCGACGTGGCCGCGTCGATGGTCCCCGTCGAGTGCGAGGGCGAGACGGGGCGTCCGGTGGCCGGCGTTGAGGGTCTCATCAGCCACCCCGAGACGAATCGGGCGGGCAGTGAGTACGTGACGACGCTCGTCGACGGCCGGTACGTGACCGCGAGCGCGGTCCGGCAGGCGGTCGTCGACGCCTACGGCGACGAACTCGCGCCGGACCGCTACCCCTTCGCCGTGGTCGATCTGCGACTCCCGCCGGGCGGCGTCGATGTGAACGTTCACCCCCGGAAACTCGAGGTACTGTTCGCCGAGGAGGCGGCGGTCAAGACGGCCGTCACCGAGGCCGTCGAGGCGGCCCTCTCCGGGGCGGGGCTGCTCCGGTCGCGCGCGCCACGAGGGCGATCGGCCCCCGAACAAACCGAGGTATCGCCCGGGGAAACGGGGAGCGACGCCGGCGACGATCCGGGCGAACCGGAAGAGCAGGGCGAGCAGCGAAGCCCGGCGGAGCGCGCCTCTCGAGACAATCACGACGACCGGGGCGACAGCCGCGAAAACGACGCCGAAGCACGGGCTGGGAGCGCCGAAACTGAGCCGGGAAAGGCGAGCACCCCTGGGACGGATCGAGGGGACGCGCGAACGCAAAACCGAACGGAGAGCAGTTCCCGAACGCCTGACTCCGGGGGTGCGGGCGATCCCGGGACATCGGCCGACGCCGAGGGGACCACTTCGGGACCGAACGCCAGAGGGGAGGGATCGACACGGGATGGACCCCCGACAGCGACACCGCGGAGCACGGACGCCCCGTCGGACCCCACGACTCCGGACAGTTCGTCAGGACCGACGACACAGCGGACCCTCAACGGCGAGGAAACCACGGGAACGCCCGAGGAGTTCGATCGACTCCCTGACCTGCACGTCCTCGGGCAGTTCGACGACACCTACCTCGTCGCGGAGTCGGCGGACGGACTTCTCTTGATCGACCAGCACGCCGCTGACGAGCGGGTGAACTACGAGCGGTTGCAGGAGCGCTTCGCCGGCAACGTCACCACTCAGACCCTTGCCAACCCTGTGGCGGTCAGCGTGACCGCCCGCGAGGCGGCGCTGGCCGACGAGTACGGCGGGGCGCTCTCGCGGCTGGGGTTCAGGACACGTGTCGATGATGGAACGCTTTCGGTGACGACAGTGCCGGCGTTCCTGGCCGACCACGTCGGCGAAGCGACGCCGGAACTCGCCCGCGACCTGCTCGGGGAGTTCGTCGGGGGCGACCCGGAGGGTACCGTCGAGTCGGTCGTCGACGATGTACTGGGCGATCTGGCGTGTCACCCCTCGATCACGGGGAACACGTCGCTACGGGAGGGGACCGTCGAGGCATTGCTCGAGGCGCTCGACGGCTGTGAGAACCCCTACGCCTGCCCGCACGGACGGCCAACGGTGATCGAGGTTTCGACGGAAGAGATCAAAACGCGCTTCGAGCGCGACTACCCTGGCCACGGCGGCCGGCGGCGGTAGCGCGTTAAACGGAGGCCGGGATGTGCCGATGCGGCGTCGAGACGGAATCCATTTGTCCGGCCGAATCGTAGACCGGGTAGTGCGCAGTTACGACGGGCGGCTGGGCGAGGCTGTCGGTCGGGAGGGCTGAAACTGATGTTCAAGGGTCCAGACGACCTCGAGCTCACGGAGGGCGGGATCGCGAGGCCGCTTTTTTACCTCTCGTTACCCATCGTTATCACGAACCTGCTGCAGACCGCATACAACCTCGTCGACACGTTCTGGCTCGGCCAGTACTCGACGACGGCGCTTGCGGCCATCTCCTTCGCGTTCCCGATGGTGTTTTTGCTCATCTCGCTCGGGCTTGGGGTGTCGGTCGCCGGGTCCGTGTTGGTCGCTCAAAACATCGGCGCTGGCGACGAACGCGCCGCGGAGTACGCCGCCTCTCAGACGATGCTGTTCGCGGTGGTCGCTGCGATCGGAATCGGGGCCGTGGGGTACGTCCTCGTCGACGATCTTCTTTGGGTGTTCGGGGCCGAACCGGCGACGCTGGCCGCCGCGACCGCCTACATGCGCGTGATCGCGCTCGGACTACCCCTGATGTTCGGCTTTTTTGTCTTCATCTCGCTGATGCGAGGGTACGGCGACACGGTCACGCCGATGCTCGTGATGTTCGGGACCGTCGTCGTCAACCTCGCGTTGGACCCGTTTCTCATCTTCGGGTGGACAATCGTCGCCGACGCCCCGGTCGTCGGGACCGTCTCGTTTCCGGAGTTGGGTATTGTCGGCGCCGCCTATGCGACCATCATCTCGCGGGGGCTGGCGATGGCCGTCGGCCTCGCGATCATGTTCGCCGGCACGCGGGGCGTGAAGATCCGGCTGGCCGACATGCGCCCCGACGCAGCGTATTTCAAGAAGACTCTCGACATCGGCGTTCCGGCGTCGATCGAGTCGACGGGCCGCGCGATCTCGGTCAACGCGATGCTCGTGGTCGTCGGGAGCTTTCCGACCGCCGTCGTCGCCGGCTACGGGATCGGCGTCCGGATCTTCTCGGTCATCTTCCTGCCGGCGATCGCCGTCTCCCAGGGCGTCGAGACGATGGCCGGGCAGAACATCGGCGCGAAGAAACCCGATCGTGCCGGCCAGGCGGCCCACTTCGCCGCGAAAGCGATGTTTCTCATCCTCGGGGCGGCCGGGGGGGCTATCTTCCTGTTCCCGGAACCGATCTCGGCGGTGTTCACGAACGATCCCGAGGTGATCGGCGTCGGCGCGGAGTTCCTCCGGTACGTCGCGCTCACCTTCGGGTGTATCGGCGTGATACGGGCCTACACCGGCGCGTTCCGGGGGGCCGGACAGACGCTCATCGCCGCCGCCATCGCGGTCGTCTTTCTGGGGGGCATTCGTCTCCCGGTCGCCGCGGCGTTGGCCTACGGGATCGGCCCCTACACGCTCGAAGTTGCGGGCGCAACCCGCTCGCTGCCGGCGCTTCTCCCCGCCCTCGGCCCGCCGGGTATCTGGTGGGGGTTCATCGTCTCGAACGTCGCCGGCGTGGCGATCGCGTACGCGTGGTTCCTCCGGGGGACGTGGCGCGGCGGCGATGTCCGGGGCTCGGCAGGACCCTCCGGGAAGTCGGAG
>NZ_JBKEGK010000125.1:0-7396 GCF_046710025.1 Natronomonas sp. | reverse complement strand
GAGGTGCTCGCCGACAGCGGCGTGACGGCAGCCGCCTGCGTGGCGAAGACTAGCCCGCTGACTACCAACACGGCGGCTGCGAACGCCTCGACGGTGTGGGCCTGCCCGCGCATACTACCACACCCTCACCGTCAGCCGGTACGGGTCGCCCTCTATCGAGACGGTCCGTGTCGCCACGGCGACGTCGGTTGGGACCGACCCGGAGTTCGATTTGGTCAACTCGATATCGTCCGGCTCATCGAGGGGCGTTGCTGGGGTGTCGACCGAGGCGTTGAGATCGTGAATGGTGACGTTGTAGTTTCTGTTCGTGACTGCAGGGATATCGTTACTGTCGAGATATTCCCCCGTGGAGCACTTGTCGTCGCCGCCACCGAAGAACGCTATCAAACAGCTGGCCGACAGAACCCCCGGTTCGGCCGTCGAAGCGGCCAACACGTCGGCCGAGAGCGTCGTTGCGGCCCGGTCGGCGACGACGAGTTTCGTTCCGGACCCGCCCGCGAAGGGATCGAACATCGTCGGCGCGTAGGCGAGGACGAACAGCACGGTCACGAGGAAGACGCCCATCGCGACGGCGAAATCGAGCATCGTCTGGCCGCGGTCGCGATCGCGGACGGTCCGATCCGGTTCGCGTTCGATCATACGAACATGAACACCACCAGCGCGAGCGTCGGCAGGACAACGACGAATTTCAGGCTCGCGAGCACGCTGACCTCGCGGATGTATCCGGCGATGACTCCGGAGATGATCCCCTGGAGCGTTACGGCGTGGAAGAACAGCATGGTCAACTCGTCGATGTTGAGGCCGCCACCGAACCCGCCGCCGGCGCCCGGACCCCCGCCGCCGCCCGATCCGGCCTGATCGACGAGACCGGCCATCGTATCGAGGAATTCGACCTTCAGAAGCGCCATCACGCCGAGCAAGGTGATGTACGTCATGATGATGATGACCATCTGCATCCGGGTTTTTGACTTCCGGTCGCGCTCGATGTCGTCCTGATTTTCGGAGGCCTGCGCAGCCGTCGAGAGCACCTGTGTGATCTGACTCGACGCCTCCTGGGCCTTCGAAATGAGTTTGACTGTCCGGGCGAGCCGCGGGATGTGGTACGCGTTGTTGAACTCCCGGAGAGCGGTTCGAAGGCTCGTCCCGTAGTTCACCTTCGCGTACATCACCCGGAATTCGTTTGCGAGACGCCCCGAAGACGTGTCCGCAACGACTTTCAGCGACTCAAGCAGCGTCATGCCGGTGTCGTTCGCACTTGAGAGTTTCCGGAGGTTGTCGGAGAGATTGTTCGTGATCGCCCGCCGTGAGCGGACGTTCCACTCGTGGAACACCGTCAGCGGGATGAGCGTGAGATACAACGGCACGTACACCCAAATGAACGTCCCCCTGATCGGCGCGGCCATCATCGGTTCCAGCGCCGTTGGCGCGATTCCCGACCGGACGGCAGTCACGACCAACACGGCCGACACCGGCACAGTGATCGCAAGCGTCGACAGCGGGTATTCCCGGAAGAAATGGTGCGGTTTCCGGAGGATCGACAGCGTCATGTGTGTACCCTCTCGGGACTTGATCCGATCGAAAACCGGATAGCGCCCCGCATAGGCGCCAGCTACTCCGAGTGCGAACATCCCTTTCGAATCTTCCGCCGTCCCGTCCTCAGTCCGCAAGTAGCCGTCGCCGATCTCGTCGGGGACGACCGTGGAAACGAGCACGAGGAAGCCGATGCCCAAAAGCGGGATCAGTCCGTAAACCGTTCCGTACAGAAGCGAGCTCTGCGCCTCCCCGAGCATCGACATGATGACCAGAATGATGATCAAAAGCAGCGGGAACAGAGAGAGTGTCATGTACATCTCCCCGAACAGTTCGAGCGTCTCGAGTACCGTCTCCTGTTCCTGCCGCGAGGTCCGCATCTGCTTTTCTTTTTGATCCTCGAGGAACCGCTCCATGTCGCCCCCCGAGTTGATTATCGAGAGCATATCGGTGAGAAACTGGCTGAGATCCTCGGAGGGGGTCTGCAGCGCCTGGTTCCGCACTGCAGTCCGGTAATCGGTGTCGAAGTACTCCGTCTCGAGGACGATCGACTGGAACTCCTTTGCGACCTCGCCGTAGGTGTCGTCGGCCCGAGCCATCGCCTCGAGGATCTCGAGTTGGTTGAGGCCGCCGACGGACAGCGCGTACATGAACGAGACCGAATCGGAAAGCAACACGTTGATTTCCCGCTTGCGGGCGTCCGCGGTCAGGTAGGGCCTGGCGACCATCCCGCCGAATCCCGCCCCGAACCCCAACGCGCCGAAGAGGATCCCCGAGGAGAAGATCAAAAACGGAAGTTTCAGCGCGTTTACCGTCGAAAGGTACGGTTCGGGGAGCGGCAACCCGAGCAGTAGCGGCGGGTCGGTGATAATGAAGGTAACGAGCGCCCATCCGAGGACGGTCCCGACCGCCCAGAGCGCCCCCCCGACGAAAACGCCGAGGGCGAGCGATATCGAGAGGTAGAATTCGACCGTCCGTGGGATCCGCGCCTCGGCCAGTTTGCGCTCGAGGTCACCGACAAAGTCGCTGTTCTCGTCGAAGAGCCGCTGGTACAGCGGGTAGAACACGTCCGCAAGCGCGTCAGTCCCCGACTTTGCGGGGGCAGATCGGACGCTCATGACGCCCAGTCGTCTCCGTCATCGAAGTCGTAATCGTCGGCAGAGGGCTGATCCGCAGACTCCGACTCCGCCGACGTTCCCGGGCCAGCGGTGTCTGACTGTCCCGTCCCGCGTCCGCCATCGGTCGTCGCTGCGTCGTCCGAGTCGACCGCGCTCGCGTTTCCATCGGTCGGGTCGAAGTCGATGCCGGCGGCATCGATCGCCCCGGAGGTACCCTCCTGTTGTGGGCCGAGCACCTCGACATCGTCGACGGCCTCGATGTCGAGCGCGTCGACGACTCCGTTCGCAATCTCGCCGCTGCGGTACTCATCGAGGAGCGGTTCGGCCTCTTCGAGTATGTCCGCTGTCTTTTCGAGCATCTCGTCGCTCGCCTCGGGGCGCGGGACCATCGCCTCCTTTTCGGGATCGATGTCGATTTCGACGGATTCCATTTCCCTGAGATCCTCGAGAGATCGTTCGAGATGCCCTCTCGCGATGAGCGTGAGAATCGTCTCCGGATCGTTGATGAACGCCTGTAGCGTCGCCGCGACCTGCGTGTACGTACTGAGTCCCTCGTGTATCAGGTACGCGAGCACAATTTCGTGCTGGAAGATCTCCTCGTCGAGTTCCGCCTGTGACCACCCCCGATCGAAGGCGATGGTGTCAAGCGTACTCGAATCACCCATGCTGAGGAACGAGTCGCTTTGGGCCTGCCACTGGTATACGTCCTTGACGTTGATCTCGTCGTTCTCGGGATCGTAGTGGTTGATCTCCGTGATCGATTTCGTTCGTCGAACCTTATCGCCCCTGATTCGGGTCTGGCTCTGGACCGAGACAAGATCCAGCGCCGTGAACATTGTCTTCGAGACGTTGATCGGATCGGTCGTGAACCGTTTTATAACCTCTCCGACGGAATCCGCGTGGAACGTCGTTAGTGTCGTGTGACCGGTCGACATAACTTGGAACAGCGTTCGGCCCTCCTCGCCACGGATCTCGCCCATGACGATGTATTCGGGGCGCTGTCGGAGGGCGGCTTCCAACAGGTCGAACTCGTCGACATCCCCTTTGTCGTCGTCGCCGAACGAGGGCCTCGTGACGCTCGCGATCCAGTTCCGCTGTGGCAACTCAACCTCGCGGGTGTCTTCGATAGAGACGATCTTCGCCTTGCTCGGAATAAAAAGCGAAACGGCGTTCAGCGAGGTTGTCTTTCCCGAGGCCGTCCCGCCGGCGAAGACGAGCGATTTCTGATTCTCGATGCTGAGCCACAGGAACGCCATCTGTTCGAGCGAGAAGGTGTTCCAGTTGATCAGGTCGACCGGCGTGTGCGGGACCTCCTTGAACTGCCGAATCGTATAGTTCGTTCCGTGATCCGAGACCTCTCGCCCGAGTGTCAGTTGCGCACGCGACCCGTCCGGCAGTGTTGCGTCGACCTGCGGGCTCCGCTTCGAAATTCCTTTTCCGGAGCGCTGGGCGAGTTTGACAACGAACTCGTCGAGTTCTTCGGTGCCGTGATAGATGTTCGTGATGATCTGTTCGTACTCGGAGTGATACACGAAGACGGGCGAATCGTACCCGTCACAGGAGATGTCCTCGACGTTGATGTCGTGTTTGATGCCGTCGATCCGCTCGAAGCCGAGGAAATCCCGCTTGAGGAAGTAAAACAGCTTCTCGATTTGGTGTTCGGTGAGCGTCCTCGAACCGTCCTCCAGAACGGCGGGTTCGGGGCGAGCGGCGATCCCATGAAGCTCCCGAGTTACATCGTTGCCACCGTCGTCGCTGAGACTCCCGTCGCCTTCGAGTCCCAGGCGTTCGCGGACCGGGTCGAGCAGCTCGCTCGCCTCCCGGATTGGGTCGAGTAGCCCGCCGTTATCCGAGTCCGTCCCGTCAGCATAGAGGTCGTATCGATCGAGTAACTCGTGCGTCTGCGTCTCGATGACCTGCTCGCGGGCGTCCTCGCCTTCCTGCATAACAACCTCGTCGTTGGAGTATTTGATCGAGGTTTTGAGTTTTCTGACGAGAAACTCCCGAAGGTCGGTTTCCAACGGGGTGAGGTGCGGCTCGACGAGGTAGTACTTGTTTTCGTTTTCTTTCTCGGAGTGAAAGATCACGACGAACGTGTCGGGTTTGTTGACCCAGTACCGATCGACCTCCTGAAAATGGCTCTTTTTTTCCTGCGGGACTGTCCGTTCGAGATCGTATCGGGTGACGACAGTCGTCGTGCCGTCGTCATTCGAAAAGAACGCGTCCTCGTCGAGATCAGGGTCGGTCCGGACGGTTCGTTCCTCGACACGGGCATCTAGAGCGGCGGCGGCGTCGCTCCCGGCCTCGAGGTGTCTGCGGAGCTCCGCTGGCGAAATCTCGGCGGCAGGCGCGTCTTCGCTGACATCGTCGCCAGTACCGGCCGCGGCGTTGCCCCCGGAGTTGCGTTCAGGGTCGGTTTTTGACGTGGCTTCGGGATCTCCGGATGCTTCGTGGCCCCCGGAGCGGTCATCCTCCGCTTGTTCGGGCTTCTCGGATGGCGGCGATGCTGGCGTCGCCTCGGCGTTGCCACCGTCCGAGTCACCGGTCGACATATGTGTTATTCCGCGCTATCGCTGAAAAAGAGTTCCCCCAGAATCGATTCGCGAAACCACAAGACGTGTTACTGACCGTACTCGGAAGAATACGCGGGCGTTACGTCGACGAGACGAACCGCTCGAGTCGATCCATCGCTTCCCGGAGTTCTTCCAGCCCCGTCGCGTACGACGCCCGGAGGTGGCCTTCGGCGCCGGCCCCGAAGGCGCTTCCGGGCACCATCGCGACCGACTCCGCCTCGAGGAGGTCCTCGGCGAACCGCTCGGCGTCATCGCCGGGACACTCCGGAAAGACGTAGAAGGCGCCGGTCGCTTCGAAGCAGTCGATTCCCATCTCCTCGAACCGTGAAAGGACGAAGTTCCGGCGACGGTCGTACTGCGAACGCATCTCCTCGACGTCCTCGCGACAGTTCCGGAGCGCCTCGATACCCGCGTGTTGGGCGGTCGTCGGAGCCGACAGCATCGTGTACTGGTGGACCCTGTTCATCGCCGCGATGACTTCCTCGGGGGCCATCGCGTAGCCGAGGCGGAGTCCCGTCATCGCGTACGCCTTCGAGAACCCGTTGAACACGATGGTTCGCTCGCGCATCCCGTCGAGTTCGGCGATTGAAACGTGCTCGCCCTCGTAGGTGAGGTCGGCGTAGATCTCGTCGGAGAGGACATCAACGTCGTGCTCCCGACAGAAGGCGGCGACTTCGGCCAGTTCCGATCGGTCCATCGTCGCCCCCGTCGGGTTGTTCGGGTAGCAGTAGACGAGCAGGTCGGCCGATTCCGCGCCCGCCGCGCGGAGCGCCTCCGGCGTGAGTATGAACTCGTCCTCGACGCGCGTCGGCACGTCGAGTACCTCCCCGCCGGAGAAGGTGACACCAGGAGTATAAGAGACGTAACACGGCTGAGCGACGGCGACGGTGTCGCCGGGATCGACCAGCGCGCGGAAGGCGAGGTCGATTGCCTCGCTCGCTCCGGCGGTGACGAGGACTTCGTCGTCGGGGTCGTACTCGAGGTTCCACCGGCGGGCGTCGGCGGCGATCGCCTCGCGGAGTTTCCGTTTGCCGCGGTTGGCGGTGTAGGATGTCTGTCCACGCTCCAACGCGGTGATCGCGGCCTCCCGAGCCGACCACGGGGCCGAGAAGTCCGGCTCGCCGACGCCGAGCGAGATCACGTCGTCCATCTCCTCGGCGAGTTCAAAGAAGCGTCTGATCCCCGAGGGGGGGACGTCGGCGACCCGCTCGGAGGGTTCCAGCGTCATGGGGTGACCGAGAGACGATCGTCGTCGTCCCCGTCGTCGAAGCGGTGGCCGCCCTGTTTGTACGTCTCCATGATGTAGTGGGTGACCGTCTGGGTGATCTCCGGGATCGGGGCGACCTTGTCGCTGATGAACCGTGAGACCTCCCGCATGTTCTCGCCCTCGACTTCGAGGGCGAAGTCGTAGTCGCCGGAGACGAGCCGGAGGCCTTGGACCTCCCGAAAGCCCGCGACCCGCTCGGCGACGTCCCGGTAGCTCGTCTCGCGGTCTAGAGTTACGTTGAGTTCGACGTGGGCCTGCACCCGGTCGTCGCTGACGGCGTCCCAGTCGACGACCGCGGTGTACCCCTGAATGATGCCCTCGGCCTCAAGTTCGGCAATCGTCTCCTCGATGGTCGCCTCGGAGAGCCCGGTGAATCGGGCGAGATCCGCCGTCGAATACCGGGCGTTCTCACACAGAAGCTCCAACAGTTCGTCGGCGTGCTCCATACACTAGAAGGCGGTAGCGCGAACTAAAACGTTGCGAGCCGCGGAAGGCCGGAGGCCCTGCCGGGTTGGCCGGCATAATCTCTCATCTTAATATAATGATTCTTTATGCGGGTAGGCATATAAGGTCATGGGTTGACAATTTATCTCTCGATACTATTATTATGCCCCGTCTCGTCGGAGGAGATATGCATCAACACGCGTTGCGGACCGCGATGACCCTGTACGAGGGTGGAACGCTGGATCTGTCGACAGCCGCGAACCAGGCTGGCGTCTCCCCGGACCGCCTCCGCCGGGCCGTCCAACGCGCCGGCGGTTCCGTTCCCACGCCCGAGGTTGACGCCGGCCGGGTCGCCGTCGGCGCCGACTGATACGGTACATCGAACCGCGACGGCTCTGACGGTCCCCGGACGCGATCCGAACCGACTTATATACCCGTGTCGAACGCCCGCCGTGACACGCCGA
>NZ_JBKEGK010000124.1:0-7596 GCF_046710025.1 Natronomonas sp. | reverse complement strand
TTCCCCACGCCGCCGAGAACCGGTGTCGCCTGCCGAACGGCGCGCGGGTTCTCGTAAAGGGAGTGGCGTGTAAAAGTGGCCTTACTCGTACAGCCAGGCTTCGTCGATCCGGTCGTAGTCGTGCAGTTCCTCGTCGTCGAAGAACAGGCCGATCTCGCGCTCGGCGGAGCCCTCCTCGGTGTCCGAACCGTGGATGACGTTTCGGCCGAGGTCGAGCCCGAAGTCGCCGCGGATCGTGCCCGGCGCGGACTCGGCAGGGTCGGTCTCGCCCATCATCGTTCGGACCTGCGCAACCGCGTCTTGGCCCTCCCAGACCATCGCGAAGACCGGCCCCGAGGTGATGAAGCCGGAGAGGTCGTCGAAGAACGGTTTGTCGACGTGTTCTGCGTAGTGTTCGCGCGCGAGTTCGTCGTCAATCTGCATGAACTTGCCGGCGACAAGCTTCAGCCCACGCTCCTCAAACCGCGAGACGATGTCGCCGATTAGACCGCGCTGGACCCCGTCGGGCTTGACCATGACGAAGGTCCGCTCGGTGTCGGCCATCTACGCGTCGACCTCCTCGTCAACCTCGGCCCCCTCGGCTTCCGCCTCGCCGTCGGCCTCGGTTTCGTCGTCGACGGATTCCGCTTCAGTTTCGTCGGCTTCGTCCTCAGTGGCTTCGCTCTCCTCAGCCTCGACATCGGCGTCAGCCGCGTCATCTTCAGTGCCGGCGTCCGTCTCGGCCTCGGTGTCGGCCGCCTCGTCATCGTCGCCGATCCACTCGAGGTCTCTGGCCTCTCTGCCCATTCGGTAGTTCTTTTCGCACTTCGCGTCCGCAAACCAAAGCACCGTGCCGTCGTTCTTGACGTACATCGTACCGGTGCCGGGTTCGATCTCTTGGCCGCTGTAGTCGCAGGTGCGTTCTTGAACCATTATTGTCCTCCGATCGAGTCGGCCTCACGGGCCGTCTCACGAAGCTGTAGCACGTCGCCGACACGGACCGGTCCGAGGACGTTCCGGGCGATAATACGCCCTTGGTTTTCACCCTCCTTGATCCGGCATTTGACCTGCATGGCCTCGCCATGCATGCCGGTCTTGCCGACGATCTCGATTACTTCGGCGGGGGTCGCGCCGTCCCCTTCGTTTTCAGCGCTCATACTCACTCACCTACTGGAGTTCCTCAACCTTCTCGGCGATGGATTCGACGTCGTCGTCCGCCTCGCCAGCATCGACGATGGCGGCGGCGGCGCTGCCGACCTGGAGCCCGGCGGCATGGCCGATATCGTCCTGCGTGCCGACGAAGACGTACGGAACGTCCTTTTCGGTGGCAATCTCAGGCAGGTGCATGACGACCTCCTCGGGGCTGACGTCCTCGGCGACGAAGACGAGCTCGGCGTTGCCGCGCTCGACTGCCTTCGTTGTCTCGTTGGTTCCTTTCTTTACTGAGCCGGTGTCCCGGGCGACCTCAAGCGCCTCGATGGCGTCGTCCTCGAGATCAGCGGGAACGTCGAAATCTACGTATACTGACATTATTGGATCCTCCCACGCGCGGGCTCGCGCTCCCCCGCCGTCGAACGCGGACGGACCGCCGTCGGCCGGCGTCCGCCGGTTCTCCGCACCGAGTCGGTGCGTGTTGAGTCCTGTCGGGCTAGGAGCATCACAACCCCGCGTAGGCTGTACATCTTCGTACTGCGTCACCGCATAAAAGCGCTTATGAACGCCTCCGACCGTGCGAACTGCCCGCAGGCGCCCGGTATCGCGTCTCACCGGTCCCGATCTTAGCCGCCAAAGTGAAATATTATTTTTTGAATCTCGAAATATAATTGTGTTCGTAGAAACATTTAAGTAGCTGCCGGTCGTACCATGTATTGTATGAGCACCCAAGAGACTGTACGCCGTCAGGCTGGAAGCGTCGAGGAGACCGCACTGAAGATCGACTCCGAGAAAGCAGAGCAGATCGTCGATGCGTTGAACACCGACCTCGCGGCGACGTACGTCCTGTACCACCAGATCAAAAAGCACCACTGGAACGTCGAGGGCGCGGAGTTTCTCGATGTTCACGAGTATCTCGGCGAAATCACCGAGGACCTAGAGGAGAGCGCGGACGAACTCGCCGAGCGCGCCCAAGCGATCGGCGGCGTTCCGCTTTCGGGCGGCGCAACCTACGAGGAGTACGCACCTATCGACCCCGAAGGCGATGACGTCTACGACGTTCGAACCTCCATCGAGAACGACATGGAAGCTTTCGGCGTCATCATTGAATCGCTCCGCGACCATATCGGCCTCACGAACGAACTCGGCGACTACGCGAGCGAGGAACTCCTGCGTGACACCCTCGAGACGGTTGAGGAGCACGCCCACCACCTCGAACACTATCTTGAAGACGACACGCTAGTGCTCGAGTCGGCGACAAACTAACGCGCGATCTTAGCGCCGAACCTCGACGGTGAAGTCGGTCGCGATCCATCCGTCGCTGTTGTCCGGCTCGGTGAACACCGACCGATCCGGAGATGTCGCGTGAATCTGGAGCCCGACCGGCTCATCCGCGTCGACAGTAGTTGGCATTACACCCCTCTCAGGATCGACTGATATAAAGTGTTTTGGTGCGCCTAAACCTCAGTCGGGTTGACCGGAACACTGAGGCACCGTACTGTTTTGACTCTCGCCGCCCCACTCCCTGTATGGACGACCGCGAACGTGAGTTGGCCGAGGCGACGGCCGAACTCTCCGAGACGCTCGAAGCGCTCCGGGCGGAACTCGAAGCCCCTCCGGAGGGACCCTTGGGGCTTCCCCGCCCCCCGAGTCCCGGCGAACTCCTCCGGTTTACCGAACAGTACACCATCCCGGCGACCATCGCGCTGTTGGAAGCCGCGATTCGGTCGCTGGAGCTGTTGGCTGCGGCGCTTCGGGTCGCCGATGGCCGACCGATTGAGGCGGCGTCGGGAGGAACGCGATCCGAGACGCTGACCGGGGATCGACTCGCCGCAACGAGTCGTGAAACCCTCCGCCGGCTCGATGGCGCCCTCGCCGAACTCCAGTCGGCCGCCCGGGGCGATCCCTCGAACCCCGAGGTACAGCGGCTGCTCGAGGAGGCACGGGGTCTCAGGGCAGAAGTCGACGACCGCCTCTCGGAGGCGATCGAAGGGGACACATCGCAGTCCGAACGCGATCGTACCGCACAGGGCGGAGGGGAAGAACCGGAGACGCGACCCGATCGGGGAGCCGAACCGGACCGATCATCTCAGGCCGAATCAGACAGCCAGACGGAGCGCGACGACGCGATCGGCATCGATGTCGATGAGGAACTGGCGTCGATCAAGCGGACCGTCGAAGACGGTTCGGAGGAAACCGACGGGGAGAACGGGGATGTCGACGCGCCCGACGACGACGAGGGCCAGTGACCGAACGAGAACCGGTGAACCGCTACTCGAGTGGCTCGAAGCGGTAGCCGTCCCACGACTGGCTTGCGGCGTCGCGGATGCCAGCCCCTGGATCGCGAAGCTCTTCACAGTACACCGGGCGAACTTCGTCACCGATCGACACCTCACCTGTGGTGAGTTGACAGAGCGCCCGAACAGCCTGTCCGTCGATGTCGAACTCGACGATCGCGAGGTGGTTCGGTTCGCGGACCCCCGGCGGTGTTGCGTTCGAGGTCGTCCAAGTGACCACCTCGGCGGCGTGGTCGCTTAGGTCGATCGTCGCGACCGGGTCGTCACCGTTCGGCCCCCGAGGGTGACCCGGATACGTGATGGAGCCGTCCTCGTAGCGGTAGGCCTCCATTGTCATCGTCCGGCCTCCATGACGGTGGTAGTCACGCAGTTTCCGAACCCGCCGACGTTACAGGCCAGGCCGACGTCCGCATCGACCTGTCGTTTGCCCGCCTCCCCAACGAGTTGCTTGTATATTTCGTACCCTTGGGCGACCCCGGAGGCGCCGAGTGGGTGGCCCTTCGATTTCAGCCCGCCGGAGGTGTTGACCGGAAGATCACCGTCAAGCCGAGTCGTTCCCTGTTCGATTTCGCGCCAGGCCTCACCGTTTGGCGCGAAGCCGAGCCCCTCCATCTGGAGAAATTCGAGGATCGTGAACATGTCGTGAAGCTCGGCTACATCGACATCCTCCGGCGCTATATCCGCCATCTCGTAGGCCTCCCTACCGGACTCGACGACGCCGCCCATCGTCGTCGGATCGACGCGCTCGTGAACCACGTGGGTGTCGGTCGCGCCGCCAACACCCGAGACGACGGCGTACTCATCGGTGTACTCCTTCGCAGTCCGCTCCGAACAGAACAGAAGCGCCGCCGAGCCATCGGTTATCGGACAGAAATCGTACAGCCGGAGCGGGTCGGCGACCATCGGCGCTTCCATCGCGGTTTCGACGTCTATCTCCTTTCGGAACTGCGCGTGGGGGTTCCGGACGCCGTTGGCGTGGTTTTTGACCGCGACCTTCGCAAGGCTCTCCCGCGGCGCGTCAAAGCGGTCGAGGTAGAGCCGCGCTGTGAGCCCCGCGAACGACGGCAGCGTCACGCCCTGTTTGTACTCGACCGGGTGGGTCAATGAGGCGATCACGTCGGTCGCCTCACCGGTTGTCCGGTGGGTCATCTTCTCACCGCCGACCAGAAGCGTCATCTCGGAGGCTCCGCTCGCGACGGACTGCCAAGCGGCGTAGATCCCCGCCCCGCCCGAGGCGGAGGTCTGATCGACGCGTTGGGTGTAGGCGGGCACCGCGGCAAGGTCGTGGCCGAGCGCGTTCGGCACACCAGTCTGTCCCTCGAACTCGCCGCTGGCCATGTTCGACACGTAGAGGTGCTCTACCGATTCCGGCGAGACGCCGGCGTCGTCGAGACACGCCGTTCCAGCTTCGGCGAGCAACTCCCGAACCCACGCCTCCCGTTGGCCGAATTCGGTCATCGAGGCGCCGATGACGGCTACGTCTGGCATGGCTACGCTCTCGCCGGGGACCGTCGTAAACGTTCGGTCTTTGCGGGTGGCATCGAACGGAAGGGTTTTTGGTCTACCTAAACAAACTGGGGGTAATGATCGCAGATGCGCCCGGTCGAACGGCGGGAGGTGACGCCGGTGTCCAGTGACGTGCAGGGACGCAGCGCGACCCGGACGTCTCTCTCGACGACCCGAACGGTGCTGGAACTCGACGGACTGGAGAAGTCCTACGACGGGACGAGCATCATTCATGACCTCTCCGTACGCGTTCGAGACGGCGAGTTGCTCACCCTGCTCGGTCCCTCGGGTTGCGGAAAGACCACGACGCTCCGTCTGATCGCCGGACTCGAACGCCCCGATGGCGGGTCCGTCCGGCTCGACGGCACTGCCGTCAGCGGCCCCGAGTTCGTCCCGGCGGAGCGCCGGGACGTCGGTGTCGTTTTCCAGGAGTTCGCGCTGTTTCCACATCTCTCGGCGCGTGAGAACATCGCCTTCGGCATCGAAGAGTGGTCCGAGGCGGAACGCGAGGCGCGTGTCGACGAACTCCTCGAACTCGTCGGGCTCGCTGATCACGGCGAGAAGTCACCCGAGGAACTTTCGGGTGGCCAACAGCAGCGCGTCGCGCTCGCGCGCTCGCTCGCCCCGGAACCGCAACTGTTGTTATTGGACGAGCCCTTCTCGAACCTCGATGTTGACCTCCGTGTCGAGATGCGCGAGGAGGTCCGCGAGATTCTCAAAAAAGCTGGCGTCACGGCCGTCTCGGTTACCCACGATCAAGAGGAGGCGATGTCCATCTCCGACCGGGTTGCGGTGATGAGCGAGGGACAGATCGAACAGATCGGAACCCCTGAAGAGGTGTTCCAACAGCCCGAGTCCAGGTTCGTCGCGGGCTTTCTCGGACACGCGTCGTTCGTCGCAGGGCGGGTCAAAGACGACTGCGTCGAGACCGACGTCGGCTGCGTACCGCTCGACCGCATCCACGGGCTCACCGACGCCTACCACGGTTCCGAGATTGACCTGATGGTCCGGCCGGACGACGTCCGTGCCCGCCCGGCCGACCCCGCCGAGGCGAACGGCGAGGTCGTTCACCGTCGGTATCTTGGGCCGACTGTCCTCTACCGCGTCGAAATCGACTCCGGCGATGTCGTCGGTTGCATGCACAATCACGCCGACAGAGTCTCGCTTGACGATGCTGTCGTCGCAAGCCTTGACGCCGATCACGAACTCGCGTGGTTCCCCCGTGGCGAGCGACGGATGGCCGACGGCGGGACTGAGCGGGACCAACTGTAGTTTCATCTTATATGTCGTTCGCGGTTCACAGAACGGCCTACTATCTGTCACTGCTCACACAACCGCTGACAACCGGCACGGGAACTACGAACGCCTCGGTCAACAAAGTCAAACGTATGCGGCGTCCCACCGCGTCGGCTCCACGTGGTTGTCACATTCCTCACAGAGGAGTTGTCCCGCTGGGTCCATCGACATGACAATCGACTCGCAGTTCCCACAGTAGTAGCTGTAGGGCGTCTCAAGATTCATCTCCTCGTAGACGACGTAGAATGATGCCTTTGAGCCACGTTCAGAGTCCGCGCGGTCGATATACAGTTCATCTCCTTCGACGAGAATCGGTTCGGGGTCCTCGCGATCCTCGTCAAGATAGATGTTTTCGGTGAACTCACGGTCGCCGACCTGGACGGTGCGTTCGCTGACCTTTTTCAGCCCGCAGTGCTCATAGAAGCGATTGCCGTCGGTGTTGATACCCAAAACGAGCCCGCGGATCGTCTCGGCACCGCTCGTCTCGAGATGCTCACGCGTCGCCTCGTAGAGTTTCCGTCCGATTCCCTCTCCGCGGTGGTTTCCGGCGACGTGGATCCAATTAATATCTCCCCGATTGTCGACGAGAACGCTGTCGGAGAACGCGACCGGCTGACCATCCAGCTCGACGACGAGGAGGAGCTCGTCATCGTCCTCGAGACGGTCGACGAAGCTGTCGACGCCGTACCACTGCATGACTGCGCTTTTTATCGTTTGAACGTCGATCCAATACGATGTCTGTAGCGACCACAGCGCGATTGATCGTATCGCCGGACCGTCATTCGTAGTGGCCTCACGGATTTCCATGGCGGCATTTTCTACCGCAAACAAAATAAAATTAACTTTGATTAAATATAGATCGATCGAGAGTCTGCTGTATGGGGTCGTTCGAGCACCGACCCGAGATCCGCCTGAATCGCGTTCACTCGCGCTTCGAGCGCCGCCACAACGCCCGATAGAGCGTCCAGAGATCACACCCACACCGCTCGGCGACAGTCCTGCACGCGCCGAGATACCGTTCGTAGGCGTTCACCGTTAGCAAGTCCGGGTACGACGCTGACAGTTCCTCAGCCGTTTCGAGGGCGGTCCACGCGCGCTCGCCAACCACGAGGTAGGCCTCGGGGTGGATGAAAAACAGCATTGCCGAGGCGACCGGGATATCAACGCCCCCCAATGACCGCAGACTCTTGAGCGCGTTCCGGACGGTCTCAGCACCAACCGCGCCCCCGATGGCCGATCGAACGTCCTCGAAATCGTTTTGCTCAAATGCCGCTTCGGCGTCTCGTCTGTCCGCGTCCGGATAGTCACCGAGAAACCGGCGGTAATGCCATCTGACGATCCACACCACATCGCGCCACCCGTACTC
>NZ_JBKEGK010000123.1:0-7711 GCF_046710025.1 Natronomonas sp. | reverse complement strand
ACGACCACGTACGACTCCTCGGGGTCGACGAGCGACCCGACGTCGCCGGTCACGCCCGCGCTCACGAACCGCATGTACGGGACGTGCGTCGACTCGACGTTCGGCCCCTCGATCCGCCAGGCGTCGACCTCGTCGCGGTTCCGGACGTCCAGGAGTGCGACTCGCTCGCCGGCCTCGATCGCCGCCGCCAGCGAGGCCGGCGAGACGGACTTCGACGGTTCGGACATGCGAGGCAGTATGCGTTCCGTCGATATGAACGGTCCGCCGACAGAACTGTGTGGCACCGCCGTCAACACAGCACATGGACGCGACCGCGTTCCTCGAATCCGTCCGGGCGTCGAACGCGACCGAACTCGACCGCCTCGGCTCCGAGAAGGCGCTCGTCGCCGAGACGGCCGCGCGACTGGACGCCGATCACGTACTGGACGCGGCCGCCGCCGCGGAGGCCCGCGCCGTCGAGACGCTCGACTCGTGGGCCGACGACGAGCCGACCGACCGCGCGGCAGCGGCGTTCCGGACCGCCGCGGAGCGCGAGCGCGAGCACTACAGCCGGATCGCCGAGCTCGGCGGGAGCGCAGAGGACCCGCCCGCCGACGCGCTCCACGAGCACCTCCGCGGCCTCGAGGGGACGCTCCCCCGCGTCGCGGCCGGCCTCGTCGCCCGCCCGCTCGTCGCCTCGCGGACGCTCCTGCAGGTGATCAACTTCTTCGTCAACGAGGGCGACACCGCCGCGGCCGAGGCCTTCCGCGAGCTCCGGGCCGAAACCGACGCGGCGGCCGAGCGCGGGGCAACGCTTCTGGTCGACCTCGAGGGGTGGGATTCGGATTCGGATTCGGATCCGGCGACGGCGGCCGCGAGCGAGGCCATCGGGGTCGCCTACGACGAGTACGCCGACACCCTCGAGGGGATGGGCGTCGATCCGAAGCCCGTCTGTTGAGCCGTCTCAGAGACGGCGGACGGCCTCCAGCGTCTCGGCGGCCTCGCGGGCGGCCGCCAGGAGGTCGCGCTTCCGGCCGACGTCGCGCGTCTCCTCGGCCCGCTGGGTGAGCGAGGCGACCTCCTCGACGAGCGTCCGTTCGGCGTCCCGGAGCGTCCCGCGTTCCGATCGCGTCTTCTCGGCCCGCTGTCGCGTTCGGCTTCGCTCCCCCTCTCCGGCGTCGGCGTCCGACCCCGAACGGCCGGCGGGCGGCTCCGCGTCGCTCGTCGCTGGCGGGTCGACGCGGGCCGGGCGACGGTCCCGCGAGGGAGTCGGCGGGGCGCTCCCGGTCGCCTCGGCGCGCTCCCCGCCGGCCTTTCGGTCGCCCTCGGCGGCCGGTTCCGGGGTCCGGTTCGTCGCGGTTTCGGACTGCGGGTCGGGTCGACTGTCCGCCTCGGCCTCCGCCTTCGAGTCGGTCGCGGCATCGCCACCCTCGCGGTCGGCCGCGGACCCGGCGTCGGGGTCGGTCGACTCGCCCGCGTTCGCCTCGGCGTCCGTGGCCGTCGTCTCCGGTTCCTCGTCGCCGAGCAGTTCGCCGTCCTCGGTGATCTCCCGCTCGCAGGTAGGGCAGAACGACCGGCCGTCGTAGCGGAACACCGGTGACTGGCACTCCGGACAGTGGCGGTTCGTCATCGTTGCCCCCTGGAGGAGGAGTTCGCTCATTCGCTCGGAGGCTTCCCGTTTCTGTTTGTCCCGCTCGTACTTTTCGCGGAGTTTCTCGCGTTCGGCCTCTCGATCAAAATCGCTCATACGCGTTCGAACGCCTTGTCGCCGCAAAAGGACTACGTTCGAATCCACGCTGCGGACCAGCGGTTTTTAATCGGTGAAGCGACCAACGGAACGTATGCAGGTGAAATCCCGCCACCACCTCCGGTCCGACGAGATCGACGACCTGGAGGCCGCTCTCGCCGACCAACTCGGGATCGATCTTAACGGCGACAGCTACGAGCGCGTCGAGTTTGCCGATGTCGACCGAGAGGTCGTTCTCGTCGACGGTGACCCGCTCGTCGCCTCCTTCGACGGCGACCTGTTCGTGACCGTCCGGGGTGCTAACGCCCACCCACCCGAGGGCCACGTCGTCACCGTCGACTCGGGGGCAATCTCGTTCGTCTCCGACGGCGCGAACGTGATGCGCCCCGGCATCACCGAGGCGACCGACGACATCGCTCCCGGCGACCTCGTCGTCATCGTCGAGGAGGCCCACGGCAAGGCACTGGCGGTCGGCCGCGCCGAAACCGACGGACCGGACATGGTCGGTGACTCGGGCCGCGTCGTCAAGTCGCTACATCACGTCGGCGACGAGCTCTATGAGTTCCATGTGTAGAGTCCCCCCCGAAAGGGGCTGAGTCGGACGTAAGACCTATGCCACCGGCAACCGCTGTCGACAATATGGGACTTATGAGCAAGCTCCTCGGCGGTGGCTCGGCCAGCACCGAGGACTACGTCGAACTCGATGTCGACGACTTCGACGCCAACGCCTCCGCGGCGCAGGTACAGATTCGCTTCGCCGAGATTAGCGAGAAAAACGACGTCATCGATATCAAGGACGCCGTCTACGACGGCGATATCGTCGTCGCCGATATTATCCGGCACACGACAAGCGACCGGACGATGGAGCACATCACGGACGAACTGAAACAGGTCGCCCGCGAGGTCGGCGGCGACATCGTACAAAAGGAAGACGACCAACTCATAATCACGCCCGGTGGCGTCAGCGTCTCGCGATCGAAGATCGGACGGTAGCCCGCCCTCTGTTCGTCACAACTCTTCGTAGGGCTGGACGACAACGAATCCCTCGCGTCCCTCGAAATCCATCTGGAAGCGCTCGCCGGACTCCTGGCCGATCATGTCCGAGAGGTTGTTGTTGACTTCGATGTTGGGTGACGTCCGGTTCCAGGCGACGGTGGCACTCGGGTCGGTCGAGACTGGGGGCTCGATGACGAGTGGGTCGCCGTGGGTCGTGAGGGCGACGTGCCCCGGCCCCTGGAGGTAGACGTTCGTGAACCCGCCCGCGAACGCGCCGGCAAGGCTGTCGATTCTGTCGATTTCGTAGGCCACCTGTGACTCGAAGGCGAGGATGTCTTCGCCGTTGACGGTGAGGGCGTCGTCTGCGCCGAGGTGGATGATCTGGACTTTCTTTTCGTGATCGGCGAGGTACAGGTGGCCAGCCCCCTCGACGTTCATGATCGGCGTCCCTTCGCCGGTCGCGGCTTCCTTGAGAAAGCCGGTGATACCGCCTTCGGGCGTGGCCTGGCCGGTGAACGAGAGATCGCCGGTGTAGGCGATCATCGCACCGGCCTTCGCCATCGCCGATCCGTCGACAGCGACATCGAGCGTGTAGGTGTTCTCTAGTTCGAACGTCTCGTCGGTTTCCGTCGGTGCGTGCTGGGTCTTGAACTGATCGATATCCATGATAGTACGAGCCAATCAGGGACGGCTCGGCCGAACATTTGCTCCGACGGGAAATGAACCGCGCGATGGGTAAAAATCCGCTTCGAGTCACTGCCCCGAACGGAAGGTACAGAACCCCACGGCCCGACATGGTCACCGTGACAGGAAAGTCGCCCGGGGACGACGGCGACGAGGACGGCGAGGAAGAGGAGATAAACAGGGCGCTTGATCGGATCGTCGACTTCCTCGCGACGTATCTTCCCTGAGCAGTCACACCGAAATCGCGCGGCGGTGAGACCCGGCGTTCGGTTGTCCTGCTTGGGAGAGGACCGCTCCCGGAACCCACGCACCGCGATCGCGGCGGCTTCGATCCCGGCCCTTTTGTTCGTTGACCGCGGATTCTTGAGCGATGGGTATCATCCGAATCGTCCGCGGAACCGCGAGCGGAGCGACGGCGATGGCGGCCTACGATGCCGCGCTCGCGGCCGCGAACATCCACAACTACAACCTCGTCTCGGTCTCCTCGGTGATCCCGGCGAATGCGACCGTTGAGGTCGTCGAGGAAGCTCCGGATCTCGGGCCCGCGGGCGAGCGCCTGACCGTCGTTGAGGGGCGGGCGACCGTCGCCCCCGGCCGATCCGACCCGGCCGTCGCGAGCCTCGGGTGGGATAGGGCCCCTGGCGGGCCGGGCATCTTCTATGAGGCCTCCGGGACCGATCCCGAGGCGGTCCCCGAGCGGGTCGATCAGGGGCTCGCAGCTGGCCGGACCCTCCGTGAGTGGGACTTCGGCGAGACCGGCCGGGTGTCGGCCGTCGCCGAACCGGACCCGGAGCGGTACGCGACGGCTGTGGTTCTCGCCGTGTACGGCGAGAGCACGCCGCTCCTGTAGCGACGATGGCTCCCGATTGGGTGGTGCTGGACGATACCGCTGCCCACACCGGTCGACGGGTTTTTATCCGCGTGCCCTGTATTCTGAGCCGTTCAATGCACGGAAACACGCCATACGCAGGCGCGCCGGCCGCCGACGCGAAGGCGACCCCGGAGCACCGCCGAACCCTCCGTCAGGACCTCGTCAGAGTCGCCTCTTCGACCCGAGAGTTGCTCTCCGACGAGTTCGTCGTCGGCGGGGAAATCGCCGACGGCGACAGCGGGCTGCAGGCGACCGTCGCGGTCCAGCCACCCGCCGGATCGGTCGTCTCGGCCGGGATCGACGTGGACGCCGAGGGCGACGCGGACGTCAAATCACTCGCCTGGGAACTCGCTGCGGGGGCCGTCCTCGAGGCCAAACACGCCGCCCGCGACACCGACGTCGCCGCGAGCTGACCCCCCGACTGGCCGCCGTTTTCGTACTGCCGTGTGTGTGTTGCTCCCCGTCGCCAGCGACGGTTACGGAACGGTTTTGTGTCCGTCGAAAAAAGCCGATAGCGTGAGCGTCGTCGAGGAACGCATCGAACGGCTGGCTGATCTGGCCCGAGAAGCCGCCCGCTCGGGCGAGTCAGATCTCGCCCGGCGGTACGTCCAGCGGGCCCGCCGACTCGCCGAACGAAACCGCACCGACCTGCCGCGACGACTCAAACGCTTCAGCTGCGATCGCTGCGATGCGTATCTCGTCCCCGGCCGAACCGCGCGCGTCCGGACCCGAAGCGGCCACGTCGTCGTAACCTGTGACTGTGGGGAACACGCCCGCTACCCGTACGGGTCGGGCTGACGACCCCGGAGAGCAATACCCGACTCGCATGTGTGTCAGGTTTTTATAACCGGCCGTCGAACGGGGGGGCATGTCGAACGAGAACGCTGTTGATATTCACGACCTCGATGTGACCGTCTGGGTCGGAAAGTCGGGGATCGACCCGGTCGTTGATGAACTGGCGGATCAGTTGGCTGACAGGGAGGCGGTGAAGGTGAAGTTCCTTCGGGCCGCCCGCGGCGGAACAACGACGGAGTCACTCGCCGCGGCGTTGTCCGACCGGACGGGGGCCGAAATCCTCGACGTTCGCGGGCACACCGCGGTGTTCCGTCGATGATCCTGCTACAAAACGGCGCCAGCGGCTGGCTCGGAAACACACTCGAGTCGCTCGGGCTGCCGCCCGGAATCGCCGGATCGGCCGGCGACGTCATCGTCGGCGGCGCGCTGTTTCTCCTCGCGTTTGTCGTCGCCTACCTCGTCGGCAAGCGGGCCGTGTTACCGCTTCTTAACCGCGTCCTCAACGCCCGCAATCTCGATCGCCACGCCAAGACCCCGATCCAGAAGGTGGTGTGGCTCCTCTATTTGTTCGTCGCGATCACAATCGCCTTCGGAGTCGCGGGCTACGACGACTTCCTCCGGTCGCTTGCGACAATCGCCGCGGCCGCGACCCTCGCGATCGGCTTTGCGATGCAGGACGTCCTCAAGAACTTCGTCTCCGGGGTGTTCATCTTTACCGAGAAGCCATTCAAGATCGGCGACTGGATCGAGTGGGACGGCAATTCGGGCGTCGTCGAGGACATCAGCCTCCGGATCACCCGGCTTCGGACCTTCGACAACGAGCTTCTGACAGTGCCGAACTCCCAACTCACCGATAGCGTCGTCAAGAACCCCGTCGACGCCGACACACTCCGTCTCAAGTTCGTCTTCGGCATCGGCTACGACGACGACGTCGAGGCCGCCACGGACATCATTATCGAGGAGGCCCGCGCCCACGACGGCATCATGAACGACCCCGAGCCGTCGGTCCGGTTGACGGAACTCGGCAACTCCTCGGTCGGTCTTCAATCGAGAATCTGGATCGAAAACCCCTCTCGGGCCGACTTCGTGAAGACCCGCGGCGAGTACGTGAGGCGCGTGAAGACCCGCTTCGACGAGGCGGGGATCGACTTCCCCTATCCCCACCGGACGATCACCGGCGGCATCGAGGTCGCGGACGGCCCCGTCGCCGGCGAGTAAGCGGCGGCCGCGGGACGTGCCCCTCTATTCTCGTTCGCTTTCGTTCGGTTCGCTCTCCGACCGCCCGACAGCGGGCGATTTCGAGACGAAAGACCCTTATGCGGTAACTGTCTACCGTCAAGTGGACTAGGTCGGGCGGTTAGGCCCCGCTCACAACCCGCGCTATGGTCTTTAGCGGGGACCGAATCCGGGGCACGTCCGGGCCAACCGGTGCGGGCCCCGCAAGCTAACGTCGAAGCCTCGTCCTGCGAGGGCAGCGGTCCGCGTGCCGGCGTCTGCAGGGACGTTCGGGCGCGGTTAACCGCGGGGAATCCGCCAGGCACGGAAGTGAGCAGCGGGCCCGCGGACAGCTGTCGCCCGCAGGGTTGCGGGGTGGAGGAGGCACGCGGGACTCCCCGTATCGAGCGGCCCGGGCACACCTCGGGTCCACCCATTCTTCGCGTTTTTTACCGTGAGCCGGCGGAGCGGTCAGCATCTGCGTACGGGGGACCGAGAGCCACACGGTCGGCTCCTCCTTCGATTTTTCACACGGGCGTTCAACAGGAATCGACGAACGACGAGAGAGTTTTGTTGAATCGTTCGGGTTCCTCGAGGAACGGGCAGTGGCTGCTGTCGACAAACCGCGCTATTTCGGCATCCGGCGTGTGCTCGGCGACGTATTCGACACCGGCCGTCTCGAGCAACGTCTCGTCCTCGCCGAGACAGACGAGCGTCGGCACGTCGACGCGCTTGAGGGCGTCGCGATAGTCGCGGACGGATTGATCGAATAAGATCGAGCTCTTGATCGCCGGCGGTACCCGGGAGATCTCGTCGAACAGGAGCCGTTCGACCTCCGTGGACGGCTTCTCTGCGAGCATCTGGTCGATGAACGTTTCGGCAAGTCCGTGCGGATCCGTCTGTGCCAGTTCCATCAGCCCCCGAAGTTCCTCAAAGCCGAAGACACCGTGCTCGTAGCCCTCCGTTTCGAGGTCAAGCGGCTGTTGCTCGACGCTGACGAACCCGCTGAGTCGATCCGTCCCGAACTGGTTGACGTACTCCCACGTGACAAGCGATCCCATTGACCAACCGACGATGACGACGTCATCAAGATCTCTCGCGTCCAGAAATGCCTCTAGATCGCGGGCGTACGTTGGGAGCGTGTGTCCGGTTTCCGACTTTTTGGAGCGACCGTGTCCTCGAAAATCGAGCGTGACGATCTCATAGGACTCCGAGAGGGGCTGTTGTTCGATGAAGAACCGACTCCCCATGAAGACGCCGTGGAGAAAGACGATCGGCCGTCCGTCGCCCGAGTGCTCGTAGTACAGTTCCGTTCCGTTGAGGGTCTCCATCGGCATACGAATAGGTTACCGCTCGGCAGGGTAGTTCTTTTGTCGGTCCATGCGAAGCCTGTCTAAAAAACATAAGTATTGCCAAAAGATTTC
>NZ_JBKEGK010000122.1:0-7764 GCF_046710025.1 Natronomonas sp. | reverse complement strand
ACGCGGTGATGTCATCGGCCTTGACCGTCCGTCGGTCGGCGTGCCGGGCCAGGGTAGCGGCCGCGGTGGCGACGGTGTCGGCGTACGATTCAAGTGTGCCAGCGAGGGCGATCCGGGCGTTCATCGACACCCGATACCGGTCGTCGATCTCGAGTCTGGCGATCCGGTCGATCGGCGCGATCGGAAGTTCGAGACGATCCTTGTCGACAGCTGGAGCGTCGAAGTCCTCCGCCATCAAGGTCTTTCGGCCATCCTCGGTCGCCCGTCGGGCGGCCTCCTCCGCCAGTTCGGCCCCGCGAGCCTGGATTTGTCGGGCGAGTTCCTCGGCGGCCTCGGCGCTGACGCGCAACTGCCCGGCGTTCCGTCGGATGACCGTGTCGACCGGGGCGAACGGTAACTCGACGCTCATATACCACACCGGGGGCGAGTCGGCCTTAATCTTTGCGAGCCTTTGCCGGGCTAGAACACGTCGTCCGCGCGGAAGGTATCGCCGTCACGGTGGCCCCGAACGGTGACCTCTTGGCCAAGGTGGACATCAGTATCGGTCTCGACGCGGACCGTCTCCTCGCCGCTGTCGAGAATGACCGGATCGCCGGGCTGGACCACCGTGCCGGTGAAGGTCTCGGGATCGTCCGTGGTATCGTCTTTGTCGGCCTCGGTGTCGGTGTCCGCGGTCCCGTCGGACGAAGCGTCGCCCGAGGATCCGCCCGTAGCTGCGCCGTTGCCGAACTGATCGAGCCCGGCTGACTCCGAGCCGCGATCCGGTTCCGCGCCGTCGACGACGGCGACCGTCGAGCGCCACCCGGCGGAGGCTTCGAGATCGTCTTGCCACCCGTCCTGAATCTCGACGTCGGCGCAGAACACCTCGTCGCCGGGGCCGAGATCGAGGTCGGCCTTCTCGCCCCACAACGCGACCCGGATATCGTCCGTCGTGTCCTGTACGCGGACGTTCCGAACCTGTCCCTCGCTACCGTCGTCGCGGTCGAAGGTCCGCTTTGGGTCCGCGGAACGGACGACACCAGCGATGTCGACCGTCTGGCCGATCTCGATGTCCGCGATGTCGCTCGCGTCGGGGACGAACTCGACGGCCTCGTCGAGTTCGTGGATCTCGCTTTGGGAGCCGACGTGGAGTTCGAGCGAGCCGTCGCGTTCGCGGACGTACCCGTCAACGACTTCGACGCTCTCGCCGGCAGCGAGTTCCTCGGCGGCGTCGGCGCGCTCGTCCCACAACGTTACGCGAACCCGTCCCGTCTCGTCGCCCAAGGTGAGGTTCGACACTCGCCCCTCCGTCCCGTCGTCGCGATCAAACGTTCGAATGGAATCGGTGTCGAGAACGACCCCCCGAACGTTCACGTCGGATTGACCCATCGACAGCGAGTCAGCGGTCACGCGTCCGCCGATGTCAACGTCAATATCGGCCTCTTCGTCGGGTTCGAGTCTGTCGGCGCTGACCTCGACGCCGTTGTAACCGTCCTTCGGCCGGCCTTTGATTCGGAAGACATCGCCGGCGGCGATCTCCTCAACCGCGGCGACCGCGTCGTCGTCCCACAGCGCGACCCGGACTGCTCCCGACTCGTCAGCGACGTCGAGGTTCAACACGTGCCCCTTCGGGTCGTCGTCCTCGCCGTCGCGCTCGAAGGTCCGCAACTCCCCGACGCCGGTGACCTTGCCGAGGAACTTCACCTCTTCGAGGCCGGGTTCGATGTCGGCGATCGTCTCGACTTCGCCCCCGTCGAGGTCGTGGGCGATAAGCATCGCTGCTGTCTCCTCATCTGCGAGTCCCCCCATCTGTTCGACCTTTGCTTCGACGGCCTCACGGAACTCCTCCTCGGAGACGTCGGCGTCGAGGTCCGCGTATATTTCCTCGATGGCGCCCATTGCTACGGAGAGCAAACACGGCCTCCCGAAAAGCGTTGTCGGTGTCGGTTCGATCCGCGGTCGTGGCGGCATGACATACGCCTGAGTGCCTCGTATTCGCTTATATATTCTCGGGCGGCCGTCGAGCCGTAGTTTGATTCGGCCGTCGACACGCTCGCTCGGACGCCGAACCGTAACCCCTATACGTCGAAGCAGGGTAACATAGAATAAGTCCGGGTAGGGTAGTGGACTATCCTCTTGGCTTGCGGAGCCAGGGACCGGAGTTCAAATCTCCGTCCGGACGTTTCTCAGACCCTCTAACGGCAAGTTACTGGCTTTGGCGGAAAGCAAGAAACATGCCATCTATAGCCAAGCCGACCAGACAGAAGCAACGAACCTGCCGCCTTCTTGCGATTCGGGGCGCATGTCAAACCAAGTATACAAACCGCCATCCTGCGAGGCGGTTCGACAGCATGGAGGCCGGCCATGCCTGAAGATCGAGACGGTATTCCGCTAGTCCCCGAGCCATCGCGCGCGCGACTTGACGAGCGACAGCAGATGGATTACAAAGAGCATCGGCGGGAACTGATTGACTGGCTGTTGGTCTTTGGCAAGAAGCCAGAGAAAGCTGAGGGATACGCGCAGAGAACAGTCCTCAATACAGCGCAACGGCTTGACCTGTTCTACCGTTGGGTCTGGCAAGAGCGTGGAACCTACACGAATGTCATTGATCACGAGGATGCTGAAGAGCGTTCGGACACGCCCTTCGTGCGCTGGGTACAGGGACCGGCGCTCGCGACCCAATCTTGATTATCAACCCACCGTCACATACAGCGTATGAGTAAATGTTCATATAATTTGAATTTATCTGGCACGGACAGTCACGATAATCTACTCGAGAGATACGATGGGTGGGAATGTGACCGTGAGACCCACGGAGATACCGAGTACTGTACTTTTCACCTGCCGGTTGAAAAGAAGACTCCCGAGGCAACGACCGAGGCGTTCCGTGACTCCTTGCAGATGAAAGGTAGAGAACCTAATACGCTCATCGGTGCCAAGTTTGCTCATCTTGATTTGTCCTACTCAACTCTGGAAGGTGTAGACAACTACCCCATCGTGTTGCACAGGGCCGAGATCGGGCGACTATCGTTCCGCAAGGGGACTGTCACTCACGAGATCCGTCTAATAGATGGCTCAGTTGGAAAACTAAATTGTTACGACGCAACATTCAAAAAATTCGTTAATTTCAATAGTTCGACTGTCTGTGAACCCGAATTAGATTACGCTACCGTTGACAGTGGCCTCTCAATTAAGAATGCTCAGATTAACGGCTTCCTTCGGTGTAAGAACATGGATGTCGAGGGAGATGTCCGACTGAGTAACACCGTAGTGGCGGGAGACAAAACGGCGGAAGAAGCTAATCTCCGGTCAGCGGACTTCGGTTACGAAGAGGAGCTCAGAAATTCAAAGACGTACGACAGCATAGTCGACTTTGCCGAGGCAAAGATCAGTGATCAGTTGGGCCTCACGGAGATGAGAATAGACGGGTCCCTCCAGTTGTCCGCCGCTCACATCGGTACTCTCGAACTTATCGATACCAAATTCGAATCAGAGTTGACACCTAACGGGCTCCGAGGGGAGGAGGCAGTACTCCGCTTGAGGATGACAGATACCCGTATCGAGGATGTCCAAATCGGACCATTGCCACTAATTGACGGTCCGATTGTTATCCGGAAAGGCAGTTTTAACTCGGGGGAGATTTTCTTATCCGAAAACGGTCCGGATTACATTTTTTATAAGAGCGCGGTCGGTAATTTGATATTTAACTCTGAGCGAAATAAAAAAGACGTTTTTAATCGGATCCGGTTCCAGAACACACGTTTCGATGGCTTCGAGTTTGCAGACTACACAGATGCCCTTTCACGAGTCAATTGGCGGATTCACTCAGAGCGTTCCCTGTCTGAGGGTAATCACCACCCGGAAAGACACACCACTTCACCGAAAATTGGTACTATCGTTTCGACGTATCTCCGGTGTAAGAACGGTGCGAAACAGGTCGGGGACAACACCGCAGCCTCAGAGTTTTTCCTAAAGGAAATGACGTTTCGGGGGCGCATGCACACTGCGAATGCGGTCAACGCTACCGTCGCCTCCGAGATGATCGCAAACGGATGGAAAGCGATTTCGAACGCGCTACTTCGCGTAACTGCCGGATACGGCGAAAGACCCTCACGGACAGCATTGTCGTCTGCCGCCATCGTCGTCCTATTTGGCGGTATGTATACCGTGCTACAGCCGGAATTACCATATAGTATTCCTCTTGGCTACTTCGTATACAGCATTGAGTCCTTCGTCGCGCTTGTGTTAGGCCAGCCCGATACGACTGACTCCGTTGTGTCTCTGCTGACTGCGGTAGAGGGCTTCTTCGGGACGTTCCTCATCGCACTATTTGTATTCACACTGACCCGGTCGATTAACCGATAGTACAAAGGAACGCTGGAGGCACCACCTCGTCTGCAAAGACGAAATCGAGAGCCCCGACGCTCCCGGCAATGAAACAGCGGGTATCGACCTCGAAATCACTCGAAGTTACTCATCGTCGTCTGTTCCGAACCTTTATTATCGTCGTCCGTACCGCCGTCTCTCGTGTCGTCATCTCTCGCAGTATCGCCCCTCATATCATCATCAGTTATGCCATCATCTTCCGTGCCGACGTCTTCGCCGCTCTCTGCAGGATCGTCGGCAGCCTGCAACCGCTCTGGGACTGCGGTCCGGTCATCCGGCGACGGCTCGCCGGCGCTTCGCCCGGCACCGGTCGGTACGGTAGCTGGCCCGTCGTCGTCGGCTGGTGCCTTATCAGCAGCCAGGTCGGCCGCCGTCCGCTTGTCGGGGGAGCCGTGGCTCTCATCTGCTGTGGGCGTGTCGGACTCGTCGGAGGCGTTCGGCTCGTCGCCGGCGAGATCGGAGAACGAAAGTTGTTCGCCGGCGGCGTCCGGATCTTCGCCGTGTCTCTCGGCGATAGCCCGCGCGGCGCTGTAACCGCCGGAGAGAGAGGCCCGTGTTGCGATTTCGGGCCGGCGGAGTTGGCGTGCGGCCGCGGGGCGATGCCGTTCGTACTGAGCCCAAAACGACTCGCGTCGGGCCTCGAAGTCGACCACGGGGCGCGGGTAGTCCTCGCCGATGATCACGTCGCACTCTCGCTGGGTCACGAGGGGCGTCCGCTCGGGGCGATCGAGAAACTGGCTTGGCAGGGGGTCCAGTTCGGGGACCCACCGCGTGATCCATGTCCCCTCGGGGTCGTGGTCGCGTACCTGCTTTCGCGGGTTGTACACGCGCTGTGAGGGCTTCCCGATGAGACCGGCCTGGCTTTGCCACTGGGTGTAGTTGATTCCGACATCGCTGTCGATCAGATGGTGGTGATACCAGTCGGCGCCGATCCACCATGGCTGGTGGAGGATGTGTGTAAAAAACGAGGCACCCATCGCCCGCATGCGGAAGTTCAGCCAGCCGGTCCGGCGGAGACACCGCATGGCGGCGTCGACCATCGGAAAGCCTGTCCGGCCCTGCTTCCACGCCTCGACGAGGGCCGGGTCGTGGTGCTTCTCGTTGCGCCCCTCGAAGACGGGGTTGACTGCCCGTTCGGTCCACCCCGACCAGTCGGCCAGTTTCTGGTTGTAGTGCATGTTCCAGACCAGCCGGCTGATGAACATTCGGCGGCCACGGCACGAAGGCGCGTTGTCGGTGACGTACTGGTGGACCTGTCGGATCGAGAGCAGGCCGAGGTTGAGATACGGCGAGAGCCCGCTCGTCCCCCCGCGGGCGTCCTGTGGCGCGGAGATGTTGCCCGGATACGATCGAATCCGGTCGAGAAACTCGCGCAGGCGGGTCGTTGCCGCACGGTGGGTGCCGGTCGGCACTTGCGTCTTTGTCGGCGTGATGTCGAAACCGTCGTCGACCAGCGCAGGTGTAATGTCAGTATCGATGGTGACCCGGACCGTCTGATCGTCCCAAGCCGGCGCGTGTTGTGACGCCGTGAGCCACTCTTCGATACGTGTCTGCCAGTCCGCACGGGACCACTCGCGGTCGCGGACCAGGCCGTCACCGGAGACGAACTCGACGGCGTCGCCACAGACCGTGCGGACGCGGTCGTCCCGACGAGCGCCATACCGACTCGTCGGCGCCGCCATCGTCAGTATCGACCAGCCACGGTCGACAAACCGCGAGAGCAACTCGACGGGGTCGCCGTATCCGATACTCACCCCCGGGGTATCCGGCTGCGTCAGACTCTCTATCGTTTCGCTACGCCCCGCCGTACGGCCGGCCGATCGCGGATCGAGTGGCGTCGATTCGGCGAGTCGGTCCGCCGAGCGCGCCGCGGTTCGATTGATTGAGCGCGCCGGCGTGGTCGCCCAGAGACGATTTAGGCTCGTGACCGCCTCGTGGAGAAACCGGACACGGGCATCACACGCGAGTCCGCCCTCCGAATAGAAAGCGGGATCGAAGACGAACAGCGGACAGACGGCGTCGCCGTCGGCGACGGCTCGCGCGAGTGCCCGCTGATCGCCGAGACGGAGGTGTTTCCGGTACCAGACCACGTAGCCGGACGCGTCGTCCGCGCCACAGACCGCCGCCGGCGTCGGGATATCCGACGCGAGCGGAAACGCCGAATCGGGGGCGTTCGCGGCGCTCTCGGATGTCTGGCTCTCGCTGCCAGGGTCGTCGGCGTCCGACATCGAGTTATCTTCTATAGGGGCGAGCGCCGCTTGAATCCGTCGCGGGCGCGACCTTCGTACGGCCTGACAGCGCAAACTCGACGCGATTGCGACGTGGCGAGCGTCTTGGCTAAACGGCCGAATGCGCGACCGATGGCGAGCTCGGCCCGCCACTACGAATACTCGCCGCGAGCGATGGGCGTGTACTCCTCGGCCGCCACGTCGTACTGATAGACGGTGTACTCGCGCGGTGCCTGCGCGAACGTGTGGGACTGCAACACGACGCTCGGGTGTGCACCGGTCGTCTCTCTGAGTACGCGCCCGACCACAGCCATTCCCGTGATGCCGGCGTAGTGTAGTGTCGTCGGCGCTTCAGCCCCGACCGCGTCGACGAGCTCCGTCGTGAGATACGGGAGCCACCCCTTTCCCGACGCCGCCGCGGGCTGCGTCTGAGCCCACTCGCGTGCGTCCGCAAGAGGGAGGTCCGTCGGTCGCCCTACGTCGGGAGCGAGACTCAACTCCAGAAACGACGATTCCGCATCCCCGATGAAGGCCGTGAGTGCCGCCTTCTCCGCGGACAACACGTGGACGTACGTCTGCGAAACGGGCATACACACCGGTGGGCGGCAGGCGTGAAATATCGATCGTTAGGCGGGGCAGCTGACCGAAGCGCAGGGGTTGCAGTACGTCCGACCGTGGTTGTCACGCCAGTAGTGTCGGATATAAAGGGGACGCTTCGGTCAGTTTGGGGGCAGGGACACAGGAAACGCGACTCTGCCAGCAGCACGACGCGGAGCGGACTCATCTCTCAAGGCCCCAGCGTCGCGATATCAGCGCCGACGGTCGCACGCGCGTCGGCCGGATTCGGATCGCTGTCGGCGAGGTGCGTCCAATTGTGTGCCGGAAACGCCGACAGCAGATCCCTGACCGCTGCACTATACGTTTGACACGCCGGCGTGCAGGAGCCTCCACGCCAGACATCGTCGATGACAGTCATCGAGTCGATCCGAACGTCGACGCTTGCCGGGGCACAGCGAGAGCGTATCGCGTGGAGGCCAAGCTGTAGCGCCGCGTACTCGGCGATATTGTTGTCGGCGTGCGACCCGATCGGCCGTCCAAGGCGTGCGACCGCCGTATCGTCGACCTGGAGTACTGCCCCTGCACCGGCCGGTCCCGGGTTGCCGCGGGAACT
>NZ_JBKEGK010000121.1:0-7799 GCF_046710025.1 Natronomonas sp. | reverse complement strand
ATATCGGGTTCTTCGAAGCCGAGCGCCGCGGCGGACAACGATACGTCCGGCAGGCGATCCCGTATCCCGACTGGATCGGCGGACTGCGGGCCATCGAAAACAAACCCGACCTCGACCGCCCGGGCGACCTCGAACTGCAGTTGCGAAAGGACGTCTCGCTGTCGCTGTTCGACGAGGTGGTTCTCGTGACCGAATCTTACGTGACCGGCGCGCATTTGAACCGGCTTCCCGACCCGGTGGGCGTGTGGCGGCTCGACCCCGAGGCGGGGACGTTTGAGATCGTCCGGGCAGCCGAGCCGCTGCCGAGCGGCGAACCGGGGGTGGCCGTCCTCGATGAATCGCCGACGCGGGTCGACATCGAACCCGTCGACGCGGACGAGAAGGCCAGGCTTCGGCGGCGGATCGCCGAGCGCGCTTACGGGAAGGGTTGGCGTCTCGAACGGCTCCCTGACTGCGAGAAAGCGACACCGCGCGGTCCGCCCTTCGGGGATGAGGACGTGTTGCCCTACTGCGCGTGGAAGGGTCGGTTCGTCGATCCGGCCCGCGAGTGTGGCCCCGAATGCGGGGGGCACACGCCGGCTGATCCCCCGCCGATCGACGCGGACGCGGTCCGAGACGATCGGTCGCCGTGGGTCTCGGACCCGAACGGCGTCGCGAGCGAGCAGGTCGGCCTCGATCGCTTCCGGGGCGGGTGATCGTCGTTTCGTCCGCATCTTATATGACCGCAGTGCATACGAATATTTATACGTATGCTCCAAGAGTATTTTCCAACGATGACAGACGGAACTGCGGGTGCGACGCGGCGGCGGTTGGCCCAAGAACTGGCCGTCGTCGCGGGGTTCGAGGACCCACACGCGCCGCTAGAGCAGTACCACACGCCGCCGGATCTGGCGGCACACATCGTCCACGTCGCCGACCTCAACGGCGACATCGAGGAGCGAACGGTGCTCGATCTCGGCTGCGGGACGGGAATGCTCGCGTTGGGGGCGGCGCTTCGCGGTCCCGACCGGGTTGTGGGGATCGATATTGACCCCGCACCGCTCTCGACGGCGCGCGAGAACGAACAGCGCGTGGGCGCCATGACGCATGTCTCGTGGGTTCGCGGCGACGTTACCGAACCCCCGCTCGCGCCGGACGGGGACACAACCGTGCTTATGAACCCGCCGTTCGGCGCACAGTCCGGCAACGAGGGTGCCGACCGGGCGTTTCTGAAGACAGCCGCCGCGGTCTCGTCGGTCTCGTATTCGGTCCACAACGCGGGCAGCGAGTCGTTCGTCCGGGCGTTCGCCGGCGACAACGGCGGGGGCGTCACCCACGCCTTCGCCGCGGAGTTCGAACTCTCGCGGCAGTTCGAACATCACGGTTCGGACACCCAGTCGATCGACACCGAGGTCTACCGGATCGAGTGGGAGTGAACGGCGGTTGCAGGGGCATAAGTATCGAGAAGAATACTCGCGGATTTATACCGGGGGGATGTCAACCGGCCTTCTGTGCGATCCGAACCCGCGTACGCCCACGCTCTGCGAACAGGTTTCGATCCTCCCGGACGAGGGTGATTCCGCCCGTCGTCACCGTCCCGTTCTCGGCGGGAACGGCGGCCGTTCCGACCGTCTCATTGTGGCTGGAGACAGTGACCTCGAACCCCTCGCCAGCGGGCGCGACCGACAGACGCCGGCCGTCAACGACGACGTCGGCCTCGACAGGATCGGCGCGGAACACGACGGGGCGATTCCCGTCGTCGACGGTCGCGAGTCCGAGACGAACATGGTAGGTCGTGTTCCCGCCCGCGACGGCCCAGGTCGTCCGCGTCGCGCGGACACCCTCACTCCAAGTGGGGCCGCCGACCCGGATCGTCGCGGCGCCGCTTGATTTGAGGCTCGCGGCCGAGACCTCTTCCCACCAGATGTTCCGGCGCTCGGAGACGACGATGAGGCCGCTCGATTCGACGCGGTTCTCCGTCTGGTTTTCGCCGCCGGGGACCGGAACCGAGGAGACGAACCGGTTCTCGACGCCCTCGGCGTAGAAGACGGTGTAGTCCCCGACCTCGACCGCGTCGGCGTCCCCGGCGCCGGCCGTCGGGTCCTCGACCGCGTACAGGTTCAGCGGGACGCCGACGAACGCGACCGCCACGAGCGCGGCGAAGACCAGCCCGAACGCCACGTCCCGACGCGAGAGGTCGACGCTCGGAAGCAACTCCCGGGTCGTCGCCGACGTCCCGCCCGCCACGATCGCGGCGAGAACGAAGACGGCCGCCATCCCAAGCGCCCTGAATAGCCGGTAGGTATCGGAGCCCTCAGGGATGTAGATCGCCCACAGCCCCCGGTCGACGGCGAAGGCGAGCGCGGCGAGCCAGACGTGTTCTGGCTTCGGGCGGACGTCGCGACGATATAAAAGCACCGTCCCGGCCACGACGCCGAGCAATAGGCCGAGGGCGTGACCCTGTATCGCGATCCCCGCCCACCACGGCCTCGAGAACGTCTCCGCGGCCGACTGTTGGACTTCGGGGACCCGGATCGCGTTGTACAGTTGGGCGACGATCCGCGTCGAGAGAGCCGCAATGACGGTCGTGATCGGAAACCTGACAAGTGCGAACCCGACAAACGCGAAGAGGGCTCCCGAGAACCCGATCACGGGACCGAGGCCGAACGACGATGTCGTGACGGCTGCGATGGCGACGCCGAGGGTCCAGGCTATGATCCGGACGAAGGGGTTCGACCGCGGCGACGCGAACGACGAACTCCCGCGGCGCTGTGGGAAGTGACTCCAAGCGTACTCCGCCAGCGATCCGAAAACTAGCGTTCCGAGCAAGTTGCTCGTGACGTGGCCCAACCCCGCGTGGGCGAAGCCGGACGTAAGGATGCCCAGCGGGTAGAAGTAGCTGTACGCCCGAAACGGGATCTCGAGGGGGTCCCGGGGGTTCGCGAGGCCATCCTGGACAAACAAATAAAAACAGGCGACCCCCGCAACGGCGAGGAGTGTCCCCCACGGCACCCCCAACACGAGCCGTTTGCGGATCGTTCCTCCCCACCGTCCGTCCGGGCGGCTCAGATATACGAGGGCCGCAAGCGAGACGGCGACCCCCGCTGCGAGGACGGGATACCACGTGAGGGCCGACGGATCCATATACCGAGTAGATGATCCGGACGAACAAATAAGCCCCCGGTTCGGCGGATCGGAACTCGCCGATAGATGTCAAAGGGGGTCCTCAAAACACCGCCATCGCAACCGCGAGCGACAGGACGCTCACGACAAGTATCGCTGCGAAGACGACCAAAGCAGGAACGAAGCCGGTCCGCCGAAGGTCGTTGATCCTGATCTCCGTGCCGAGACCGACGAACGCTAGCAGGAATAGCCAGTCGACAGCGTTTGCCATCGAAGCGCGCTGCCCGGGCGAGAAGACGCCCACGCTTGCGAGTCCGACGAAGGCGAGAAACCCGAGAACGAATTTCGGAAAGTTCCCCCACAGCATCCGAATCGAGGTGGGGCCGCCGGCGCCGCGCCGCGCGTAATAACTCGCGTAGCCGAGCGCGACCGCACCGATCAGCGCGTTTCGGGCGAGTTTCGTCATCGTCGCCCACTGGCCGGCGGCCTCCGAGTGGGCGAACCCGACGGCCACCACCGGTCCGGTCGAGAGCATGCTGACGCCGGCCCAGACACCGAAGACAATCCCCGAGAGGTCGAGGATGGAGCCGACGATCGGGTAGACTACGATCGTGATCGCATCAACCAGCAGGACGACCCCGGCAGCGTAGGCGATCTGCGTCTCCTTCGCGCGGATCGCCCCACCGACGGCGACGACCGCGGAGACGCCGCAGATCCCAGCCCCGGCAGCGAGCAACGAGCCGAGGCGCTCGGTCAGCCCCGCGACGTTCCGAGCGATGGCCTCGACGAGAAGAACGGTGACTGTCACCGCAGCCACCAACAACAGTAGGATATTGCTGCCGGTTTCGAGGACGGAGCCGAGTGTCAGCGAGGACCCGAGCAGTACGATCCCCGCGGCGAGCCAGACGTTGTGTGTCGCCATACCGGCACGAAGCCGATCCGGGATCCCGACTGTGTTCGTGAGCGCGACACCCAACCCGATCGCGAGCAGCAGTTCGTTGACACCGACGAACGCGGAGAGCCCGTGAGCCGCGAGGGCGCCGAGACAGAGAGCGACGATGCCGGGCACTGTTCGGCTGGCAGGGCCAATCATGGGATATCGACGCCGAAGACTGCGACGGCGGCGACGATCGCGACGGCAACAAGGATCCCCTGCCAGTCGGCGTCAAGGGCGCACCAGCGGCCGACGGCGCGCCGACTCAGGCCACCGAATCGGTCATCGTCCATGAAAATACTTGGACGATCCCCGATTGTATATCTGCTGGTATCGTCCGCAAAAAGAGCAATTTTTGCTGGTTCTTGCGAATACTGCGGTCAAGCTTCAATGGATCTCGACCATTCATTTATATACTGAGACGCGGGCACACGCCGTATGCGCTGAACACTCGCTGGCGAGTCGCCGAGGCGGGAGCGGGGCGTTGACAGTCCCACCGCGATCCGCGCTCGCCAGTCGCCGTTGGATCGCCTGTTCGCATTCCGGTAAGGATTTGAGCGTTTCGTGGGAATAGTCTCCTGTGTCCCGACTTCGCGTTCCCGCTTTGCTCGTCGGCCTCTCTCTCCTCTGGGGTGTGTCGTTCCCCGCGATCTCGATCGGGTTGGGGTATCTGCCGCCCCTCCTGTTCGCGGCGTTCCGGTACGATGTCGCGGCGATTCTTCTCCTCGGATACGCCGTCATGACGGCTGAGGGCCGCGGATGGTGGCCGGCCGGCCGAAACAACGTTGCTGCGATCGCCGCCGGCGGTGTCTTTCTCGTCGCCGGGAACGGGTTGTTGTTTGTCGGCCAGCAGACTGTTCCGAGCGGCATCGCTGCGATACTGCAAGCGCTCGTCCCGATCGTCACGGCACTGTGGGCCCTCGTTCTCCTCGGCGAACGGCTTTCGGTCGCCGGGGCGCTCGGCGTCGCAATCGGGTTTATCGGCATCGGGTTGATCGTCCGGCCCGATCCCGGAAACCTAGCCGGCGGCGATACTCTCGGCCGACTCCTCGTGGTCGGACAGGTGATTAGCGTCTCGCTCGGCGGCGTTTTGATCCAGCGTGTCCGGCCGTCGATGGAACGGGTCGCGATGACCGGGTGGGCGATGCTCGTCGGCGGCCTCGTCCTACACGCGCTCAGCCTCGTCGGCGGGGAGCCGGTACCAACCGCATTAGTCGATCCGGTCGCCATCGGGGCGGTCGTCTACCTCGGCGTCTTCTCGACCGCGATCGCGTTCGTAATCTACTTCACCGTGTTGAGCGAGCGCGGGGCGTTCGAGGTGAGCCTCGTGACGTATCTGGTCCCGATCGTGGCGACGGTTGCTGGGGTGTTCCTGCTCGGCGAGTCGATCGATCCCCTCTCGGTACTCGGCTTCGTGATCGTGTTCGTCGGGTTCGCACTGTTGAAACGACACACGATCGCAGAGGTGCTCACAGCCGCCGGGTAGCGTTCACCTGATTGCGCTATCGGACTTGAGTCGAGCGACCGCTTCGGCGTCGTATCCCGCGGCTTTGAGCACCGCCTCCGTGTGCTCGCCGTGGCCGGGGAGGTCACGACCGTCCTGCCGCGGCACGTCGCTGCCCCGGACAGGAAACCCGACGCGAGGTGCGCCGTCGTCCGGTCCCCGGACGTATCCCCGAGCCTCGATCTGGGGGTGTTCGAGCGCCTCCTCCGGCGTGTAGACGCCGCCAAACGCCGTGTCCACGTCGGCGAGAGACGACACCCACTCGTCGCGAGTCCGTTCGGCAAAGATCGACTCCAGTTCCGCACGGAGGGCTGCCCGGACCGCCGGGTCGTCGGACATGTGCTCGTCGGCCAGTTCCGGCCGGTCGATGGCTGCACAGAACGCCTCGAAGAACTTCGGCTCAAGCGCCCCGAACGTGACGTAGTTGCCGTCGCTCGCCTCGTAGACGCCGTAGCAGGGGTATTCGCCGGTAAGCGGGGTTTCACCCGGTCGCGGGGCCGCTCCCCGAAGCGCATCGGGCGCGACGGCCTGTGAGAAAGCGACGACTGCGTCGGTCATCGATACATCGAGGTACTCGCCGCCGCTGTTACCGAGTTCGCGGGACAACAGCGCGGAACAGACCGCAAAAGCGGCGAGCAACCCGCCGCCGATGTCAGCAATCTGGTACCCCGGTAGCCGCGGGGCCTCGTCGACATCCCGGCGGTTCATATCGAGAAGCCCCGACAGCCCGATACAGTTGAGGTCGTGGCTGGGCCGGTCGGCGTACGGGCCGTCCTGTCCGTAGCCCGTAAGCGAGCAGTACACGATATCCGACTGGCGTTCGGAAACCGCATCGTAGTCGACGCCGAGTCGCCCGGCCACCCCTGGGCGAAAGCTCTCCACGACGACATCGGCGCCTTCGAGAAGGTCGTAGAACGCCGTCCGTCCACCGTCGCTCTTGAGATCGAGGGCGACGCTACGCTTGCCACGGTTCACCGCGCCGAAGAGTGTACTGATCCCCTCGTCGGTCGTGGGCGGCATCTCCCGGGCGTAATCGCCACTTTCCGTGTCCTCGATCTTGATCACGTCGGCGCCGGCGTCGGCGAGCAACTGTGTCGCGTACGGGCCGGGGAGCAGCCGGGTGAGATCGAGAACGCGGATTCCATCGAGTCGCATGAGTGTCGGTCCGACCGGCCAGAAATAAGCCTACCGTCGCGGCGCGGGTGGTTGGCTACCGCCTGCAGGACGGCTCTCTCCTATCGGCCCCGTCTCACACCGCCGCGATCGCCGCCTCGATCTCCGTTGTGGGGACAGGATAAATCCACTCCCCGGTGTCCCAGGCGTGCCTGACGAGCCCGGCGTCGTCAAGGACAAACACCGCCCGCCGGGCGGTCTCCGTACCGGCCATCCCCTCGCGTTCGACCAGCAGATCGTAGGACTCAGCGATATCACCGTTGCCATCCGAGAACATCGAGAACGGGCTCTCGAGCCCGCGGAGAAACTTGTTTATCGAGTAGGGGCCGTCGCTGACGATCCCGTACACCCGTATTCCCTCGAGTTCGCCCCAGCCGAGCGTGTCGTATCGAGTCCACCAGTTCTGTGCGATGGCGGAAAAGACAAACCCGTCGAATATCAGGACGGTCCCTCGGTCGCCGAGCGCGTCGCCGAGTTCGGTCGGTTGGAACGTCTCGCCGTCGCACAGTAGTGCCTCGAACGTAGGCGCCGTTTCGCCGACGGCAGGTACCATACCAGCGTATCCGTCCGGGGGTTAGTTAAATTCGTAGGGGGACCGCATGGTGATCACTTACGCCGAGCAGTCGGGTCGATTGCCGTTCCTGCCTCAGTCGTTCCGGGGCGGACGAAAGAGAGGTAGAACGGCTCCCCACACCCATCGGCCTCGCTGTCGCGCGCGGACCCGTCCGCCCCGCAGACGAATCGGACCCCATCGGCGTCGTCGGCCGCGTAGTCTTCCTCCACGGAGACGTAGTTCCAGCCCGCAAGCGGAACCGGCGTAACGGACTTGTCGGCGAGATACCCCTCGCGCTGTAGTTCGACGACGGTCTCACAGCGCGGACAGTAGTACGTAACTGGCGTCGCCATACCTGCGGTACGGTCCGGAGCCGCTTGGCGGTATCGTTCGGGGCAGTCGCCCCCGGCGGCTTTTTGTATCGTACCGCATATACAGGTACATGACCGTTACGTTGTACCGTCTTGAGGGCTGTCCGTACTGTGAGCACGTCGTCGATGTTCTCAACGAGTTGGACGTTACCTTCGCCAGCG
>NZ_JBKEGK010000120.1:0-7845 GCF_046710025.1 Natronomonas sp. | reverse complement strand
ACGAGCGAGCCGTCCGCCTTTCGCTGCTCGTGAAGCTTTTCGGCGAGTTCGTAGGCCAAGGCGTTCTCCTCGTGTAGCGGGGCGTCCTCATCCTCAAGACAGTCCTCGCAGTCGTTGTACGTCTGGCGGGCGCCGGAGTGGATGACCGATTTGTAGATATCGATCGACTCGTGTGAGAGGGTTTCCTCGCTGATGTGCATCTCGACGGTGTGCGCGAGTCGGTCCTCGTTGGGCACGAGCGAGCAGACCGTCTCCGCCAGGATCGGCGGAAGCATGTGGACCGTGTAAGCGGGGAGATAGACGGTGTTGCCACGCTTTTGTGCCTCCTCCCACATCGACGTGTCGGGGGTGACGTAATGGCTCACGTCGGCGATGTGGACCCACAGACGGTACCCCTCATCGGTACGTTCGATCGAGATTGCGTCGTCGAAGTCTTGGGCGTCAGCGGGGTCGGTCGTCCACGTCGTCAACTCCCGGAGGTCACGGCGTTCCTCGAGTTCCGCTTCGATGTCACCCTGGGGATCTTGCGCTCGGGTTTCGGCCTCCTCAAGCACTTCGGGCGGGAACTCGTCGCGGATCTCGAACTCCTCGAAGAGCTCCTCGCGTTTGTTCGCGAGGTGGCGGGCAAGATCCTCGTCGATCCTGACGGGACCTTTCCCCTCCGCGGTTCCGGCGTATGCCTGCTCGTCGCGGTCAGTCATACCGATGGGTAGTGCGGTGGGATAGTTAGTCGTTGCGAGGCGGCCATCGGAGCGTCACGCGCCGGTCGGAACCGGGCCGGATCAGCGGTCCTGTTCTCGGTCGCCGCGCCCCTCGGTTTCTGGGCCGTCCTCAACTGCCTCGTAGTAGCGTTCGACGAACCGACTGGCGCGAACCGATCCGTCCTCGATGTCGGCGAGCAGCGATTCGAGCCCCGCCCGCGGCTGGTGGCACAACTCGCGGTGACACGGCTTACAGAGGTACTCGAACTCCTTTTCGCGGCGATCCCACCGGTCGCCCTGCTTGTCGTACTCGCGGGCGTCGGGGCGATCGAGCGACGTACCGCAGGCGATGCAGGTGACCTCGGTTCGGTCCCGTTGGCCCCACATAGATGCGCCTTGGTGTGGCCGTAACTTAGTGGTATCTCTCGGGTCGAAAACGCAGGGCCACCGCAATCGTATAGTCGTCGGCGCCACCACTCCGGATATGGACCCCCGAATCCGCGAGCACGCTGAGACCGTCGTCGACCACTCGACCGACGTTGAATCGGGCGACAACGTCGTTATCAGCGCACCAAGCGTCGCCGAAGAATTAGCTGTCGCCCTCCACGAAGCCGTCGGGGATCGGGGGGCGACGCCGGTTCACCTCGCCAACGACGGCCGCGCCCAGCGGGCGTACCTACGATCGATCGACGCCGAGAACCTTTCGACGCCGACGCACGCGGAGGCGCTTTATGAGGAGAGCGATGTCCTGATCCGCGTCCGCGCGGAGGCGAACGCAACCGAGCAAAGCGATGTCTCCCCGGAGAAACAGGCTGCCCACTCGAAAGCCCGCCAACCGGTCCAAGAGGTCGCCCTCTCGAAGCGGTGGTGTCTCACGCAGTTCCCCTCGCAGGCGAACGCCCAACTTGCCGGCATGAGCACGGACGGCTACGAGAACTTCGTGTGGGACGCGATCAATAAGGACTGGGCGGCCCAGCGCGAACACCAATCGCGGATGGTCGACATTCTCAACCCTGCAAGCGAGGTCCGGATCAAAAGCGGCGATACGACCGACGTGACGATGTCTATCGATGGCATGAAAACGCTCAACGATTACGCGGAAAAGAACCTCCCCGGCGGCGAGGTGTTCACCGCCCCCGTCGTTGACAGTGTTGAAGGTGAGGTCCTGTTCGATATGCCGTTGTACCATCAGGGTCGCGAGATAACCGACGCCCACCTCGTCTTCGAAGACGGCGAAGTCGTCGAGCACGCCGCCGCCGATAACGAAGGGCTCTTGACCGAAGTGCTAAACACCGACCCGGGTGCGAGTCGACTCGGCGAGTTGGGGATCGGGATGAACCGCGATATCGATACGTTCACGTATAATATGCTCTTCGACGAGAAGATGGGTGATACCGTCCACATGGCGGTTGGACGCGCCTACGACGAGTGCGTTGGGGAGGAACACGAAGCTAACGAGTCGGCAGTTCACGTTGACATGATCGTCGACATGGCTGAGGAGTCGTTTATCGAGGTCGACGGCGAAACCGTCCAGCGGAACGGGACGTTCCGCTTCGAGGACGGGTTCGAGACGTAGGGACCGCCCCGCAGAACGCGGCGCTCTCGGGAACGATCAGATACGGTTGTGTCGGAAGGACGGACACCTCCGACAGTGGAGCAAGAAGCGGCGGACCGTCCCGCCGGGACGATCCAAGTGATCCGGATGACAGGGCCGAACGCCGGAACCCACAGAACGGGGACCGACGTTCATCGTTGGGAACGAACCGCGACCGGGGTATGTCAATTGGATGGCGGGTTCGGGTTGGCGGAGTGCCGGCCGCGGGATCGTATATGTCTGAGCCGGTAGCGATGTTGTTACCCTGCGTGACGGTACCCCTCCTGTAAACGGTTCAGTTTCGGGCGGAGCGCACCACCACGTTTAGTTTTCTCCGACTGTGGTGGACGCGCGCTGTCTGTTCTGTGCATTACAACTACACTTACAATGGTATATGGTATAAAACTTGCGTATGTTGGTGTATTTGCCGGACGAAGAAAATGATCGCTCGGAGCACTCCCCCGCCGCCGACCGTCCGTCCACTACCGCTGCTCGTCCCGCTCGCCCCGCTGTCGTCGAGGTGTCGGATCGGGGCTGCCGTCGCGGGAGCGGTCGTGACCCGATCTCCGACCGCAGTTGGCCGTCCTCGATACGTCGCCCCCCGAAGCGCCCATCCCATATGGCCCGTCCCAGGGAATCCCTGCACGGGTTATTTAACGGTCGAAGGCGTATCAATCCGATACTGAACGACGAACTTTCGGCCACCAATGAGTACTACTAGATCTGCCCAACGGACTAACCGGCGCCCGAATCGAGCAGGATTGACCGCCTCCAGACACCGCAACCGTCGTTCGATCGCCGTCCAATGAGCCGCGCGCTGTCGGACGACCCGGCCGCCCCCGACTACGGGTGGTGTCGGGAGGCGGTACAGCGCGTTTCGCGGACGTTCGCGCTGACAGTCGAGGTCCTCGAGGAGCCGATGTCGAGACACATCTGTCTCGGCTACCTCCTCTGTCGGGTCGCCGACACCATAGAGGACGCCTCCCACATCGAGACGGACCGTCAGGCCGATCTGTTATACACCTACGACGCGGCGCTGGACCCCGACGACCCGACGACGATCGAGGAGTTCCGGACCGCCGTCGAGCCGTGGCTTCCGCCGCAGGGGGAGCGAAACGCCGACTGGGAAGTCGTCACCGAGGCCCCGACCATCGTCGCGACGTTTGACGACCTTCCAGCGGACGTCCGCAAGGCGGTCCGACCGCCGGTCCACGAGATGGTCGACGGAATGGCGATGTTCCTTGAGCGCTACGCCGACGAGGGGGGGCTCCGAATCCGCGACCGCGAGGAACTCGAGGAGTACTGCTACTACGCCGCGGGCACCGTCGGAACGCTGATCACAAACTTGCTCGCCCGCAGCAACACCGACGAGCGCCGCGTCCGAACCATGCGAAATACCGCCGAGGAGTTCGGACTGCTCCTCCAACTCGTGAACGTCTCGAAAGACGTCTACGACGACTACAGCGAGGAGAACAACGTCTATCTCCCCGCCGAGTGGCTCGAAGCTGAGGGTGTTCCGCAAGAGGCCGTCGTCGATCCCGAACACCGAGACGGATCCGCCCGGGTCGTCTCCCGGACGGCCGACCTCGCGCGGTCGTGTCTCGACGAGGCCCAGACGTATCTTGAGGCAATGCCGCTTCGGCAGGGTAACACGCTCTCGGCGTGGCTCGTCCCGTACGTTCTGGCGGTCGGGACGCTCAGAGAACTCGACGAACGCCCGGAGGACGCACTCACTGACACCGGGGTCAAAGTATCGCGCCAGGAGGTGTTTGCGGTGCTGGAGGCGGCGTCGTCGGCCAGCCGCGACACCGTCGCGGAGTTCAGAGAGATCGTCGCCCGGACGCCGTTCCATCGCGCTGGCGACGTAGAGTAAGGACGGTTGCCTTCGATGTGCGCCCCCGGAATTATCGATCAGATGGTGTTGTTTCGGCGTTCCGCCCGGAAACGTCTCGAACGTCGATGTCGGTCCGCTCGAGGGGATCGTAGGTGATCTCATATCCCTCGTCCGTCCCCCGAACCGCCGACGCGAGATAGAACCGGATCCGCGTTTCCTGCTTTGTGACGACGGGAACGCCGTAGCGATCAGCCCGGTACTCGAACTCCTTTCCCTCCGCCGCACGTGCCTCGACAAACGCCTCGTGATCGCCCAGCCGTCGTTTGACGACCTCGTGGGCGTACTCGGGGACGTCCTCGGCTATCTCCTCGAACAGTCCGAGGAACTCCGAGTCCAACTCGTATCCGATCGAGTGCCGGCCGGCGACCATCGCGGCGAGCGAGGTCGTTCCCGTCCCCCAGAAGGGGTCGAGCACCGTATCCTCGTAGACTGAGTACATGTTGATAAGTCGATAGGGTATCTCGAACGGGTAGGCGGCCGAACGCGCCCGTAGTTCGCTGTCGTCGAGGGCCTGGAGTTTCCCCCTGACATCCGTCCAGACGTCCGAGAACCAGCGGTTCCGCTCCTCCCAAAAGTACGCGGCGCTGTAGCGGTGTTCCGCATTCGGTTCGAAACTGCGGCTCGCCTTCCCGTTCCGAAACACGAGGACGTACTCGTGTTCGAGGGTCGCGTAGGCGTTTGGGGGCAACATTCCGGAACCCATGAACTTCGCGCCCGAGTTGACGGGTTTGCGCCACAGGATCTCCGGCAGCGGCTCGAAGCCGAGGGTCTCGAAGGCGTCGATGATCTTCGAGTGGTTCTGAAACACCCGGAAGCTCCCATCGACCGTTCGCGTCGCGTCGCCGACGTTGACGCAGGCGATCCCGCCATCGACGAGTACCCGGCTGACCTCCTCCCAGACCGAGTTGAGGACCTCGTGCATCCGCGTGAAGGCGGCCCGCCCATCGCCTTCCGCAAGACATTCTTTGATCGCCGGATCGAGCCCCGAAAACAGATCATCCCACATCTCGATCATCGGGTAGGGTGGGGAGGTGACGACCAATTCGACGGAGTCGTCGTCAACCTCTGAAAGTGAGCGCGCGTCCCCGGCGACGACGCGATGGGTGGTCTCCATCGACTGTCGGTTCCCCGCACGGCTCCCTTAACGTTTCGTCGGCGACACGGGACGCGGCGGGTCGTCAGGTGTTCGAGCGCATCGGCTCGCCCCGCCGGTTATATAAACCGGATAGCAGAAATCTAATTTGTCCGGGCGATGTAGCTCATATACCGTTTTATCAGTAGCTGCTCCAATCTATATACTGTTGAGGTTCACCGACTTATAAACTACATCGCGCACGCTTCGCATCCGCGCGAGCGAAGTGAGCGCGGTTCGAAGACCACAGCGACTTTGATAATCATGAGAGAACTCCGTTCTCTCGAACGATAATAAAAAGTGAGAGCGAGCACGGCGGGATTCTCACCGGAGAAAGACGGTCGGCCTCGCTACGCTCGGCCACTGCGAATTCCAAGGCTCGAATCCGGTGTCGTCACTGCTCACTGTCGTTCGCAGATAACGAGCACGGTGGGATTCGAACCCACGGCCATCGGATCTCTTCCCACACCGGAACACCGGCGCGGTTAGAAGTCCGACGCTCTGTCCTAGCTGAGCTACGTGCCCCGCTTTTGAGTAGTCGTGGACCCCTGAAAAACGACACGGGTTACACCGGCCGGAGCGCCCCGGAGGCGGCGGGATAACAAAGGCTTCAAACGCGCGCTCATTCTATCACGCGTGAATGCGAGTCATCGCAACCGTCGGACTGGCGGGCAGCGGCAAGGGTGAGTTCGCGGCTGTCGCCGAGCGCGCCGACATCCCGGTCGTGACGATGGGCGATGTAATCCGCGCCGAGTGCCGCGAGCGCGGGCTGGCCCCGGCTGAACACCACGGCGAGGTGGCGAGCGCCCTCCGCGAGGAGCACGGACCGGCGGCGATCGCCGAGGCCTCGCTGCCCCACGTCGAGACGGCCCTCGAAGATGTCGAAACGGTCGTCGTTGACGGGATCCGATCCGATGTTGAGGTTGACGTCTTCAAGAAGCGCTTCGGCGACTCGTTCACGCTTGTCGGGATCGAAGCACCCTTCAAGATGCGCAAAGAGCGGATCGACCACCGGGGGCGTGACGACATCGAGAACGGCGAGGCACTCGCCACTCGCGACGAGCGTGAGTTGGGCTTCGGGCTCGGCGAGGCGCTTGATCGTGCCGACGTGACGATCGAGAACACCGGGACGCTTGAGACGTTCCGCGAGCGCGCTCGGGAGGTGCTCAAAGGATGATCTACAGCGTCGATATCGAGATCACGGTGCCGGTCAACGACACCGAAGTCACCGGTCGGGTCAAGGACGCCATCACGAACCTGTTCCCGGAGGCCGAAATCGACTCACACCCCGGTGCGTTGTCGGCGACTGCGCACTCGATGGAGCAGTTCTCCGAACGGCTCCACGAACAGGCGATCCTCGACACCGCACGGGGGGCCTTCTTCGGCGGCCAGGACGGCGACACGTTCAGTTTCGAATTGAAGAAACAGGCGGCGCTACGCGGCGTCGTCAACTTCGCCGTCGGCGAAGGCAGCGAACTGGGCGAACTCCACGTCCGGGTCCGGGTGAACGACCCCGACGTCGAGTCGTTCGTCGATCACGTCGCGCCGCCGACCGAGGGCGGACAGCCGATCGAATAGCGGAGTCGACCGGGTGCCCGGCCAATCGATCCCGATGCGGGTGGTCGAACCGTTCTCATCGGGTCGCAATGTGGACGGCCGAACCCTTATTGACGGGTCGCCCCAAACCAAAGTATGTACACTCCGCTGCAGCTGGGTGGTTCGGTATTCCCAGTCGTTGCCCTCCTGTTGCTTGCGGTCACCGTTGTCGCGGTGTATCAGGCCGTCGAGATAGTCAACGCCTACGAGAAGCGCGCCCTGACGGTGTTCGGCGAGTACCGGAAGTTGCTCGAACCGGGGATCAACTTTGTCCCCCCGTTCGTCTCCCAGACGTACACCTTCGACATGCGGACCCAGACGCTCGACGTCCCGCGTCAAGAGGCGATCACCCGCGACAACTCGCCGGTGACCGCTGACGCCGTCGTCTATATCAAGGTCATGGACGCCCGGAAGGCATTCCTTGAGGTTGACGAGTATAAAAAAGCCGTCTCGAATCTCGCACAGACGACGCTTCGAGCCGTGCTGGGCGACATGGAACTCGACGACACGCTGAACAAGCGTCAAGAAATCAACGCGAAAATCCGAAAGGAGCTCGACGAACCAACCGACGAGTGGGGAATCAGGGTCGAGTCAGTCGAGGTCCGGGAAGTCAACCCCTCGAAGGATGTCCAGCAGGCGATGGAACAGCAGACCTCGGCCGAGCGGAAGCGACGCGCGATGATTCTCGAGGCCCAGGGAGAACGGCGCTCGGCCATCGAGAAGGCCGAGGGTGACAAACAGTCGAACATCATCCGCGCCCAGGGTGAAAAGCAGAGCCAGATTCTTGAGGCCCAGGGTGATGCGATTTCGACGGTCCTCCGAGCGAAGTCGGCGGAATCGATGGGCGAGCGTGCGATCATCGAGCGCGGGATGGAGACCTTAGAGGAGATCGGCAAGGGCGAGTCGACGACGTTCGTGCTGCCCCAAG
>NZ_JBKEGK010000119.1:0-7852 GCF_046710025.1 Natronomonas sp. | reverse complement strand
TCCCAGCCCCCGGAAAGCTCGTTACGGAGCGCTTCGAATTCGACCCGATCGGCGATCGTCTCGGTTCGGCGGATGTGCCTCAGTGGGTCGGACCACGCGTCTTCCCCCGGCGTGCGTTTCTCATCGTCCGCCGATGTGGCGGTCGCGTCCCCCGTTGGTTCGTTGTCAATCTCTCCTCCCACCACGTCGTTTCTTTGATGATCCTCTGTCATGACCATGCTCCGGCCTCAGTCGCCGCGGCGGGCGCTACGCCCTACAGCAACGAAACCCGCCACACAGCGTTCCCTCCCGTTGTCTGACTCCCCTGTTTCAACGCCGGTTATATATGCTCCGGCTATTTCGTCCGTCGTTACAGGATCTGTGCCCGCAGTATAAATAACCCTTGTTTCGCCGAGTCACGGGTCACGTTACCATATCGACGCCCGAGAGTTCGAAACGCGCGCCACCGAGTTCGCTTTCGGTCACATCGATCTCCCACCCATGGGCCTCGGCGATTTCCTTGACGATTGCCAATCCGAATCCGGTCCCATCGGGTGAGAGTGAGTGTCCAGGCTCGAGGATCTCGTCGCCGACATCATCGGGGATACCGGGGCCGTCGTCGGCGACGTAGAACCCGTCGTCGTCCTCAAGTTCGCCGATGACCACGGTCACCTCGTCACCGCAGTGGTCGACCGCGTCATCGGCCTCCGACCGATTGTTCGTTGAGCCGTGCTCGACGGCGTTCGAAAAGAGGTTCTCCATGACACGCCGCAGGCGCTCTCGGTCGGCCTCGACAGTGAGGTTGCCGGCCTCGATCCGGAGCGTCATGTCCGGTCCGATCGGGTCGGCCCACCGCTCGGCGGCGGCGACCAATTCGACCGTTTCGGTCTCGTCGACAACCTGCCCCTCGCGGGCCAGCGTCAGCGTCGCGTCGACGATCTCCTCCATACGCTCTAGAGCGTCGCCGATCGGCGGGAGGTGCTCGCTGTCGCACTCCGACATCGCGAGATCGAGTCTGGCGTCGGCGACCGTGATCGGTGTCTGGAGGTCGTGGCTGACGATGCTGGCAAACTTGTCGAGTCGTTCGGTCTTCGCCTCAAGTTCGCGCTCTCTGGACTTGCGCTCGGAGATGTCGCGGGTGTTTATTAGAAACGACTGCCCGTCCGCCCCAGCCTGGTCGCTGGCGACCGATCCGAGCCAGACCCAGGAACCGTCGGCGTGTCGAAACCGATACTCGTACCGTACCCGCTTGTTTTCGCCGGCCTCGGCAAGCGTCTTGAACTTCGATCGAACGCGCTCGCGGTCCTCGGGGTGGACGTATTCGTACGCGATCTCACCAACGAGTTCGTCCTGTTCGTACCCGAGGACGTGTTTGAGTGCCGGACTGTTGTATTGAATCTGACCGTTCGCATCGGTGATCGTGATGATGTCCGGGGAGTGTCTGACGAACGACTGGAATCGATCGTTTAGGCGCTCAAGTTCCTGTTTCCGGCGCCGTAACGCCTGCCTAGCCCGGCGCTTTTCGACGGCGTCGGTCAGTCGGGTAGCGAGAAGCGAGTACCGACTCTCACGTCGTCCTTTCGGGACGTAATCGGTCACGTCGGCCGAAATTGCCTCGCTTGCGACCATCTCGTCGCCTTCCCCGGTCAGGAGAACGAACGGAAGTTTACCATGATCCTCACGGACCCGGCCGAGGAACTCTATGCCATCCATTCCTGGCATCCCGTAATCGGAGACGATGCAGTCGATCGGGCTGTTCTCGAGGATCTCAAGCCCCGCCTCCGCGTCGGTTGCTGTTCGGATATCGAAGCGGCTGTCTTCGCGTTCTAAGACGGTCGCGATCGTCTCCACGAACTGCGGTTCGTCGTCAACGAGAAGAGTGTGGATCGTGTTATCGGTCGCGTTCATTTGATTCCCCCACCGTAGCGCTCGCTCTGTCCCCACATACCCGATCTAAGGTACGGAAATCAAGTATAAAAAACTCGGGAATTTCATAAGAAATTGAATACCTACCATCGCCAAGAGCGGCGTATTTATACGTATTTATAAGAACCGGCTATAAATTCGGTGGAGCGACGACAAGGCAAGTGTGGCGAATCGGTCCGCTCGGGGCGTCGGTTAGTCGTCAAAACAACCGTGGGTTTTGACCCGTGTGATCCACTCGATAGGTGTTTGATTGGGGTTGCGGGTCCCCTCGATCCGAACGCGCCATCCATGGTTTTAGGCAGTTAGACACGACTAAGTTCGTCGTGAACGTAGTGTTTGTATGGTACCGATCTACGCGAACAAACGTATGTCCTACGTAGTATATGGCTGATTGGACCGAGCGGTATCGGCCAACAACGCTGTCGGCCGTCCGCGGCAACAACAAGGCTCGCGACGCTCTAGAGGAGTGGGCCGACACCTGGGCCGACCACGGCGAGGCAGCCGTCATCCACGGGTCGCCGGGCGTCGGCAAGACGTCAGCCGCCCACGCGCTGGCCAACGACAAGGGCTGGCCGGTTCTCGAGATGAACGCCTCCGACGCCCGGACGGCCGACGAGATCGAGCGCTTCGCCGGGCGGGCGGCGTCGAACTCGACGCTCGGCGGCGAGCGCCAACTCGTCATTCTCGACGAAGCCGACAACCTCCACCGGCACAAGGACCGTGGCGGCGCCGCCGCGATGACCAGGGTGGTCAAGGACGCCGCCCAGCCGATCGTCCTCATCGCTAACGACTACTACGAGATGTCCACGGGGCTTCGAAGCGCCTGTCAAGAGATCGAGTTCCGCGATATCTCCGCGCGCTCGATCGTTCCCGTGTTGCGGGATATCTGCCGACAAGAGGGCGTCGAGTTCGACGAAGCCGTCTTGGAGCGGATCGCCGAAGCGAACCGCGGGGATCTCCGCGGGGCGATCAAAGACACCCAATCGCGGGTGCAGGAGGGTCGGATCCGGGCCGAGGGCAGCGAGGGCGAGCGCGACCGCACGGAGGACATCTTCTCGTTTCTCGACGCGGTGTTGAAAGAACAGTCCGCCGAAGACGCCCTCCAGACCGCCTACGCGGCCGACGAGACGCCGGACGACCTGCTGTTGTGGATCGAGGACAAGGTCCCGAAGGTGTACGAGGGCGCGGAGTTGGCCGACGCCTACGAGCACTTGGCTAACGCCGACGTATGGCTCGGGCGGGTGCGGGAGACACAAAACTACAGCTACTGGCGCTATACCACGGACAACGTCGCCGCGGGCGTCGCCGCGGTCAGACGGAGCGACCGGGGCGGATGGACCCGTTATGGCGGCGCCCCGTACCGCTCGACGCGGGATGCGACCCGCGATTACGTCGCCGAACGGATCGCGGAGACGGCCGACGTCTCGACGGCGACCGCCAGGCGCGAGATTCTACCGTATCTCGAGGCGATGACCCACCACTGCCGGAACCGTGAGTTGACCGTCCGAATGACCGCGCGCTACGACTTGGAGGCGGAACACGTCGCGTTCGTGACCGGGTCGGGGAAGACGACGAACAAGGTACAGGGGATCGTCGAGGAGGCCGAAGAGCGGACCGAAGCCGAGGCAGTCGAGCACTCCGGCGGCGCGTTCGCGGCGTTAGAGGGGAACGGCAAGGGCGGCGAGGCTACCGGAGAGAGTGACGGCGACGGGGACAACGCTGATTCTGACGGGACGCTCGCGGCGTTCGGGGCATCGGGACCGGAAAACGGCGACGCTGACGGCGACATCCCTGACGATCCCGATACCGACGCCAAGGAGGACGACGGGCAGTCCGGTCTCTCCGATTTCATGTGATGCTATAGTAACCGCGAGAGAAACTGCCTGCCGCGTTCGGTTTCGGGGCGCTCGAAGAACGCCTCGCTGTCGGTCACCTCGACGACTCGGCCGTCGGCCATCAGGACGATCCGGTCGCCGACCTCGCGGGCGAAGCCCATCTCGTGGGTTACGAGCACCATCGTCATGCCGTCGGCCGCGAGGCCCTCGATCACGTCGAGCACCTCACCGACCAACTCGGGGTCGAGCGCGCTCGTGACCTCGTCGAACAACATCACCTTTGGGTCCATCGCAAGCGCCCGTGCGATCGCGACGCGCTGTTGTTGGCCGCCCGAGAGCGCGTCGGGATAGGAGTCGGTCTGGTCGCCGAGGCCGACCCGGTCGAGGAGTTCGCGAGCACGGTCCTCGGCGTCGTCGTTCGGAAGCCTCCGTATTTTGTTCGGCGCGAGCGCAACGTTGCCGAGGGCGCTCTTGTGCGGAAAGAGATTAAACGACTGAAACACCATCCCGATCTGCTGGCGAATCTCGTTGACGTCCGCCTCGAGCACCGACCGACCGTCGAGCCTGATGTCGCCGTCCCGTATTTTTTCCAACCGATTTGCACACCGCAACAGCGTCGACTTGCCCGACCCGGAAGGACCGATCACGACGACGACCTCGCGCTCCTCGATAGTGAGGTCGACGTCCTTGAGAACGTGGGTCTCGCCGAAGAACTTGTCCACGCTATCGAACTCGACGAGGGGATCGACCATTCAGCCATCCCCCCCATCGGGGCCGCTTGAGCCTCTTGAGAGGCGACCCAACATCCCGCTGTCGGAGCCCCAATTGGAGCGCCGTTCGAGGCCGTTGACCAACTGGCTCATCGACATCGTGATCGCGAGATACAGCACGCAGACCCACACAAGCGGCGTCCAGGGATCGAGTTGGTTGCTGTTTATATTTCGGAAGACACTCATGATCTCCGGGACGGCGATGACTGTCAAGAGCGACGTGTCCTTGACGAGGATTATCTGGTCGTTGCCGATGGCGGCGAGGGCGTTACGCCACGCCTGCGGGAGCACGACCTCCCGAAGCGCCATGACGCGGGACATGCCGAGCGAGCGGGCGGCCTCCATCTGGCCGTCCGGGACTGCGCTGATCCCGCCGCGTATCGCCTCGCCCACGTATGCGGCGTGGTTCAGCGTCAACCCGATGATCGCCGCCGGAACCGCCCAGTTCTGGATCGGGAACTGTCCAGTCTCCCACAGCCGCGGAATGCCGAAGAAGATGACGAACAGCTGAAACAGAAGTGGCGTCCCGCGGAAGAACTCGACGTATCCCTTCGCGATTCGGCCGGTAACCGCGGATGTCGAGATCCGACCCAGGCCGACCAGCACGCCGAACGACACCGAGAGCAGACTCGAGATGACGACGATCCGCAACACCAACAGAAACGCCTCGGCGAAGCGCCCCGCGATCAGCGGCGAGGCGAGAAGTGTGTAGTTGACCTGCGTCGAGAGGATCCACACGAGGAGGCCGCCGACGGCTACGAGGAAGCCGGCGGCGGCGATCTCCCCAAGCCGTTTGACGAACCGATCGCGCATCATCACGCCGCCCGTTCCGGACTCCGAATCTGTCTGTGTTGCCATGGTCGATGCGTTGTGTCGTGTGTCTCTCAGGTGGGTGTGACGTAACTGTACCGAGGACGGCGATCAGGCACCGAAGTACTCGTCGTAGATCTCGTCGTAGGTGCCGTCCTCGCGGATCGCGGCAAGGGCACCGTTGACTTCCTCGCGGAACTCGTCGTCGGCCTGTCTGAACGCGATACCGTACTCCTCGATTGTCAGGGTGAGGTAGTCCGGGGCGTCCTCGCGGTCCGCAGCGACCCCGTCGCCCTCCAGAAACACGACGCCGTCCGTCTCCGCGGCAAACTCCGCGCTCACCGTGTTATCATTGATGACTGCCGAGACCTGATTGTTGAGCAACGCGTCGAAGGCGCCGGTAATCTGGTCGTAGCTCTGTATTTCGAGGTCGCCGTCGAAATCGGACTGGAGGTCTTCCGCGGCCGCCTCGCCCGTCGTCCCGCGCTGGACGCCGACGGTCATGCCCTGAAGGTCGGATCGCTCTGTGATGTCGTCGCTCTCGAGAACCAGTACCGTCTGGTAGGCTGTAAAGTACGGGTCGGAAAAGTCGACCCGCTCGGCTCGCGTCTCGTTGATCGTCATCGCGCTCATGATGACCCGGAAATTTGCGTTGTTCAGCGACGCGATGATGCCGTCGAAGCCGGTCTGCTGGAACTCGTATTCGAGACCGAGTTGTTCACCGAATACGGCTTCGGCGATCTCGACATCGAATCCCAAGAGTTCGCCGGCCTCGTTCCGGTACTCGAAGGGTTCGTAGGGGATGTCCGAACCGATGACGATCGTCTCGGATTCGCCATTACCGTTCCCGCTGTCGCCCCCGTTACCGTTTCCGTCCCCGTTTCCATTGTCTCCGTTTCCGCCGCCGTTGCCGCCCATACAGCCGGCCAGCGTGACTGCGCCCCCTACGCCGAGCGCGGTCAAATACTGCCGTCGGTTGGGTGTCCGTTCGCGTGCCATGTCCCCAACGTTGGCTGAACACGGTTTCAACGTTTCGACCTCGAACCCCTCGAAATCGCCGTTTTCGGTGGCGTTTAGAAGAGATCGTTCACTATCGTCTGTCGGAGTTCGTGCTATTCGACCGCCGTGAAACAACTTCCAACGGACGGTAGAGACGGGACCGGCCGATCAGGACGCGTCGGGCCGCGCGTCGATGGCCGCAACGCCGGCGGAGTTGGCGACATCTTTGACTCCCACCGTTTTATTCTCGGGGGGGCTTCGCGACCTGCTCGTCGAAAGCCGTGGGCGAAAAACGCCGCCTGCTACGCTCGCGACTACTCTCCGTTTGACTGTGCGTCGACAACGGCGACACCGGCGAGATTGACGATGTCTTTCACCTCGTCGCCGCGCTGGAGGACGTGGACGGGCTTGTCCATCCCCACCAGCATCGGGCCGATGGCTTCGGCACCGCCCAACCGCTGCAGTAACTTGTACGCGATGTTGCCCGCCTCCAGATTCGGAAACACCAGCACATTCGCCGGCTCCTCGAGGTCGGAGAACCCGTAGGTTCCCTCAAGCATCTCCTCGACGACGGCGGTGTCGGCCTGCATCTCGCCGTCGACGGGGAAGTCGACCTCGGGATCCTCGCGGAGCCGCCGAGCCGCCTCCCGTGGCTTTTTTGTCCCTTCGTTGTCGACGCTGCCGAAGTCGGCGTACGACAGCAGCGCCGCCCGCGGTTCGATGTTGAACCGGCGGGCGAGGTCGGCTGTCTGTCTTGTTACCTCCTCGAGGACATCCTCGTCGGGGGCCTGGTTGACGGTGGCGTCGGCGACGAAGACCACCCGGTTTTTGAACGTCAGCATGTACACCCCGGCCGCGTAGTCGGAGTCCTCGGCGGTGCCGACAACTCGCAACGGCGGCCGCAACGCCGAGGGGTAGTGGTGCATCAGCCCGGTGAGCATGGCGTCGGCGTCGCCCATCTCCACCATGACGCTGCCGAGGTAGTTGCCGTCCTCGATGAGTTCGTCGGCCTCGCGCCGAGTGACGCCTTTGCGTCGGCGGAGTTCGTAGAGCCGGTCGGCATAGGGCGCGAGATTCCCCTCCTCGGGGTTGACGATCTCGGGGTCGAAATCGAGGCCCAGCCGTTCGGCGTGGGTCCAGATTTCCTCGCGGTCACCGATGAGGATCGGCTCGGCGATTCCCTGATCGACCAACTGGTAGGCGGCACGGACCATCTTCTCGTCGTCACCTTCGGCGAGGACGAGGCGTTTGGGGTCGCTTTTCGCCTTGTTCAGCACGACCCGCATCATCTCTCTCGATTTCCCCAACCGGGCCTCGAGCCGCTCGGCGTACTGCCCCGTATCGAGGTCGTCGCGTGCGACGCCGCTTTCGACGGCCGCCTCCGCGACCGCCGGTGCAACCTCAAAGAGGACGCGTGGATCGAGTGGTTTGGGGATGATGTACTCGGGGCCGAACTGTAGCGGTTGGTCGCCGTAGGCTTTGACGACGGCGTCGGGGACGTCCTGTTTGGCGAGATCCGCCAGCGCTTCGGCG
>NZ_JBKEGK010000118.1:0-7934 GCF_046710025.1 Natronomonas sp. | reverse complement strand
TTCGGCCATGATCGCACAACGGCCCCCAGCGGCCTCTGTCTTCCGGCGCGCGCCGGGTGGTGTGCCGCTTGTGCCTCAAGAGGGCTCAGCGCTCGGGCAGGCGGCCCCCGTCGACCGCGATGTTCTCACCACTTATATACGCCGCTGCGTCGCTCAGGAAAAACAGCGTCGGCGCGGCCACGTCGTCGAAGGCGGCCGCCCGCCCCCGCGGGAACGATGACACGTCGGAGACGGTGTTCTCGACGGCAAACGGCGAGACGGCGTTCACCGTGACGCCGTCGTCTTGGGTGTCCGCAGCCGCCATCCGGGTGAACATCAACACGCCGGTCTTCGCGACGAAGTAAGGGAAGTTCACCGGGTGGGCGTGCATCCGGTCGCTGTCGGCGAAGCCGACGTTGACGATCCGGCCCCACTCCGACTCGCACATGCCGGGGAGCGCGCGCCGCGAGCACAGCACCGTCCCGTAAAGCGTCGTTTCGATAACGTTTCGCCACGACTCCCACTCGATCTCAGTCCAGTGTCGGGCGTCGAAGTCGCCGACGTTGTTGACCAACACGTCCACCGACCCCAGTTTCGACTCGATAGCCTCGAACATCGACTCGACGGCGTCCGGGTCGGTGATGTCGGCGCTGACGGTGACGGCGTCGACGCCACGCTCGCGTGCTTCCGCCGCGGTGGCCTCCGCGGCAGCATCGCTCTCGTTATAGTGGACCGCGACATCGGCGCCGCAGTCGGCGATCCGGAGCAGCAGTTCCCGGCCAACGCGTTTCGCACTGCCGGTCACGAGGGCCGTGCGTCCGCTCAGGTCTGGTGACAAGGGCATGAGTCCCGTAGGACGGTCGCCGTCTTGAACCGACGGGTGGCGGACGGCGTCCCCGGGTTCGCGCCGGCGCTCGCGCGGTTTCCGCGCGCCCGCTTTCGGTGCGGCTCAGACCGAGTATGCGACCCGTTCGCCGACATCAAGCCCGTTCGCCAGCGCCGCGTGGATCCGCCCCTCGCCGACGACCCAGTCGCCGAGACAGTACAGTCCGGCAGACTCGGCCGAGTCGAGCGGTCCCCGCCGGACGCTTCCTTCGGGCAGCGCGTAGCGCCAGCCCTGGTAGTCGGTCCAACTCGGATCGGTGAGGCGCTCGTCGCCGACGATACCGGCCGTCAGTTCGGCGAGTTCGGCGACGTTCTCGGCCGGATCGCGGTCGTAGTGTTCGCTCGACCACTCGCCACCCGCCTGCACGACGAGCAGCGAGTCGCCATCGGGGACGTGTCCGGCTTTACACTCCTCGCGGGAGATCCAGCCGACATCGTGGTTTTTGTCCGTGTTGACCAGCCCGTAATAGGGCCGATCCAGGCGGAACGGGTAGCGCAACACGGCCGTCCAGACCGCTCGATAGGGGACCTCGGCGGCGGCCGCGCGGAGCGCCTCGCGGCGGTCGTCGTCCCACTCGGCGTCGGCGAGCAACTCGGCCGTCTGCGGGGCGGGCGGGTTCAATAGGACAACGTCGAAGGGCCCCCACGACTCGCCGTCGGCATCGACGAGCGTCCACGCGCCGTCGTCGCCGTTCCCGCCACCAGTCTCGGGGGTCTCACCCTCGCCGCCATTCTCTCGGCGGATCGTCGCCACGCGCGTCCGGCGGTGGATCTCCGCGTCGGTCCGCCCGAACAGCCGTTTCGCGATCTGGGTCAGCCCCGACTCGTAGCTCCACTTGTGTTCGTCGGCCTCCCGACCCGGCGAGACGGCCCCCGACTCGTCGAAGGTGTAAATCGGCTCGCTCGCGTCGACGAGGCCGTCGGTGTCGAGCGTCTCGGTGAGCAACTCGACGACGCGCTCGTCGTCGGATTTGACGTAGTTCGCCCCGTAGTCGTAGACGATGTCATCGTGTCGGCGCGTCGCCGCCCGCCCGCAGAGCCCGCCCGACTTCTCGAGGACCGTCACGTCGGCGTCGGGAACGGCGGTCTCGACGACGAGTGTCGCCGCCGCCGCGGCCGCCCCGGCACCGACGACTCCGATTGCTGTCATACCATTAACTATGCCGCCCCGGCACTAAACCCCCGGCTTGGCGGCCATTCTCGGTGCTGTCGCGGGCACAGGCTCTTTGTTCAAGGAGAGAATCCCGCCGTTCACGGCGGGCGTGAATCCGACAACGACGACACAAACCACGCTCAGCAGCAATGTGGATATTTAAGTGACGTCGTGTCGTAGCATGACGAACACCGAGGCGGTCACACCGCCCATTTAAATGCACAATATCGGGACTCCGAGGCCCAGAACGTTCGAGACACCCTCTCGAACCACTGTGGTGTCTCGGTTCAAGATAACTCCGAGTCCCCTCCCGGGATAGGAGTAACGGCAGTGTGGCCCTGCCATCGACCTGTCATGCCGACAGGTCCTAAACCAGTAAATATCCCAACTCAGCGGTGTGGTGCCGTGGGAAGCCTCGCCGTCGTCGGGCAGCCCGACTGCCTGCGGGATCTTCGATCCCGCTCCGTTTACGGCGAGGAGGAGGTCACGCTGAGTGCGGTTCATACGCGGATACGGTCGCTGGCGGGGTTCGTAGTTCAGCTCGGCAGAACAGACAGTATTCAGGGGGGTGACGGTCGCGGAATCCTTCGGGATTCCTTGTTGACCCGCGTCACGCCCGGAGGTACTGGAAGGCCCTGGGTTCGAATCCCAGCAATCCCATAGCCGCCAAGAACGGTGTTGAGGATAGCGTCTATTTCACTCATCGAAACAGCGGTGTCAACGCCTCGTTGAAGCCCTCTGCACGGCGCGTACAACTGGGAGATAGGTCCCGACAGTTGAGCGCGAATCGAGAACAGACTCCCAAAGCGTATGAGCAGAGTTATAACCGCATCTCAATCAGTCGCTTGTTGAATCGGTACATGTGAGCGCATTGACGCCACACACCTCAGGCTACGTCTGCTATTGGGGTGGCTAGCGGAGGCGAAAGCACTCGAGGGGCGGGACGGCACCCGCCCTTATAAACAGAACATGAATGGGTACATCAACGCGACGCGGTCGCCGGCTTCGAGTTCGGTGTCGAGGCCGTCGATGTGCTCGTTGAACCGGCCGTTGATCGCAACGCGGGCGAACGCGCGGGTCTGTTCGCCTTCGGGGTTCTTATTCCACGCCCCCGGCGGGTTGCCGTCAGTGGGTGCCCATCCGGTCGTCGTCGCCTCCGCTTCCGTTTCGGCGATCAACATGTCCTCGACGTCGTACTCCGCGAGGAACGCGTCGAGGAACGCCCGGAGGTTCGACCCGTCGAAGGTATACTCGAAGCTGTGCTCGCCGATTTTGGTTCTGACGTGGCCCGTACACCGGACGTCGACGGTGGTTTCGGTAGTCTGGTCCGAACGCGTCTCAAGCGCTTGATTGCTGCTCATACGTACCCGTAGCGTATCGGTATAAAAGTCATCTCTCGCGAACGTGTTCGGCCATCTGCGAGGAGGGAGCGGGGCGATGCTGACTGCTGGCCTCTCAATCGGCGTTTGTGGGCGGGACCGACCCGTGGCGTTCCTCGGCCTCGAGATAGCACTGCGGATCGGGGCCGAAGAGGCCGTTGTCGGCCGCCAGCGCCCGCAGCCGCGAACCGCCCCGACAGATGTTTTTGTACCGGCAGTCGGCACAGGTGCCGGTCAGGTTCCCCGGCCGGTTTCGGAGCGCCCGGAGGAGCGGGTTGTTGTCGTCCTCCCAGATGTCGCTGAAGGAGCGATCGCGAACGTTACCGAGGCTGTAGGTGCGCCAAAACTGCGTCGGATGCACGTTGCCGAGACAGTCGACCGCGGCGACGCGTTCGCCGGTCGGATCGCCGCCGTTTCGCTGTAGGCGCTCGTAGACGCGCCGGGCGGCGTCGTCGCCGAACTCCCGACGGGCGTACTCGACGATGTAGGCCGCGTCGGCGTAGTTGCCGACCAGGAGCGTCTCGATTTCGTCGTCGCGGCGGTGGGCCTCGAGCGTCCGATCGCAGATTCGGGTGACGACCTCGCGGCGTTCAGCGGTGTCGAGGTCGACGGAGTCCAGCGTCTCTCCGCGGCCGCTATAGGAGAGGTGATAGAAACAAAACCGATCGAGGCCGACATCGGACAGCAGGTCGACGACGCCGTCGAGATCGCCGACGTTCTGCCGGGTGACGGTGTAGCGTAGCCCGGTCTTCAGCCCGACGTCAAGACAGGTCTCGATCCCCTCGACCGCCGCCTGGAACGCCCCGTCGACGCCCCGGAACTCGTCGTTTCGCTCGGCAAGGCCGTCCACCGAGACGCCGGCGTAGGCCAGCCCGGCCCGCTTCAGTTCACGGGCTCGATCGGCGGTCAAAAGTGTCCCGTTCGTCGAGAGCACGGGTCGGATGCCCGCGTCTGCGGCGTAGGCGACCAGCTCGGCGAGGTCCTCGCGGACCATCGGCTCGCCGCCGGAGAACAACACGACGGGCGCGCCGTAGTCGGCGAGATCGTCGAGCAGCCGCTTACCCTCGGCGGTCGTCAACTCGCCGGCCTTCGGCTCGGACTCGGCGCCGGCGTAGCAGTGGACGCACTCGAGGTTACACCGGTTGGTAGTGTTCCAGACCACGACCGGGCGGCGCTGGGGACTGTCGGAGACGGGGTCGTCGGTGCCGGTATCGACGTCGTACCGGAGGCGGTTGCCGTCGGCGGCGTGATCGCACAACAGCGTGCTGACGGAGATCACGTCAGGACCACTCCCTCGCTCGGGGCTCCTCGGAGTCGGTGGGCCGGTCGGCCGGCGAAGCCTCGTCGGCCAACGTATGCGTGCTGAAGCGGGTCATCTCGGCGCTCGGGCAGAGCCAGACATCGTCGGCGTGCCAGGCGAACAGCCGGCTTGCGATCTCGTAGGCGCCGTCGACATCGGCCGCCCGGACGCTGCCGACGTGTTGCATCGGGTCCGAGCCGTCGCTCCGGACGAACACCTCGAACTCCTCGCCGTTCGGCGCCCGGTCGCCATCGTCGAGCCGCCGTCGTTCGGTCGGTTCGGCCATATCCGCGGTTGCGTGTCGGCCTTGAAATCAGCTGTCCCGAATCCCATCGGCCGGGAGCAACGCGTCGTCCCAGCGGGCGGGATCGGGCTCGAAGACTTATATACCGGGGCGCGAACCACCACCTATGACCGACTCCTCCAGCGGCTTCGATCCGACGCCGAGTGGCTCGACGGAGCACCCCCACACGCTCGAGGTGATCACCGGGGGCCCGGACGGCGAGTACACGTTCGTCCCCCGCGATGCCGACGCCGAGAGGCGGCGCACCCAGTGGCTCACCGCCGACGCCGACGACGTGATCGACCTCCGGGCGTGGCGCTGAGACGGTACCGGAGCAGCCATTCATATAAGTACCGTCGCCCGCTCGTTTGGATATGGCACCCGACCGCCGGATCGAGATGTCGGCCGAAGAGACGGACGCCTTCCTCGAATCCCACGGGACCGGCGTGTTATCGCTCGCGCGCGATGACGACCCCTACGCGATCCCGATCGCCTACGGCTACGACCCCTCGGATCGATGCTTCTACCTCCGCTCCGTCTCGACGCCCGACAGCGACAAGCGACGCTTTCTCGACGGCGATCCAAAGGCGAGACTCGTCATTTACGAGGACGGCGAAATCTACCGCAGCGTCGTCGCCGCCGGCCCCCTCGTCGGCGTCGATCCGGAGGCCCTGACACCGGCGGATATCGAGCAGTACGGGTCGGCAGGCCGGCCGCTCTTTGAGACGTGGTCGGAACCGACGGCTGAACTCGACATCGAACTGTACCGTTTGGACGCGGAGACGGTGAGCGGTCGGGCTATCGATCCCGACCGCGAGGGGTGAACGCCTCTCTGTTTCCGTCCACGATCTCGAAACGCTACTCCGTCACGGAGTACAGACGCTACCCTCCAACGGCCGCAAAAAGCTACTCCTCGGCGGCCTCGAAACACGCTGTCGCCACGGGTTCGGTACACACCGGACAGCCGTTCGAGAGGATCGCCGCCCGCATTGAGGCGTCGACCTCGATATCTTGGCCGCACTCCGGACAGTCAAACACGTAGGTACCCACAGTCGACACCCCGCCCTCACCGACCCTCCGATTGGTCCCCTCGGCATCGTCGTCTGACCCGCACCCGGCGGTCCCGGGCGGTTTCTTCCCGTCCCCTCGGCCGCCGGAGCACGCGGGCGCCATCGGCGGGGATCAGTCGGCCGCCCCCGTGGACGCCCCCGTCGACGAGAGCCCGACGGTCGTCGACTCGCAGTCGTCCAGCGAGATCGTGACATCGTCGAACGTCCGCCGGTACTCGTTCGCGTGCTTTCCGTCGGGGCTGATCCGGATGCTCTCCGCGAGCAATCCGGCCTCCGTTAACCGATCGAGTTTCCGGTAGGTCGTCGACCGGGGCACCCCACACCGTTCGATTAGCTCCCCGGCGGTCAGCGCCTCGTCGGCGGTCGCTTCGAGCAGCGCCCGGCAGTCCGGATCCTCGAGCGCGGTCAACACCGTCTCGCAGTCGACGGCGCGCGAGCGCGATTGTCCCCGCTCCGAGGTCCCCCCGCCATCGGTTGGTCGGTGTTTCTGCGACATTCTCTGTTCGGAGGATGGGTTTCCCCAGTAGGGTATTCTATCCCTCAGTATGTAGGGTGTTTTATATACCCCGGGCGACGGGCGGCGGCGGACAGACTTAGGTGTCGAGGGCTCTAACCACCCGTTGATGTCTGGGATCCGCGCCGAGATACGGATCGACGCCGACGGCACCTGCCCCATCGTCGAGGCATCAACGGATCGGGAGGCGCCGTCGTACACGGTCGCACGGAGCGTCGCGGGCGCGGACGCGAGACGCGTCACCGAAGAGTTCATGCTCGAAAGCGGCGCGGAGCCGGCCACGAGCGTCGCGCTGACCGAGACGTTCGACTACGGCGCGAAGACGATGTACCGATTCTCCCGCAAGCGTGGGCGCGGCTGCCCCTGCGAGACCGTCGAGTCATTCGAGTGTCCGATCGTCGACCTCCACGCCCGCGAGGACTCGCTGTATCTCGTCTTCCACGCCGTCGACATGGAGACGCTCCAGGGGACGATCCGCGAGCTGCGCGAGCGATTCCCCACCGTTGATGTCCGCCGCCTGCTCCGCGGCGAGACCGACGCCCCCGAGGACAACCTCGTCTTCATCGACCGGAGCCGGCTAACCGAACGCCAACGCGAGGTACTTGAGACCGCCCACCGGATGGGCTACTTCGAGCACCCGAAAGGGGCCAACGCCGGCGAGGTCGCTGACGCGCTCGATATCACCACGTCGACTTTTTCGGAGCACCTCTCGGCCGCCCAATCGAAGCTTTTGGATGCGATTTTGGACGCCTGACGACCTTTTTAGTGCGTTTCCTCGCTCGCTTCGCGCTCACGGCTTCGCCGTTCGCACGACGCTCACCGCGGGAACGCTAGTAAAAAACGTCCGCAGAAGCCGTCGGCTTCTGATGAACCGTGTTAGCTGCTGAAGTCGTTACACACCGGGATGCCCAGCGTGTTGTAGTCGCTCATCGCCGCCAGTTCGTCCGGCACGCCGTGAATGTCGATCTTCTTTTCGACCAGCGCCGTCGGGTTGAGTTTCCCGGAGTCGATCATGTCCAGCATCTCGCTGTACCGCGAGGGCTGGAGGCCGAGCGACCCTTTAAAATCGATCTCCTTGGCGACGAACTCGTCGGTCGGTAGCGACACCATCCCCTCCTCCTCGGAGGTCGTCAGCCCAATCTGGACGTGCGTGCCGCCCTTTCGAAGACTATTGACCGCATTTTGACAGGTCGTCGCGATACCCAGCGCGTCGGCGGAGACGTCCGCCCCGCCGTTCGTGATGTCATGCACCTCGGCGGCGGCGTCGTCAACGTCCGTCGCGTTGACTGTTTCGACAGCGCCGAGTTCCTCGGCCTTCTCGAGTTTGTCGTCCGTCAGATCGACGCCGATGACGTTGGCTCCGAGCGCGTC
>NZ_JBKEGK010000117.1:0-7971 GCF_046710025.1 Natronomonas sp. | reverse complement strand
ACGATGAGAAACGCACGCCGGGGGAAGACGCGTGGTCCGACCCACTGAGGCACATCCGCCGAACCGAGACGATCGCCGATCGGGTCGAATTCGAAGCGCTCCGTAACGAGCTTTCCGGGGGCTGGGAAGTAAAACCCGATATCGTCCAGTTCGGGGCGGCACCGCTCGCGGAGACGATCGCGTTCGAGCAGCCGGGGGCCGGCACAAGACTTCTGCTCAAGCCGGTTAACGACGCCGACCCCGGTGGAGAGATCCAATTGTACGAACGGAGCGGCCCCAAGGCTGCCCGCCGGCCAACGATGACCATCGACTCGCTACAGGCGGCGTTGCGCGTAACGGTCAACCGGGCCCACCAATTGAATCGAGATTAACCCGGAGGCCGCTCCGCTTCTCGATCCGTGGATTCCGGGGGGAATCGCCTCGTCGGGGTCGGAACGCCGCGCTCCTCGAAGGCGGCAAGCGACCGCTGCGTCACGTCCGAGGCGTAGGCGTTTTCATCGCGTAGGTCCGCGACGTAGCCTTTTCCACGGATTGTCCGGTGATACCCCTCGTCCTCGATCAGGACCGTGACCGGATGGTCGTCATCGACGTAAACGTACGGTGACGTGACAAGCGCGTCGTTGACGATATCTTGGGCCGTCTCGAGATCGGCGTCGGGAGCGACAGCTACCTCCGTGACGACGAGCATCTCCGGGTCGCCGGCGTTGGCATTGGCGATATTCGAAGAGAAGAGCGCGTCGTTCGGGACGACAACCGCCGTATCGTCGGGCGTTCGGATCGTCGTCGCCCGCAGTCCGATGTCGACCACCTCGCCGTAGTGCTCGCCGATAGTCACTTTATCGCCGACGCGGTAGGGCCGTTCGGCGACGATGACGAGTCCACCAAGGAGACTGGCCGCGACATCTTGAAGGCCAAATCCGATCGCGGCTCCCAAAAGCCCTGAGACGGCGAGCAGTTGGGCGGCGCTCAGATTCAAAAGCGGGCCGACGACGACGTAGACCGCCGCGCCATAGCCGACGAGTTTGACGACCGGGCGGAACATCTTGATCGTGATGCGTCTCGCGGGCGTGCGCTCGGCGACGACCGAGAGCGCGACCGTCGCTGCCCGCACGAGGAGGTAAGCGACGCCGAAGACGGCGATCGCCTCAAGAAAGAACGAAGCGCCGAACGCCTCCGCGAACTCGGCCGGGTCGGCCTCGGGGACCGTCACAGTATCCGCTCCCGGTCGGTGATCGCGACGGCGGCCGGAACACCGGCCGGATCGAGGCGGACGATATCGCCCGCTCGGACGAGCAATCCCCCGCGAGCGAACCGGTTGAGAAACCGCTCGACGCGCTCACCGAGGCGCTCGACCAGACGCTCCCGGCAGACCCGTTCGGACGCGAGTACGATTCGGAGACAGAAGGCAGCTTCACGCCCCGGCGACGCGTCCGTCCCCGGCGTCTCGACATCGCTCGGCCGTATCTCGTCGTCGTCTCGGCACCACTCGAGGAGTGCGAGCGCGACACCGGGGTTGCCGTCCGAGACCGCCGCGAGCCGCTCGAACACCGCCTCCATCGGCGATGGTCGGTCCGCCCGCCGGGCCGTGATCGCCGCCCGGTCCGGCACGGGAACCCCGAGTGTCCGCCCGCGGATCGTGTAGCGACGCGTCGAGATCAGTGACTCGTTCGGGTCGTCGCGCCGGAATGTCGGCAGGGTGTCGACTGTTCGTCGGGCGAGTTCGAATAGCCGATCCGCCGGGAGCCCTTCGACAGTCAGCGCCGTCGGGATGGTCGCGTCGACGTTTTCGATGGCCGCGAGGTACGACCACGCGTAGCTGTTCCAGCCCGTGACAACCGCCGAATCGGCCCCCGAAAGTGCGTCGAGAAACGCCCTGAGTGCGTCGAACCCGCCGACTTCGCGATTGAACAGGTGTTGGCAGTTCGCAACCACGAGTGGCGCCGACCCCACGGCATCGATAGCGGCGCTTGCGTTGCTCTCGGGGCCGAGTTCGATACGCCGCGCGCCGAGTCGGCGTTCAGCGGCGTCGAGCACCGCCTCCCGCCCGGCGAAAGGCTGGCCGACGACGGCGACCGAGGCGGAATCCGAGTCGTCAAGCGCCGCCGCAAGTGCGTCGTCGTCGCTGAGCAACGCCGTCGGAGACAACGCGTCGGTCCGGACTACTGTGTGACTCATCGAAGCCGGGCGTCAAAACACCCACAGAGTCATGGGACGCCACGGCTGATAATTGTATGGGTGCCCTGTGATGATTCGGTAACTGTGCGGCCCCGTTCGGGCTCGAACCGACAGCAACGGTTCAAAAGGGTATGGCCCACGACCGGGAGGGTGCCGCGGGGCCGCGCCCGTGGACGGCCGTCATCGACCCGTGTCGTATTTATACGTCGCCTCGTCGGGGTTGATCCCGAAGTCCTCCGGCGTCTCCTCCGGGCCGGAGTCGGACTCGGGCTCAGATTCGGCAGCGCGCTTGAACCGTTCGCGGAGCCGATCCGGCATCTGGAAGCCGTCGGTGTCAATCGCCATCGGGACGGCGTCGGGGTCAAGTCGCTCGCGTTTGGCTTCGAGACGGTCGGCGAGGGCGTCCGGCAACTCGGGTTCGGGGACCGCCTCGAAGCCGAACTGGGCGAGGTACTCGTGTGCACTCGTGAGCGAGTAGACGCGGTCGAATCCCTTGGCTTCGGCCCCGTCGACGAGCCGTTCGACGACGTGTGCGCCGACGCCGTGGCCCGTCCAGCCATCGAGCACGCCGATGCTCGTCAGCTCGCAGATACCCTCCTCGGGCTCGTCGCCCTTGTGGAGCCGGACCCGGCCGAACCCGGCTCGGGCGTTCGACTCCTCGTCGACGGCGATGACGTAATCGCGGGACCGAAACGCCGTCTCGTCCAGGTCCATTGCCTCGATGTGCTCTAACAGCCAGGCCTCATCGCGGTTCTTCGCGTCCCGGACATACATAGAGCGACTTACGGGTCGCCGATGCAAAACCGTTCCCCCTTCGCCCGAGAGACATTGTCAACGAGTAGTTGTCGCATCCGACGTGCGCATTGAGGCGGCCAGCTAAACGTGCGCGTCCAGGAACTCGACGATGGCGGCGTAGGCCTCAATCCGGTTCTCGCGTTTCGAAATGCCGTGGCCCTCGTCCTCGAAAAGCAACGTTTCGACGGGGACGCCCGCGGCCTCAGCGGCTTCGGCAACCTGCCTGGCTTCGCCGACCGGAACCCGGGGGTCGTTTTCGCCGTGGAGGACGAAAAGCGGTGCCTCAAGCCGGTCGATCGAGTTGATCGGCGAGATGGATTCGAGAACGTCCCGGTCGTCTTCGAGGGAGCCGTACTCGGCCTCCCGGAGCGACCGCCGCCACGATCCGGTGTTCTCGAGAAACGTGACAAAATTGGCGATCCCAACGATGTCGATTCCCGCAGCCCACACGTCGGGATATTCCGAGAGTGCCGCGAGCGTCACGAACCCGCCATAGGAGCCGCCCTTCACGATCAGTCGGTCGCCGTCGACCTCGGGGCGCTCGGCGAGCCACGCGGCGGCGGCCTTGATGTCCGCCACTGAATCCATCCGCCGCTCGACGTCGTCGAGGGCGGCGTACTCGCGGCCGTATCCAGTCGATCCCCTCACGTTCGGCTCGAACACCGCGTACCCATGCGCGAGAAAGTACTGTTTGAGTGCGGAAAACGACGGTCGGCGCTGGCTCTCGGGGCCGCCGTGGACATCGACGATCGTCGGCGCGCCGCCTTCGGGGACCGTCTCCGGAACCGACAGGTACCCCGGGATCTCCCGGCCGTCGAAGGTCCCGTAGCGGACGAGGTCGGACTCAACGAACGTCGAGAGAGGGATCCCTGCTGTCGGGGCATGCGTCCAGCGCTCGGCGGACCCGGTCTCGACATCGACAACATAAATATTCGCGTTGTGGGTATCGGTCGTGACGGTTACGGCGAACCGGTCGGCCCCGTCGTCGAAGGCGACACCGCCGGCGAGCCCAGCCGGCAGTCGGGGATCGGGCCGGGGATCGATTGTCCCATCAACGAGATCGCCAACGGTCAACTCGGTGTAGCCGTCGACGTTCCGCGAGTAGGCGATCCGCCCCGTCTCGTCGTCGATCGCGACGCCGTCGACGTTCCATTCGCCGCCGTTCTCAACGGAGTCGAGCGACCCATCTTCAGCGTCGAGGCGAACGAGCGAGAGCGTGTCGCCGTCGCGGTCGCTACAGCAGTACACGCACTCGCCCGCCGGCCCCCACGAGAGACTTTTATACCGGACCGCCTCATCTCCGGCGTTCCCGTCGCCGGGGAACCCTTCGCCGGTGAGCGGGGTCACCGACTTCGATTCGGTATCGAGGACGTAGACATCAGTATCGACGTTCGAGCGGGCCTCGTGGATGAGCAGCCGCGAGTCGTCGGGGCTCCAGCCGGCGACCGACAGCCAGCCGTCGCCCTCGAGCAGTCGCCGTGCGTCCCCGTCGACCCCGTCGCGCGGCTGCACGTAGATGTCGAAGACGGACTCATCGCGGCGGTTCGAGGCGAACGCGACGTGATTCCCGTCGTGGCTCCAGCCGCCCCACCGGTGCTTCGCGTCGGGTGGGGTCAACTCCGTGACGCGTCCGGCGTCGTCCAGCCGGAACAGCGATCCCTGCTCGTCGCCGCCCTCGTCCATCCCGAAGACCGTCTCCATACGTTCGGGCGACGGCGATGCGAACGTGACACGTTCGTCATAAAAGGTCCGTTGGGTCGGCCACGCGCCCGCCTCGGGAACCGTCCACACCTGCGGCGTACCGGTCGTGTTCATTCGAAACGAGAGCGTCCCGTCGGCTCGGAACGCCGCCCCGAAGGCGCTGCGGACGTTCAGGTAGCGCTCGATATCGTACTCGTGCACACCGGACGATCGAACCGGCGAATAATATCTGTTCGCCCCGCCCCGTTCCGGGCCATTTTTGACAGCGGCCCCCGTCGGCCGTCGTATGCGAATCGCGGTCGTCTTTATGAATCCGCCGCCACAGTCGGAGCGCGCCGGCGCGGTGCGGCTCCGGCGGGTCGCCGCGGCACTGGACGACCGCGGACACGAGGTCCGAATCTACTGTCTACCGTGGTGGGAGACCTCGGGACGCCGGATCGAAATTGACGGCCTCGAACACGAGGGGGTCACCTTCGAGCACCCGGCGCTGTACTACAGCCGGATCCCGGGGCTACTCCTCCGGCACGCCCCGGATCTCGTCTTGGCCTCGGCTGATCCGCCGGGGGCGCTCCTCTCGGCGTGGCTTGGCGCGCGGCTGGCGCGGGTGCCGCTTTTTGTTGACTGGTACGGCGACGAGCCCAGCGTGGCCGACTCGGGGTGGCTCGGGCCGGCGTCAAGCCTTCCGACGCGGGTCGTTACGCCCTCCGAACACCAGCGAACTCGCGTCCGCGAGTACGGTGCAAGCGAGGCGAATACGACTGTCGTCCCCGGCGGGATCGACTTCACGAAGATCACGGCGACCGATCCCGGCGAGCGCGTCGACGTCGCCTTTGCAGCCCGTCTCGACGACGATTCGAACCTGGAGGACCTCCTCTTAGCGCTCGCGGAACTCCGGGAAGCGAGCGAGTGGTCGGCAACGGTAGTCGGCGACGGTCCCGAACGGGCCGCTTTCGAGACGCAGGTCAAAGACCTCCGGCTTGCCGATCGCATCGAGTTCGTCGGCGACTGCCCCCGCGAGGAGCGGATCGCGATCTACCGGGGGGCCCACACCTTCGTCCAGACGGCCCGACGACAGACGTTCGCCGAGGAGTTGCTGTGGGCGCTGGCCTGCGGCTGTGCCGGCGTCGTCGAACTCCAGAGCGACTCAAGCGCTCACGAGCTCGTCGAGCGCCGTGATCGCGGGATCAGAGTGACCGATCCCGACGCACTCGATGACGCGATCGCGGAGTCGTGGACCTTCGGGTTCCGCGATGTCGACACCGCCTTCCAGGGATTCGACCACGCCGCGGTCACCGGCCAGTACATCGAGTTGTTCCGCGAGGCCGGCGTCGATGCGCGCTGAGCCGCCCGGAAGCACCACACTCCGAACCGTTAGTTGTCGCCGAAGCGCCCCGGCTCCTCCGCCGCGGCCGCCGTCTTCACCGCGGCGACGTTTTCGGCGACATCGTGGACCCGGACAATGTCCGCGCCGCGCTCGGCCGCTAGCGCGCTCGCTGCGACGGTCGCCGCGAGGCGTTCCTCGGCGTCGCCCCGGTCGATCAGCCCGAACATCGACTTTCGGGAGTGGCCGACCAACACCGGACAGCCGAGCGACCGAAACTCGCCAAGCCGTCCGAGTAACTCGAAGCTCTCGGTGGCGGATTTGCCGAACCCGATTCCGGGATCGACGATGATCCGAGAGCGGTCTAACCCGGCCTTCTCGGCGAGGAGAACGCGCTCCTCGAGCGCATCGAGGGTGTCGGAGACCACGTCATCGTAATCGATGTCCGTGTCCGGATCGACCGGCGTCTCGATCGAGTGCATGACGACGACTGGAACGTCATATTGGGCAGCGACGAGCCGCATCTCGGGATCCTCAAGCCCCGAGACATCGTTGAGGATATCGGCGCCGGCGTCGAGGGCAGCGCGCGCGACGGCCGCCTTTCTGGTGTCGACCGAGACGGCAGCCTCGGCGTCCGCAAGCGCCTCGACGACCGGGACAACCCGTTCGAGTTCCGCTTCGACAGGGACGGGATCGGCGTTCGGGCGCGTCGACTCGCCGCCGACGTCGACGATGTCCGCTCCGGCGTCGATCAGCTGTTCGGCCCGATCGACGGCGTCCTCGAGCGCCTCGTAGCGGCCACCGTCGTAAAACGAGTCCGGCGTCACGTTGAGGATGCCCATGACCGCGGTGCCGTCCGACCAGGCCCGGTCCGCAGCTCCCGATTCGGGGTCGCCCGATCGCAGACGGCCAGCTTTAGTGGCCGCCCTGGGGTCGAGTTCGCGCTCGATGGCGTCGACGATGGTCGAAACCCCCGGTGCGTCCGTCTCGAGATCATCGAGCAGCCGATCGAACTGCGAACGCGTCCCCATCAGAACCGCCTCAACGAGTTCGTGGGGGCGCGCCTCGACGGCCGACACCGCACACTCGCCGCCGACCGAGCGGAACGCTCGATCGAGGCGGTTCGCCGCCTGTGGGCCCGCGCGGACGGTGATAACCTCGTGGACGGCGTCGGTGCGGACGCGTTCGACCTCGCGGTCGGCGACATCGGCCCGCCGAAGCGTTGCCGCCGCCGTCGTCGCGTCGTCGACCGAACTCGTGACGGCGCTCGCGGTCCAGCGCCGCCGGGCCTCGGCGACGACAAAAAGCGACCCACAGGCGACGACCGCGTCCTCAGGGTCGGCGGCGGCGAGCGCGGATTCGAGTGCCGACGCGACGCTTTCAGCGGTCTCGATCCCCTGTGCCCGCCCGTCGGCCTCGAAGACGGCGGTGACCGAGTCCGCCGTCTCGGCGCGGTCGATGTCGGGTCGGCAGGCGTAGACGGCGGCCGGGGTCGGCAGTGCCGACGCCATCCCGGCGATATCCTTCCCCGACATCGCGCCGAAGACGAGATGGAGGTCGTCGAATTCAAACGACGAAAGCGTCTCGGCGACGCCGGCGCAGCTCCCTGGGTTGTGCGCCCCATCGAGGACTACGAGCGGGTCGCGCTCCATCATCTCGAAGCGCCCCGGCCAGTGGGCGTTCCGGAGTCCCCGTTCGAGGTCGTCGGTCGCAACGTCTGCGAGTTGCCGACAGAGGGTGGCGGCGACACCGGCGTTTCGACACTGGTGTTCGCCGAGAAGCGGAAGCCGGGTCTCGACGCGCCACCTGCCGGCTTCGATGGTAACCTCCTGTTCGACGCCGGTTCTACCCGCCGTGGAGACAGCGATCTCGGCGTCGTCCTCGGTCGATCCGACGCGAAGCGTCTCGCCGGCAGTCTGGGTGATCGCATCGAAGGCCGAGCCGTCGGCGGCCGTCACGAGGGGGCGATCGGACGGCGC
>NZ_JBKEGK010000116.1:0-8111 GCF_046710025.1 Natronomonas sp. | reverse complement strand
TCGACGCCAAGCTCATCGAGCACCTCGGCAGGGTCCTCGTCGCCCTCACGGGCACGCTCTTTGAACTCCTCCCAGTGCTCGCCGACGACGCTACCGCACGTGAAACACCGTACCGGTACCATCATACTTTCATCACCTCAGCGGTAGGATTTCTGGTAGCGGGCCCGCGCGCCGGGGCCGCCCCATTTTTTCGGTTCGGACTGCCGAACGTCGTTGACGAGCAACGACCGGTCGAAGGACATGAACGCGTCCCGGAGTTCGGCGTCGTTCGTGTGCTCGACGAGACCGCGGGCGACCGCGGTCCGGATCGCGTCCGCCTGCCCGGCGAAGCCGCCGCCGGAGACGGTGACATCGATGTCGACGTTCTCGCGTAAGCCGTCCTCGGCGATACGGAACGGTTCGAGCATCTTCAGCTTCGCCTGCTCGGGCTCGACGAGTTCGACCGGTTTGGAGTTGATCCGAACCCGGCCGCTCCCCTCGGACACCGTCGCGCGGGCGACAGCCGTCTTCTTCTTGCCTGACGTGTTCGTTACCATGTGACGTTAGCACCCAGATTTTCACTGACGTCTCCGAGCGAGACGAATTTGATGTTCGAAAGCCGATCAAGGGACGTGCCTTCGAGGACCTCCGGTTCGACATCGTCGTCGCCCTCGTAGGCGTCGCCGAGGTAGATCCGGACGTTTTCGAACGCCTCGCGCCCTCGCGTTGTTTTATACGGCAGCATACCGCGAACAGCTCGTTTGAACAGCCGGTCCGGCCGCTGGGGGTACTGCGGTCCCCGGTCGGAGCCGACCTCGCGTCGCGTCCGGTAGACGGACATGACGTCCTCCTCGCCGCCGGTGATGACCGCCGACTCGGCGTTGATCACCGCGACGCGCTCGCCATCGAGGGCGAGTTCGGCGACCTGCGATGCGACACGGCCAAGAATGCAGTTGCGGGCGTCGATGACGACGTCCGCGTGGAACTCCGCGTAGCTCATCGGATCACCCGCACGTCCGCGCCGTCTGGATTGTTTTTGAGCGCTTCCTCGAGTTCGATCGCTTCGCCGACGTCGTCGATCTTCGTCTGGGCCGTCGACGAGAAGTCGACGGCTGCGACTGTGACCCCCTTTCGGAGGGCACCGGACCCGAGCACCTTGCCGGGCACGATCACGGTCTCGTCTTCCTGTGCGTACCGCTCGATGCGGCCCAGGTTGACTTCTGCGTGCGTGCGCCGGGGCTTTTCGAGGCGCTCGGCCACATCGCTCCAGACCTCGCCACCGCCGTTGCGGGCGGTCGACTTCAGGTCGGCGATGAGACTAGATAGCCTCGGGTTCGTTTTACTACTCATCGTTGTTGCTCCTAAGAAGTGGATGCAGGGAGCAGGATTTGAACCTGCGGACCTCTACAGGACAGCGCCCTGAACGCTGCGCCGTTGGCCTAACTTGGCTATCCCTGCTCGCAGTGGTGTCTTTTCTGTCCCCGCTAAAACCCCTTTCGGTCGTTCCGGGCGCCGGACGCGCGGCTGTACCGCCGTTCGGATCCGGATCGGCCGTCGTGTATAGGGTATCGGGGGACATTGGATGTGTTTAGAGTTGGACCGCAGCTTCGAGTTCGTCCGCCCTCGCCCTGAGTGATTCGGCCGCCTTCAGGACGAGTTCCTCGACGCTCATCGACCCGTCCGTCTCGACGTCGAAGACGAACGCGTTCGGAACGTCCTCGACTGACACGTTCCGGTCGGGGTATCGGTTACTGAGATCGTTGTCGAACGACGCTGCATCGACGAGTTCGCCGTCGCCGGCTGCCTGGGACGCTTCCGACGTCCCGCTGTCTTCGATGACGCCGCGGATAATCTCTGGATCGTCGTCCGTGAACTCGTCGCGCTCGTCGCCGAGAACGACACGCTGGAGATGCCGGTAGCCCACGGCGACCCCGCCTTGGTGTTTGGCGTGGTCCTTCCCGTAGCCGAGTTTCGCGTCGGCTTCGAGTTCGAGCCGCTGGCCCTCTTTCAGGTCGATGATCGGAACGTTCTCCTCGCCGGGCTGAACCTGCCCGTCGCTGGAGACCAAATCGCCCGAGTATGCCGTCGCCGGTCCCTCAACGTCAATCGCGAGCGTGACCGTCTCGTCCGGTTCGTAGTCGTCCGGAGTCGTCAACGGGATCAGCCCGAGTCGGAGCGCGATCTGCTCGTCGAACATCACCGAGGAGTTCTCGATGACGCGGACCGTGTCGACCGATAGGGTCGGAACGTCCGCGACCATCGCCCGGCGGATGCCGTTCGCGAACGCGGGTGTTATCCCCCGGACGAGAAAGCGCGCGCTCCGTTCGTCCCGCTCGATGAACGTTACGTCATACTGGCCGGACATATCAGAATCCGGCGTTTTTCGGAGCGCGGGTCCCGTCGTGCGGGGTGGGTGTCACGTCTTCGATGCGGCCGATCTCGAGTCCGGCACGGGCGAGCGCTCGGATCGTCGCCTGCGCGCCGGGACCGGGGTTCTTCTGTAGGTTGCCGCCGGGGCCGCGAACGCGGACGTGGACGCCGTCGATGCCGGCCTCCTGAACGTCCTCGGCGACGACCTCCGCCATCTGCATGGCGGCGTACGGCGACGCCTCGTCGCGGTTCTGTTTCACGACCGTACCGCCGGACGATTTGACGATCGTCTCGGCGCCGGTCAGGTCCGTTACGGTGATGATCGTGTTGTTGAACGAGGCATACACGTGTGCGATGCCCCAGGTAGTATCGTCTGCCATCGTTACTGTCCCTCCGCCCGTTCGGGGTGGAGATCGTCCGCAAGCGGACTCGTTTCGTCAAATTCGAGCAGATCCTCGTCGGCGACGTCGACCTTCGTCGACGGTGCGCTGACACGGGCACCGTCGACGGTGACGTGGCCATGGGCGATGAACTGCCGGGCCTGTTTCGGCGTGTTGCCGAGGCCATTCCGATAGGCGACCGTCTGGAGACGACGCTCTAGGATGTCCGTCTCGTCCAACGAGAGGACGTCGTCGAGGCTGTCGCCATCGCCGAGGACGCCGATGCGCTTGAGCCGGGCGAGAAACTCGCTGCCGGCCTCAGCAGCCACATCGGTGTCACCCTGTGCCTCGCCGATGAGGCGTCGTGCCTCGCGGCGGTAGTCACGCAGTTCCGATTGGGCCCGCCAGAGTTCTTCCTTGTTGGCGAGGCCGTATCGAGAGACCAGATCGCCTTCCGCGGCGATCCGCTCGCCCTGGAAGGGGTGATTCGGCGTTTCGTAGAATTTAGTGTTGTTTCCGAGCGCCATTATTCTCCCTCAGCCGCCTCCTCGGCCTGCTCTTCCTTGATCGCCTCAACGTTGACACCGATCGTACCCTCGGTCCGGCCGGTAGACTTCGTTCGCTGGCCGCGGACCTTCTGGCCGCGCTTGTGTCGGACACCACGATAAGTGTCGACCATCTTCATCCGGTTGATGTCCTGTCGGCGGCTCATTCCGAGATCGTTGCCGACCTCGTGAGTGGTTTCGCCGGTAAAGAAGTCCCGCTGGTGGTTGGTGAGCCACGCGGGAACCTCGTCGGCGTACCCCTCGACGAGCTCGACGACGTCGTCGATCTTCTCTTCGTCGAGTGTGCCGAGTACCTCTCGGCGGTCGACGTCGGCTTTGTCGGCGATGATGCGAGCGACGCGACGACCGACGCCGTTCATGTCGGTCAACGCCCGCTCGACGCTTTTCGTCCCGTCGAGGTCGGTCTGGCCGATTCGGACGAAGTACTGGATGTCTTCGCCGTCCTCGTCCGCGTCTGGTTCTTCCGTGCTCATGTGTGGTTGGATTAGCGTCGTGGCGGGGATTTGAACCCCGGAGGCTTGCGCCACAGAGTTAGCAACCCTGCGCCTTGGGCCATGCTTGGCTACCACGACTCGCGTGCATGTATCTTCGCCCTTCCGGACTCGGGGTCGCTACCCCTGCATCTATTGCAACCGTCGATACCCGACCTCGGTACTTAAACTGCACGGAACGCCGGCCGCCGTGAGAGTCACACACGAAGCGCCAGCAACTCGGGAGACTACCGGTCTCGGCCGCCGTCCGCCCGGCTTCGGCTCCGCGTCTCGTTCCGGTTGACCGCCTCGCGGCGACGAACGATCCCCTGCATGTCCGCCGCCCTCCTCGCGAACTGCTGGAACGAGTCGGCAGTATCGTCGCCCTCGAGGACGATGGGGCGACCGCTGTCGCCGCCCTTCCGCACCGCGGGGTCGAGAGGCAGGCTGCCCAAAAACGGCATGTCGACGTCGGCGGCGAACTCCTCGCCACCGCCGCTGCCGAAGATATCGTGTTCGCCTCCACAGTCCGGGCAGACGAACCCGGACATGTTCTCGACGATGCCCAACACGGGCGTGTCGTGCTCGCCGAACATCCGAAGCCCCTTTCGCGCGTCGTCGAGAGCGACCTGTTGGGGCGTCGTCACGATCACCGCCCCGGAGACTGGGACCGACTGCAGGAGCGTCAGTTGCGTGTCCCCGGTGCCGGGCGGCAGATCCACGACCATGTAGTCGAGAGAACCCCACTCGACATCCTCCCACAGTTGGGTCAACACCTTGTGGACCATCGGCCCCCGCCAGATGACCGGGTCGTCCTCGCCGACGAGGAAGTCCATGCTCATGAGCTTCATTCCGTACTTTTCCGGCGGCACGATCGTTTCCTCGCGGGTCGCCTTTGGCTGGGCGTCCGATTCGACCATCCGTGGGACGTTCGGCCCATAGATATCGGCGTCGAACAACCCGACGCGGGCACCCATCTCGGAGAGTCCCGCCGCGAGGTTCACGGCGACCGTCGACTTTCCGACGCCCCCCTTCCCCGAGGCGACCGCGATGATGTTCTCGACGTCCGGCAGGATCTGTTCTCCCGTCGAAAGGCCCGTGTCGATACTGGCCGAGAGGTCGACCTCGCGGTCGGCGTCGGTGAGGGCGTTCCGGACGTCGCGCGCGAGCGCAGTTTCACTCGGCGAGTACGGGGCGCCGAGCGCCAGGTCGATGGAGACCGTCTCCGGGTCGATCTGGACGCCGTTGACCAGTCCCAACGAGACGATGTCGTCCCCGAGGGCGGGATCTTCGATCTCCGAGAGCTGGTCGAGAACCTCTTGTTCTTCCATGAGTGTGGTAGGTTCGTACTCGTCGATAAGGGTTGTGACCGCGGCCGACCGGTCGGCGTTTGGCCACCTAACGTAACTAAAAACCGTTTCGAACACACCCGATCCGGCGTCGATTTTAAGAACGTCTATCACGAGTTCGGCGTATGCTCGAAGATGGGTTCGGCCGCGAAACCACCGGTGTCAGGATATCGCTGACCGACCGATGTAATTTCGATTGCGTCTACTGCCACAACGAAGGCCTGGGCGACACCCGGGGCCCGATGGAGCCGGCCGACGACGAGATGTCGACCGACGACGTTGTACGGTTTCTGGAGGTCGCCGACGAGTTCGACATCCAGAAGGCGAAGTTCACCGGCGGCGAACCGCTACTTCGGGGCGACCTAGAGGAGATCGTCAGGCGGACCCCGGACGGCATCGACACCTCGGTGACGACCAACGGGACCTTTCTGCCCGAGCGGGCCGAGGGCCTCGTCGAGGCGGGGCTTGAGCGGGTCAACGTCTCTCAGGACGCGCTCTCACCGGAGGCGTTCCAGGAAGTCACGAAGAGTACGGCCTACGACGAGGTGATGGCGGGGATCGACGCCGCCCTCGAGGCCGGCCTCGACCCGGTTAAACTCAACATGGTCGTTTTCGAACACACCGCCGGCTACGTTCCGGAGATGGTCGATCACGTCGCCGAAAACGAAGGGCTGCAGCTCCAACTCATCGAGTACATGCCGGAACTCGCCGGCCGCCCCGAGTGGGCCATCGATATCGACCGCGTCCACGGGTGGCTTGAGGAGCAGGCTGACCGCATCGAGCGCCGCGAGATGCACGGCCGTCGCCGGTACTTCGTCGGCGAGGACGACCCGGACCTCCCCGGTGGGATGGTCGAGATCGTCGACCCCGTCGGCAACGCGGACTTTTGTGCGAACTGCCACCGGGTCCGGGTGACCCACGAGGGGTACTTGAAGGGCTGTCTCAACCGCAACGACGACCTCAAAAGCATGGGCGAAATGACGAAGCCAGAGATCCGCGAAACCTTCCGGAAGACCGTTGAGGAGCGCGTCCCCTACTACGGCGAGTACATGATCAATGACGACGACGGCGAGTGGGTCTTCAACGAGAAGTACCTCGAGACGGAGTACGTCGAGGCCTGAGCTTCGTTTCTCGACTCGCCTGCCTCACTCGTAGGTGTGGGTGTAGCCGCCGTCCCAGAGCATGTCGGCGCCGTTGAGGTGGGTGCCGTGTTTCGAGAAGCCGAACACGAAGAGGTTCGCGACCTCCGCGGGGGTCAGCATCTCCTTTGTACGGGCCTGTCCAAGCATGACATCTTCGACGACCTCCCGTTCGGAGATCCCACGCTCCTCGGCGGTGTCCTCGATCTGATTCAACATCAGCGGCGTCAACACGTAGCCCGCGCTGACGGAGAAGCCCCGAAGCGTACCCTCACCTTCGGCAGCGATCGCCCGGGTCAGCCCGTTGAGGCCGTGCTTGGCGGTGATGTAGGCGGCCTTGTCCTGCGTAGCGTACTGGCCGTGGACCGACGACATGTTTGCGATAGCGCCGACGCCGTCATCGGTCGCCCGGATGTGTGGCATGGCGAACTTTGCCGTAATGAACGGCGCCCGGAGCATCACGTCGAGCAGCAGGTCGTACTTCTCGGGGGGAAAGTCCGGAATGGGAGAGATATGCTGCATACCGGCGATGTTGGCGACGTACCGGAGATCGCCCGCCTCCGCGGCCGTCTCGACCATCGCTTCGACATCGCCGTCGTCGGCAAGATCGGTCTGCGTGGGCTGGATCTCCCCCTCAGCGCCAACGTCGTCGGCGAGGTCGACGGTCCCGTCGAGGCCGTCCTCGTCGATGTCAGCACCGACGACGGTGAGGCCGTTGGCCGCCAGCGCAACGGCAGTCGCACGGCCGATTCCCGAGGCCGCCCCCGTCACGATAACGACCGTCTCCGGGCCGAAGTGTGGGTCCTCCAGAACGAGAAGATCGTCGGCTGTCAGTTCCGGTGCGGTCAGTTCAAACTCCTCGGTAGGCGTACTCATGAACACCACTACAGAACGGGGGATAACAGTATTTGGTATTCGCTCCGGCGGCGCAGCCACCCGGATCCGGAGACCCTCGATGCGGCGTCCGGACGCCCCGGTTTACCGGCGCTCAGTCGTCGGCCGTCAGCCGGGGTGGCCCGAGGTCCTCCATCGCCCACGTGACAATCCGCGCCTCGACGAGGTCCCGTTCCTCGACGTGGGGATCGTCCGCCTCGTACCGTTCGAGGACATCGTCCGCGTTCTCGAGCAGTTCCCGCTCGAGAGGTCTTTGATCCGGCTCCGCCCTGTTCGCGTTCAATAGCGCCTCGAAGTCCTCTCGAAGGACGAACGAGGCCCGGCCGGCGTTACACCGCGACAACGGGCTCATTCCAGTCTCGAGCACGAGATCCCGAACCGTCTCCCAGTCGTCCTGACAGAAGTACAGCGTCACCTCTCCCTCGATGTCCCGCCAGGCGATCGGGCTAGCGTGTTTTAGCTGCTGGATCGCCCGTGGCGGGATCTCGACCCGGTGGGCGGTCTCCGGGTGCCCGCAGAGACAGCAGGGTTTCTCGGTCCGTCCGGTGTACATACGAGTCAGTACGGGCAGTACCCGTTTGGGTGTGTCGTCTCCGGCGGTCCACGCGGGAGATGTTCGGTCCATCCAGGGTGGGTGGTCGGCTCGCTCGGGGTGGATATTTATTCGTCCCCACCGTACAGGTGAACATGTCAAACGCGCGCGAACTGGTTGATTCGCCGTGCCCGGTCGTCGAGTCGATGGAACAGATCGGCTCGAAGTGGCGCTTGCTGGTCCTCCACGACCTCCAAGACGGCGAGAAGCGGTTCAACGAACTCAAACGATCGACGGACGCGAACTCCCGGACGCTCTCTCGGGTCCTCGACGACCTCCAAGAGACGGGGTTCGTCGAGCGCCGTCTAGAGGAAGACGCCCCGGTCGCAACATACTACTCGCTCACGGATAAGGGACGATCGCTGTGTCCCG
>NZ_JBKEGK010000115.1:0-8134 GCF_046710025.1 Natronomonas sp. | reverse complement strand
GACCCGTCCGCCCGTGACTGGAGCCGCGAGCGAGCCTCGTCCCCGAGCGTGACGTAGGCGACGGCGTCGCCCGAGAGTTCGGCCGGCGCTACCCGGTCCGCCCCGGCGTTCCCAGTGGCGTGTCGAGCACCCGAGGCGGCGTGGTCGATCGCCGCCGCGTCGCTTGGCCCGTAGCCGACCGCCAGCGTCGAGTCGGTCACGCCGACCGCGTACCCCGGCTCCGGGACGCTGCCGTGCTCGAATCCGGTTCCGAATCCAGCATCGTCGAACGCCTCGGAACTGGCCGGCGACAGTGCCTGCCTGAACTCGTCGTTGACCGGCCCCTCGGCGACCGCACACCCGCTCACGACCCGGTCGCCGTCGATACCGGTGCTCGTCAAAACCGGCCCAAACGCCGCCGGGTCGATGGACGGGTATCGATCGCGCAGATCGGATCGGATCGCCCCGACGCTGGCCGGCAGTCCTACCGTCCCCAGAAGTGCGGGGTCCAGCCGTGCGGTCAGCGTCGTTCCCGCGTCGGCAGTCCGTCCCGTCGCGTGAAACGACGTGGGGTCCGGAGGCGTAGCCGCCGCCGTGCCGGGGAGCGCTCCGAGCACTCCCCCGACAGTAAGTGATGAAATACCGCGGACGAGTCCGCGCCGAGAGATCATCGACAGACCTCCGGAGGCCGCGGAGAGCGTCTGCTAATCAGCGGCGTGGTGAGCGCGCCGGGCAGCGATGCGACGGCAGCGGAGTACGATCGGCTCGTGGGGTGGAGGGCTGATCGCACGCGGGCAACCAATTGTGCCATGTGCTGTGGTCCGGAGATGGGCGCTCGGTGCTAAATACCTGTTCACGGGCGCCGGCACTGTCTGGCGGCCCGGGATATCAGTCACTCGGCATCGGGTCGGTATCGCTCCATCACGGCCTCGATTTCGCCCCACGCAACTGGCGGTTCCATCGCTTTGACGGTCCGCTCAAGGCCCCGCAAGCGGTCGCTGAATCGCTCCCGCCAGGCGGGTTCGGCGAGTGCCGCGAGTCGCTCCCCCGCGGCATCGCGACGCGACGCCAGATCGTCGAGTAGTGGTTCGATATCCGGTGGTTGCTCGGCGCCCTCGCGGCCGGCCCACTCCCGAAGCGTCGTCAGTTCTGCCCGCAGATCTGCCAGCAACAACCCGGTGACACGGTGTCGGATCGACGCTTCCGCCCACGTGGCTGCCAGGTCGGCGTCGGGCGTCGTGTCGCCGGCCGCGATCGTGTCGAGAATCTCGTCGAGATCCGCAAGCGACTCCGCGAGGGCGTCGACGTCGGCACCGAGTTCCTCGGCCCGGCGGCCGGGGTCATCGAGCCACGTTCCGAGATCATCGAGATCGAATTGGAACTCGTCCGCAGCACGCTGGAGTTCTTCGGCTGTGGTCATGACCTCCTGGATTTCTAGGCCGAGCGCGTAGAGGTTCGCGTCGTCTCTGTGCTCGACGATCCGTTGCAGGCGGTCGCCAAGGGTGGCCGTCCGGTTCTCAATGTGATCAAGTCGCGCATCGAAGCTTTCGAGCCGCGCCGCCACGACGTCCAGATCCGAGACAGGGGCGGCCATGGTGCGGACATCAGCCAGTTTCGTGGCTGCCAGTTCCGTGCGCTGCTCGGCTGTCGCCGCCGCGTTCGAGGCGCGCGCTATAGCGTCGTCGACGGCTGCTCGCTGGACGACACCGTCGTCGGCGACGATGTTGAGTGTCTCCCGTACGGTATCGGAATCCGTCGGATGCTTGACCACGGCGCTGACAGCCGCCTCCAACGGCAGCCCGTCGAGCCCCTCGCGACTGTCGCCGGATTCATCGCCGCTCATGATAGCCTCGTTCGGGTGCTACTTTTTTACCCTATTCGATCGCCCGTGGTGCTGTTTATACTCCGCCCTCGGCACCGCATCGATGCCCAGTATATTTTATATACTCCTGCGACCGACTTATATATGATCATGCCACCAACCGCGAAAGATGTCGCCGTTCTGGGCGGGTCCGTCTCGGGGCTGGCGGCGGCGGACGCACTGGTCGGACTCGATTGCATCGACGAAGTCCGAGTATTCGAGCGCCAGCAATACGACGACAAGCGGGTTGACTGTGGGGAGGCGATCAACGACGCGACTCTCGTCCCGCTGGAGAAGACCTCCGAGAACGGGTTCGTGAACGACATCGAAGGGTTTCAGCTCCGCGTCTACGCGGAGACTGACCGGCCCCCGCGTCACCCCCCACTCGGCGTCTCCCGGCTCCGCTGTGAATCGGGGTACATCTGCGAGCGCGACACGGTTGAGCGGCGCTGGGCCGAGGCTCTCTCGAAGCGCGGCGTCGCCTTCGAGACCGGGCGGTCAATCACGGCTGAGGCGTACCGCACCATCGTCAACGAGTACGATTACGTCGTCGACGCGACCGGACAGCCGGCGCTGACGCATAAGATCCGGGACACGGTTTCATCGTACACCGGCGACATGGTCGCGTTGAACGCTACTGTCGAGGGCGACTTCGGTGAGTACGTCGACCGCCCCCGTATCTTCTTCGAGGGGTACGTCGGCTACGCGTGGTCGTTCCCGAAGTCGGAGCAACGCGCGAACGTCGGGATCGGGTGGGCGGGCGATCGCCGACCCGACGATTACATCGCGGCGTTCGAGGCGGCGGCCGAACGGAACGGGTTCCCGGTTCCCGACCGCGGGGACGTGAACATCTACACGATCCCGCGGGGTCCGAGCCTCGATCCACGGGACGCGTACCTCCCGGCGGACGGCGTTTTTCTAGTCGGCGACGCGGCCGGGATCGCGAATCGGTATCAGGGCGAGGGGATCTGCCAGGGCATCCGTTCGTCGTATCTTCTTGCGGACGTGCTCTCGGCGGGACGGCCCGAGTCGTATACCGATCGCTTATATGAGTCAATGAAAGCCGAGTACCGGCTCGCACACCTGATGCGCGGCGCATGGGTCGAACACGAGGATCCGGAACTGCTCGCGGCTGTCGCCGAAGCGCTAGACGGGCTGACGATCGACGACATCACCCGCCGCCCCCAGCGGGTGATCAGACAGTTCCTACGGGCCCCCTCGGTCGCTGCCCGTCTCGTCGCCGATGGTGGTATGCTCGGGCGCCTCGTCGACGCGTACACTGATTCGTGGGAGTACAACGCCGGAACGTCGGTCTGACGCGTCGGCACCTCGGTACGTCGGTCTGGTATCGCCACGCGAGCTACACCGGTTGGGGCCGGTCCTCGCCCAACTCCGGAGCCGAATCGCTGAAATACTCCGATGGACTACGCACGACTGTGTCGAAACAGGTCGCCGAGGTGGGAACGCTGTTCTTGCACGAATCGGGGGACAGCTACAGTGTCGTCGTCCGGCGTGACGGCGAGCGGCTGCTCCGTGGCCGGCTCGATTTAAAACAGACAGACGCCGGGCCGCGGCCGGGCCGGTTTCGAGTTGTGGACGGCGACGACGAAGTGCCGCGACGCCCCGAACAGTTTGTCGAAATGGCGCGGCGAGCCTCTCGTATCCGGATCTCGGAGCAGACCTCCCGGGCGGGTCGCGAGGAAATCGAAGCAATGCTCACGGGGTATCAACTCGATGCCAAGCAGGTCCGAACGTGCCGGTACTGCGCCGGGAAGGGGCGGTACTCGCCGTTGACCGCCGAGACCGCGATTAAGGCTGACAACGAGCATATCTGCCCCGACTGCGCGAAGCGCGAACTCGAACGTGAAGCCAACTACCGGGGGTTGCGCTCGGGTGCCCGCGACCGGCTTGAGGAGTTGCTGCTTGAGGTCGGCGATCTCGAACGGGTCGCGAACCTCCTGTCGGGCCAACTCGATCCCGACCTGACGAAGTTCGACGAGATTAGCGCAACGACCGACGAGATCGATCTCGTCCCCACCGAGGAACTCGACATCCACGGCGAGTTGAAATCGCGACTCCAGAAGTTCGACGAACTGCTCCCCGTCCAGAGTCTTGCCGTCCGAAACGGTCTGCTAGAGGGCCGTGACCAACTCGTCGTCAGCGCGACCGCGACCGGCAAGACGCTGGTCGGTGAACTCGCCGGGATCGACCGCGCGCTGAAAGGGGAGGGGAAGCTCCTGTTTCTCGTCCCGCTGGTCGCGCTCGCGAACCAGAAACACGAGGACTTCAAAGAGATGTACGGCGACATCCTCGATGTCTCGATCCGTGTCGGCGCCTCCCGGATCCGGGACAACGGCAACCGCTTCGATCCGGGCGCCGACGTGATCGTCGGCACCTACGAGGGGATTGACCACGCCCTCCGGACCGACAAGGACCTCGGCGACATCGGAACCGTCGTAATTGACGAGGTCCACAATCTCGGCGAGGAAGACCGCGGCCACCGCCTCGACGGCCTCGTCTCGCGGCTCAAACACTACTGTGAGACGAACTCCTGTGGCACCCAGTGGGTGTATCTCTCCGCGACGGTTGGTAACGCTTCGGATCTTGCTGTCAATCTTGATGCTCAACTGATCGAGTTCGAGGAACGCCCCGTTCCGATCGAACGCCACGTCACGTTCGCCGACGGTCCCGAGAAGATCGACATCGAGGACAAACTCGTCAAGCGGGCCTTCGACTCGAAGTCCTCGAAGGGCTACCGCGGCCAGACGATCGTCTTCACCAACTCCCGGCGGCGATGTCACGAGGTCTCCAGGCGGCTTGAGTACGATTCAGCACCGTATCACGCTGGCCTCGACTACGGCGAACGCAAGCGCGTCGAACGGGGGTTCGGCGATCAAGACATCGCCGCCGTCGTCACCACCGCCGCCCTCGCCGCCGGGGTCGACTTCCCCGCCTCGCAGGTCATCTTCGACTCGCTGGCGATGGGCATCGAGTGGCTTTCAGTCCAGGAGTTCGAACAGATGCTCGGCCGCGCTGGCCGCCCCGACTACCACGATCAGGGGACGGTGTATCTCCTCGTCGAACCCGACTGCTCGTATCACAGTTCGATGGACGGCTCCGAGGACGAAATCGCGTTCAAACTGCTCAAAGGCGAGATGGAACCGGTGATCACTCGCTACGACGAGGCCGCAGCGGTCGAGGAGACACTCGCGAACATCACCGTCGCCGGGAAGGGCGCAAAACGGCTCAACGACCGGATGGTCGGCGAGATACCGACGAAACACGCCCTCGGCAAACTCATCGAGTACGATTTTATCGACGGTTTCGATCCGACGCCGCTCGGACGGGCCGTCACCGAGCACTTTCTCGAACCCTCGGAAGCCTTCTTTATTCTCGATTCGATTCGGTCCGACGAGAGCCCCGACGAGCTCGTTGCCGGGATCGAGTTGCGCGGCGAACGCTGAGACGCCCCGGCGTTGCGTTCAAAGGATCGACTGTGAGACGTCCTGTCCGCTCCTGATCTCAGGGATAATCACGTTGTCGGCACCAGCCCGCCGGGCGAGCTTCGAGTACCGCTGGTTGCCAACCCGGACGATCACCCGCACATCCGGGGCGAGTTGGCTCGATAGAATAGCGATTTCGATGTTTGCATTTGAGTCGTCGATAGCGCCAACGAGGGCTTCGGCTTGTTCGACGCCGGCCTCCTCAAGCGGCCCCTCCATCCGCGCGTCGCCCCTGATCGCCGGGATGTCGTCTTCTCTGACCGCTTCGATGCGATGTTCGTCCTGCTCTATGACCACGACGTTTCGGCCGGCGTTCGAGAGTGTGTTCGCTATTGTCCGGCCGAAACTCCCGTAGCCACAGACGATCATGTGATCGGCCATCTCGTCGATGTGTCGTTTTGTTTGCATTCGTTTGAGTTCCTCTTGAACCTGCCCGCCGAAGACCGCCCCGAGAACGCTTTCGCCGATCCAAAGCGTCGAGAGGATCAGGCTGATGACCACCAGAAGCGAGAACGCCCGCACGTCGTCCCCGACGCCGTATAGCTCCATGCTCGTCGGATCGAGAAGCCAAAACGCCGCCACCACGAGAGAGACCCCCTCGAAGTAAACAAACCCCGCGATGCCGATCACACAAACAAGCAAAAACACCGTAATCGGCAGGATCGCTCGCTTCAATAACGGCCGGTGGAAAACGGAAACGGACACACGGGATAGGACCCCCGTATCAAAAAATAAACCTTGGGTTCGAGCAGTTCTTTCCCGCCGTCAGTCGGCCCGACGGCAGCCTACAATAGAGCCAACACGCCCACCGGAGCGGCCATCCCGGCGAAGGCGACCCCCAGATACGCTAGGAGGATCACTAACAGCGCCCCCGGGATTCCCCCGACGGCACAGATGAGCACCGCAATGGGCGTTATCTCGACACCGATCCCGAGGAAACTCGCGACTACCAACACGATCACCCCCACGACCGCGTTCACGATGAACGGCGTGACCGTCTTGATGATCCTGTACGCGCCGAATAGAAGCGCCAATACGCCGAGTAGAAGCCCGACCTCGAGCGTTGTGACCATACCGACGGTTCGCCGAGCGGCGCTAAATCCCTTGGGGCCGAGAGCGAAACGTTTTCACCCCGGGGAGAAATACAGTTTACTGCGGGACCGTGGGGTAGCTTGGTATCCTTCAGCGTTTGGGACGCTGTAACCCCGATTCAAATTCGGGCGGTCCCACTTTTTGTTGACTGAACGGTGCACTGCCACGCACTCAGGTCCTCTTTGGTATCGGTTGAGCACGCGATCGCTGAACGGCGAGCGCTGTTGCTAGTCTCGTGTGAAGACAAAAAGAACAGGACCGAGTTAGCCTTCGATCTCCGGAATATCGTCGATCTTCATTCCTTCGAGTTTGTCGATAATACTGTCAATCTTCGAGTCGAGGTCGTCGACGAAGTCGCCGGTATCCTCAGTGGTAATTGCACCCTGGCTCGACGGCTCGATGAGGTTCTCCTCCTCGAGCACCCGAAGCGAGTACCGGACCTTATGATGGGGGTACCCTGTCTCGTTCGACATCTTGACGATCCCGATCGGTTCGCTCTCGATGACCATCCGCAGAACCCGGAGATGGCGTTCGAGCATGTCTACCTCTTTCTCAAGTCTATCTATCATGGCATTTGTTAACTTGTGTTTGCGTGGTTTAAATGTTGCTGTCCGAGCGTCGGAGGTGAGCCCCACCCAACCGAAACACGCATCGGAATTGTATGTGGGCGTATAAATCGCTTGTGACAACAACACGTATGTGAAAGTCTCCGTCGTGGATTCACCGGCTCGATACCAGATTTTTTCACCGGCTCGGGCGGATCGACATTGTGTCGTATAACCAATGATTTATAATGCAGATCGTCGAGCGGGCTTCCCGCTGGGATTAATCCGGTGGCCTCGCGTGTCGTCCTTCCCCGCTCGGCAACTGGAGAGACTCGCTACGCTCGTCTCCTCCACATACCGTAATCTGTTTACCCTACTGGCAAAAACGTCGTTGCGATGACCGTAACCATCGTGGGTTCACAACTCGGCGACGAGGGAAAGGGAGGCATCGTCGATGTCTACGGCGATGCCGCCGACGTCGTCGTGCGCTATCAGGGCGGCGACAACGCCGGCCACACCGTCGTCTACGAGGGCGACGAGTACAAGCTCTCGCTCGTTCCCTCCGGCGCTGTCCGCGGCAAGATCGGCGTGCTCGGAAACGGCTGCGTCGTCAACCCGAACACGCTTTTCGAGGAACTCGATGCCCTGGCCGAGCGGAGGCTCTCCCCCGATGTCCGCGTCGCCGAACGCGCACACGCGATTCTACCGTATCACCGCGTCCTCGACGGGATCGAAGAGGACGTCAAATCCGACGATGACCTCGCTGCCGGAACCACAGGCAGGGGCATCGGACCAACGTATGAGGACAAGGCCGGCCGGCGCGGCGTCCGGATCGGTGACCTACTCGACGCCGAGACGCTTCGATCGCGGCTCGAATACGTCGTTCCGCGCAAGCGCGCGCTCGTAAGCGACGTTTATGAACTCGAGATCGGCGAAGACGTCGACTCGGAAGCCTTCGATGTCGACGCCCTCTTCGAGACGTATCGAGCCTTCGGCGAGCGACTCGAACGCGAGGACATGACCGTCAACTGCGGAGAGTTCCTCCAGTCTCGGCTCGAATCGGGCGACGAAATCATGTTCGAGGGCGCACAGGGCACCTCGATCGACATCGACCACGGCATCTATCCCTACGTTACCTCCTCGAACCCCACGGC
>NZ_JBKEGK010000114.1:0-8178 GCF_046710025.1 Natronomonas sp. | reverse complement strand
CCTCGAGAACGTCGACGTCGACGCCGGCACAGAAGGGTTGGTTTTCGATCGACTCCTCGATGGCGCGCCCGAGGCTCGCGGCGCTCCCCGGCGAGACGGGCGTGCCCGCGAACTGGTGATAGAGGCTCCCAAACTTTATTCCCGCCTCGAAGCAGGCCGTCTGTGGGGTCGTCGGTTCCATGCGTTTCGTTGGGGTGGCGGCCACTAATCGGTTCGCAACGCGACCGCGCTGGGGTCGACGAGCACGGATCGGATCGACGCGGCGTTCCGGCGAGAAAATACGGCAAAGCAGTCGCTATCGGCCGGAGTGAAACGAAGACACAAACTGGTCGTTGTCGGCCGAAAAAAGAGAGAACGTGTCGCGGGACGCCCGTTGGCTCGTCCTCAGTCGTCGGCAGGCGCGGCGTCGCTGCCGCCCTCGGCCTGCTTTTTCGTGTGCGAAAGCTTGCCACCGTCGGCGAGGATCTGTCGCTCGCGTTCGGAGGCGTCGAGGTGGCCGGTGAGTTCCCAGTCGTCGTTGACGCGGACGGTGAACTCCTCTTGACCGGAGCGGACGGCGTCGGCGACGTCGTCGACGATCTCGATGTCGTCGCCCTGCTCGATTTGCTCGTAGTCGTCCTCGTCGATCTCCAGCGGGATGAGACCGAAGTTGAACAGGTTCGCCTTGTGAATGCGGGCGAAACTCTGTGCGAGGACGCCCTCGACACCGAGGTACATCGGACACAGCGCCGCGTGCTCGCGTGAGGAGCCCTGGCCGTAGTTCTCGCCGGCGACGAGGAAGCCGCCGTCGGAATCGAGCGCGCGCTGGGCGAAGTTCTCGTCGACGCGGCTGAGGGTGAACTCCGAGAGCTTCGGGATGTTCGACCGGTACATCAGGATGTCCTGGGTCGCCGGGATGATGTGGTCGGTCGTGATGTTGTCCTCCATCTTCAGGAGGGTGGGGCCGGCGATGTCCGTGCCCATCTCGTCTTTCAGGGGCACGTCGCCGATGTTCGGACCCTTGATGAGTTCGTCGTCGACGGCCTCGTCGGGCGCGATGATGTCGGGGTCCTCCTGACCCATCCCGTCGCTGTATTTCGTTCCCATCTCGAACTCGGGGGCCTCGAGGTCGCCGAGTTCGTCGGCGAGATCCCGGGGATCGACGATCTCGCCGGCGATCGCGGCCGCGGTGGCGACCTCGGGCGAGCACAGGTAGACGTTGTCGTCCTCGATGCCGGAGCGGCCCTCGAAGTTCCGGTTGAAGGTCCGCAGCGAGACCGAGTCGGAGCCGGGCACGTGGCCGATACCGATGCAGGCACCGCAGGTCGCCTCGGAGAAGTTGACGCCGGCCGCCATCATCTCGGCGGTCCAGCCCTCGCGGGCGAGCATCTCGGAGGCCTGTTTCGAACCGGGCGCGACGATCATCTCGGTCTTCCGGTCGACCGTGCGGTCTTCGAGCATCTTCGCGCCGGGGAGGATGTCCTCGTAGGCGCCGTTCGTACAGGAGCCGATGATGACCTGCTCGACGTCTTCTCCGGCGACTTCGCTGACGGGCACGACCTTGTCGGGCATCGACGGGCAGGCGATGAGCGGTTCGAGCTCCGAGAGGTCGACCGTGATCTGGTCGGCGTACTCGGCGTCCTCGTCCGGCGAGAGGTCGACGTAGTCGTCCTCGCGACCGATCCGCGAGAGCCAGTCTTTCGTCTTTTCGTCGGTCGGGAAGATCGAGGAGGTCGCGCCGAGTTCCGTGCCGAGGTTCGTGATCGTCGTCCGCTCGGGAACGGTCAGCGACTCGACGCCGGGACCGGTGTACTCGAAGATCTTGCCGACGCCGCCCTTGACGGTCAGTTCGCCGAGCAGGTGCAGCGCGATGTCCTTTGCGGTGGCCCACTCGGGGAGCTCGCCCTCGAGGTGGACGTTGACGACTTCCGGCATCTCGATGTAGTAGGCACCGCCGCCCATGGCGACGGAGACGTCGAGGCCGCCGGAGCCGATCGCAAGCTGGCCAAGGCCGCCGGGCGTCGGCGTGTGGCTGTCCGATCCGAGGAGCGTCTTGCCGGGCGCGGCAAAGTTCTCTTTGTGGACGTTGTGACAGATGCCGTTACCGGGGCGGCTGTAGTAGGCACCGAACGTCCCTGCGGCGCTTCGGAGGAAGCGGTGATCGTCGGTGTTCTTAAAGTCGAACTGGTAGGTCTGGTGATCACAGTACTGTGCGGCAAGTTCGGTCTGGACCTCGTCCAAGCCGAGCGCCTCGAACTGCAGCCAGACGAGTGTGCCGGTGGTGTCCTGTGTGAGGACCTGATCGATCTCGATACCGATCTCCTCGCCCGTCTCGAGGTCGCCTTCGACGAGGTGATCGTCAAGAATCTTCTCGGTGAGTGTCTGTCCCATATCATCCGCAAATCGCGTGTCCATAGATATAAATCCGGCGAGTTTCGCCCCGCGTCGGCTGGTTTGGCCGCTTTCGACCGGCCGAAACGTGTGTTTTCGTCTACTGATCGGCTACTATCCCCAACAAACGTTTAGAATTTGGTCAGGCGAGTCGCGAGAAGGCGAGGTTACCGCTCGTGCTCTCGACGTAGATGTCGACGACGTCGCCCTCCTCAGCGCCCGGGACGAAGATCGTGTAATCGCCACGGTGGGCGACCCCGTCGCCCTTGCGTCCGGTGTCGGTCACCTTCACGGTGTAGGTGTTGCCGGTCTCGACGTCATCCTCGGCTCCCTGAGAGTCGTCCGCCCGCGTGCTCTTCGAGACAGGGCGGAACGCACCACAGGCGTCACACCGCAACATGAGGTTGCGGTTCTCCTGAACGAGACGTGTGTCCGGAAGACCACACTCGCTACAGCGGACGTATTCCTCGGTGTAGTCGTCGACGACCCGCTCGAAGTCGCGATCGTCGAAGTTACCGTTGTACCGGCCGACGCCCTCGGAGAGCTTTCCGGAGGTCGCAAGGGTCTGTTGGACGAACCGATGGACGTGGTCCGACTCGCGATTCAGCGCATCCGCGACCGCATCGAGATTCGTAAACCGCGTGAACGCGCCGTCGGTTTGTGCGACTGCGTCGGGGACCGAGAGCCGATCGCCCGCCGAGCCGATGTCGGGGACGGCTTCCAGCGCCCGATCGAGGCTGGCTTCATATTCCATACTGGATCGAGGGGCGTGGACGGTAAATGCGTTCCGAGAACGTCGTGACGTCGTGGCGCTTGGGGGTGACCATCACGTCCGCATGGCCGCATCGAGCGTGAACCGGCCCTCGTACAGCGCCGTCCCGACGACGACGGCCGAGGCCCCGAGGTCTTCAATTGCCCGCACGTCCTCGAGCGTCGAGACCCCGCCGCTGGCCACGACAGGGATGTCGACCGAATCGACGACCGCCTCGACGGGATCGCGCCGGATCCCCTCAAGTTGCCCCTCCACGTCGACGTCGGTAAAGAGGATTGCGCCCGCGCCCTCGGACTCGTATCTGGCGGCCGCCTCAGCGGGGTCGAGACCCGTGCCTTCGGTCCACCCCGACACCACGACCTCGCCGTCCTTCGCGTCAAGGCTTACCACCACGCTCTCGGGAAATGCCGCGTCGATTTCGCCGACGATCTCGGGGGTCTCGACGGCGGCCGTCCCCAGAATGACCCGGTCGACACCGGCCTCGAGCAGCCCGATCGCGTCCTCGGCGGTCCGGATACCGCCGCCGAGTTGGACGTCGACATCGACCGCCTCGACGATCGACTCGACGGCGGCGGCGTTGGCGCGTTCGCCGTCGAACGCGCCGTCGAGGTCGACGAGGTGGATCGTTCGCGCGCCCGCCTCGACCCACCGTTCGGCCGCCTCGACCGGGTCGCCGTACGTCCTGCCGGTGTCGCGTTCGCCGCCGACGAGTTGGACGACCTGTCCGTCCTGCATGTCGACCGCCGGGACGACTTCGAATGAGGGGAACACGGCTATCCGAGAGGTCCGAAGCGACAAAAACGTACCCGTTAGACCGGCAGGTGCTGCCGCGGTGTCGAGTGCGATGTCCGGTACGGCGACGGCGGGTCAGTGGGTGCCGGCCGGCACGTTACTATTCGGTACCTCCGGCAGGGCCCCCGATAACAGCAAAGTTCAACACACCGGAGGCATAATGATTCAATCGATGCCAACCGTAGAATATCTCAACTACGAAGTACTGGACGACCACGGCTGGGGCATGGACGACGAGGACCTCTTCGAGAACGCGGCCGACGCCGGCCTCGGCGATGAGGACTACGGTGAACTCGATGTCGCCGAGGGCGAGTACATCCTCGAAGCGGCCGAGGCACAGGGCTACGACTGGCCCTTCTCGTGTCGTGCTGGCGCGTGTGCGAACTGCGCGGCCATCGTCAAGGAGGGCGAGATTGACATGGATATGCAGCAGATCCTCTCCGACGAGGAAGTCGAAGAGGAGATGGTCCGACTGACTTGTATCGGCAGCCCGGCAGCCGACGAGGTCCGGATCGTCTACAACGCCAAGCATCTCGACTACCTCCAGAACCGCGTCATCTAGAAAATAGCGTACAACGTGGATTAAACAGATGAACCGTATCCCGGGATCGCGCGGCCACCGATCCTCGGGAACTCTCCGCCATTAGACCATCTAATGGCTATTCTACGCTGAGACTTGGACTGCAAACAGAACCAGGTGTCGCTTTCAGCCGTGAGCTGCGTGTGAGCTAATTAACGGCGTTCAACGGTCGTTAAACAGACGCGGGCCTTTGGAGGGGTAAAGACCGTTCAGACCACCCGTTTCCGGCCTGAACCAACTCTTTCCAACCGGTTTCTCTTTCAGCGTTATCGCGTGTAGAACGGACTGTTCCCCTCGTGGTCAATCGGACAGTGTCTCAACGAGATCGTCAACCGTAAAGAGACCGAGGTCGTCCCGCTCCTCGGCTGCTTCCTCCAGTGACGACGCGAACCCGCTTCGGCTGAACAGTGCGTACTCGTAGTTCACGTCGCCGTCGGTCGGCGACCACTCGACTTCGGGTGCCTCCTGTTCGAGTTGGGCCAGGACGTCGTACCCCATCGGTTGTTGCTGGAACTTCGCTTCCCCGACCAGTAACGTGTCGCCGTTCGTCGGGGCCACGATATCGATCTCGCGTCCGTCGGTGTCCCACCACCGATCCGGGACTTCCGTGAACGTGTACACGTCCCCGTACTCGTAGAGAACTGCCCGCTGACAGAGTCGTTCAAACGACGAGCTGACGAAGTCCGGGAGATGCGGCTCGACGAGTTCGTCGTACGCATCCGCCCCGAATACTTCGTACCGAGACGAGCGACCGTGGACGAACCGGAACCAGAACGCGAACAGTTGATCCCGGATTCGATACCGGCTATTCCGGCTCCGGGACGGGTCAACGGTGACCGGATACTCCTGCTCGATTATCTGGAGTTCCCGTAGACGCGAGAGATAGTAACTCGCGCTGTTCGCATTGATACCGGCGGCCTGGATGATCTCGTTTCGCTTGTGGTTCCCCTCGGCCATCGCTTTCAGAACGGCGAAATACCGGTCCACTTCGTCCAGTTCCCGGTACAGGACATCCTCGGGTTCCTCGTGGAGACCGCCATCACGGAGTAGCAAGGTTTCGGTAATGTTCCCCTGTAGTGACTGCGTGTCGTCCACGGCCCTGAGGTACTCCGGTGTCCCCCCGAACACGCCGTAGGCGATTACCTGTTCGGCTGGCGCGTAGTTCGGGAAGAACTCCATCGCGGCAGCGAACGGGAGCGGGCCGATTTCGAGTTTCCCGTTCGGCCGTTTGGAGAGACGGCCGTACAGCGGTGAACTCCCGTCGAGCGCTATCTTGTGTATCATCCCGATTGCCGAGCCAGTCAGCACGAAGGTCGCAGCCGTATCTTCGACGTTGTGATCCCAGAGCCGCTGAACGAGAGAGGGGAGCGCTTCGTTTTCGTCTACGAGGTACGGGAATTCGTCGAGGATCACAATTGCGTCCTGTTCAGCGAGATACGTGAGAACGTTCTCCCAGTCCCTCCGAATCCGATTGACTCCCGGGAACACCGTTGCAGCATCAGCGATAAAGGAGTCTAGTTGCTGCTCCGTTGTTCCGTGTGCAGCCTGATGGTACACCGCGTCGTCACGGTCTTGGATAGATTTGACGACGAGTGCTGTCTTTCCCATCCGCCGACGTCCGTAGACGACGCTCAACTTCGCAGAGTCACTCTTGTATAACTTGTGGAGTCTGTCGAGTTCCTGTTCTCGGTTGACGAAGGCAGCCATGCTCTCACCTTCGGCTCACCAGCACATAAAAGATGTATATAGCGTAGTCCAAACTATCGTAGTTCAAGCTACGGTAGTTGAGACCACGATGCTCCAGCGGATGCGAGCACGACAGCAAAAAGAACCGCGTCATCTGAGCCGCTGGCTCACTAACAATACTGATTTTTTATGCCCAATGGCCGACAGCCGCGGCTGCTGACACCGATCGGCCCCAGATGATCGTCACCGAGTACCGGGGCAATTAACCGCCCGAGCGCCGTTCGACCTGACGATGACCCGAACGCAGGGACAGTTGGCGGCGCTGTCGCGGTTCGTCTTCCGGGCCCCCGACTGGTCGACGAGCCTGTTTTTGACGCTACTCGTGGCCGCGATCGTCGGGGTCGCCGCCTTCGATACGGGATTTTTTCTCGACGCCGCCTATTTCGGGATGCTCTACGTCGGGGTGCCGACCGTCGTCGCCGCGTTTCTCACTGCCCCGGTCGATCGACTGCTCGGCGGGCGGTTCACCTACAACCGCTCGGCGCTTTTGGCGTTTATTTGTGAGTTGGTCGTTGTCACTGTTCTGCTCGTGGCGGCCGTGGCGGCAGCCGTTACCGGCGTCGGCCAGCCGTTCGTCCTCGACGCGTTGCTCGTTGCGCTCGCCTCGATCTTCGCGCTCCGGCTGTTCGTCATCATCGCGGTCTCGCGCCGCTCGTTGCTGGTAGCGGCGGTGCCCGCGAGTATCCAGACCGCCGTCGCAACGGCGTTCGTCGCCGCCTACGACGGGGGCACGAACTACCTCCTGTTGCTGGCGCTGTGTGCCGTCTACGCGGCTGGCGTCTCACTTTTTATATTCGCCATCGATCGCCCCTGGCGTCGGAGCCTCGACGTGTCGGTGCTCGATTTCGTCCGTGGGTTTGTTGGCCACGTCGCGGAGGGATCGCGCGAACTTGAGACGTTCTTCGAGCAGGTCGGCGAGCAGGCGGTCGTCCCGGTCACGGTGCTCGCGATCCGTCGGCTCGACGGGACCGAAAAGGCGCGGTTCGTGCTCCCGATGGTCCACCCGGGGCCGATCGGCGAGATCGGCGGCGGGAACCTCCCCGAACGGATCGCAGCGGCGACCGACGGCCTCGGTTTTCCGCCACACGCGACCGCCGGCCACGATTTCAATCTCGTCTCCGAGCACGAGGTCGACACGCTTGTCGAGGCCGCCGGGACCGCCGCCGCCCGCATCGAGTACACCCGGAGCGCGACTCCGAGCCACCGCGAAACGGAGGGTGACTCGAAGTTCCTCGGGCAGGCGATCGGGGAAGATCAACTGCTTGTCGGCACCCACGCCCCGAAACCGGCCGACGACGTTGCGTTCTCCGTCGGGCTGTCGATCGCCGCCGAAGCGAGCGCCGCCGCCTCCGGGGACGTGATGCTCGTCGACGCCCACAACTGCAACGACGGGTTCGAGGGGTCGGCATTCCGGCACGTCACTCCTGGATCCCCCCGCTCATTCGACATGATCGAAGCCGCCGGGCGTCTCTCTGAGCGGCTCGCGGCGGCCGATCGGGGCGGGCTGTCAGTCGGTGTTGCACACGAGGACACCGAGTGGGGCCACGAGGACGGGATCGGCCCGCTCGGAATCCGCGCCGCGGTCTTCGAGGTCTGCGGCCATCGGACGGCCTACGTAGTGATCGACGGCAACAACGTGGACCCAGGGCTCAGAGAACGGCTCGTCGCGGCGGTCGACGCCGACAACGCCGAGGTGATGACGACCGACACCCACATCGTCACGACCGTCGAGGCGACGAACCAAGTCGGCGCGGCGATCGACCACGACCGCCTCGTGGAGACCGTCTCCCGACTGGTCGAGGAGGCGACCGCCGACCTCGAACCGGTTGCGGCGGGAATGGCGACCGAACGCGCCGAGGTGACCGTCTTCGGCAACGACCGGACCGAATCGCTCGCGGCGACGGCGAACGCGATGGTC
>NZ_JBKEGK010000113.1:0-8228 GCF_046710025.1 Natronomonas sp. | reverse complement strand
CGCCATCCGGTGTAGCCGTGTAGACATCAAATCCGCCCCCGCGATATTCGTGTGACTCCACGTACAACTCCTCTTGAACCGAGCCCTCGGAGTCGAGTAACAGCCAAATCCCGAGTTCCTTGCCGCCTTCTAGATCACGGCGCCGAGTCCAGTGCATACGCGGGGGATTGTGTTCGTTCGTATTAGGCTGACTGGCAGATGATACATAGACAGTGCAGTTGACTGAATGTAGTCGCTGTATCCAGTAGGTCGTCTGAGAATGCCCCCAATAGGCTCAGAACCTGAAAGAAAGCAAAAATATAGTATGTTCTATCTCCGATATCTGGTGGACCCGTGGTGTGAATTTCCACCATGCCACTACCGCGGGTCTGTTATCGGCATCACACGCCCAAGATTATTTTGCGAACAGCCATCCGCTCACTGCGATGCAAGCGATGCAGTAAGGTGGCGTTGTGTCCGCAACCCGGTTCGAAACCGGCCGATGATATCGTCTTGGTGCATCGGGCACGCAAGCACCGCGACAGCGCCGGTTCCAACCGGGATGACGGGATGTTGGGGTTGGTGGGCGGCGTGCCGACAGCCCGGACACTGGAGTCCGCCGGCTGGGCGATGCTGCAAGACGGTCGCGCTATCCTCGGTGGTCAACCCACAGACCGTGCTAAACTGATCCAGATGGTCGGGGCACCCGACGAGCGGAATTGTGAACTGATCAAACAACAGGAAGGAGATGGTGTCCCTGCTCGGCGATTGAAGCGCTGCATCGCACGCCGCACAACGAATTGACTGGGGGCTGTCCGCCGGGCTTGCTGGCGGTTCGTCAAAGTCTACAGCATCCATCGTAGGAAGTACCTACCATTGGGGCCGGAGACGGATACATTGCGGGTATGGGGGGCTGTGTGCAGCACGCGCTTTCTGAGTGAATATCGGTGAACGTCCTGGCACGCGCGTCGCGCTGAGCGGGGTTACTGGCGAACAGCTCCTGTCGGAGACGCACCACAGTCGTAGCCTGGCGAGTAACAATGCGGAGGTGGGGCTCATGCGGGTGTTCCGGATACTTCTCACGAATCGTCTCGGGGATTGAAATACGTTCAGGGCAAGCCATCTTGTATGGACCCAGCGGAGGCATCGAAGATGTGTGGGGCCGTCATCGACGCTATCGGCGAGGTTGTCGTCGTCGATGACGATATCCTGGAGACGGTATTGACGGGCATCCTCTCCCGGGGGCACGTCCTGTTGGAAGATGTCCCAGGAACCGGAAAGACGCTCACCGCGCGGAGCTTCGCCACCGCATTGGGACTCTCGTTCAACCGCATCCAGTTCACGCCGGATCTGCTTCCCGGCGATATCACCGGCTCGCACGTCTACCGCGAGAAGCGCGGCGAATTCGAGTTCGCTGAAGGCCCGGTCTTTGCGAACGTCGTGTTAGCCGACGAGATCAACCGCGCGCCGCCGAAGACACAGGCCGCGTTGCTCGAGGCGATGTCCGAAGGGCAGGTCTCGGCCGACGGGACGACGTATCAGCTACCGAAACCGTTCTTCGTCATCGCCACCCAGAACCCGGTCGAACAGGAGGGAACGTTCGCACTCCCGGAGGCTCAGCGGGATCGGTTCATCCTGAAAACAGAACTCGGCTACCCGGACACCGGCGAGATGCGAACCATCCTGGATCGACGAGCCGACCGAACCGAACGGACACCCACCCCGCAGACGGTTCTGAATGGCGAGACAGTTCCCGAGCTCCAGCTTGTTCCCGAGCGGATCACCGTTGATAGCGAACTCCGTGCGTACCTGATCGAGTTGGGGGAAGCGACCCGTGCAGACGACCGCGTCGATGTCGGCGTGTCCCCGCGAGGCATCCAGCGGCTATTCGAGGCGAGTCGCTCGCGGGCGCTCATCAACGGCCGGACGTACGTCGCTCCCGACGATATCAGGGCGGTCGTCCGCGAGACGTTCGAACACCGGGTGATCCTCAACTCCGAGGCCACGGTTCGCGGCGTGTCACCGGCCGCTGTCGTCGACGATATCGTGGCACAACTCGAGGTTCCGGCGGTCGCGGCCGATTGAACGCTGGCCGATATCGGTTGATGAGCTAACTCGCGTGATTTACCGAGCAACGACGAGCAACGTCACTGTTCCAAGTGTCGCGGCGATCACGGCAAGCGTGGTCGCCTCGCTTGATGGCTCTGGGAGTCGACCGGTCGCGAGGACGACAGCGACCCCGACGGCGACCGCGAGGGAGACGATCACGACACCCCCGACGACATGCGTGAGTTCTCCTCGCCGAGTGGGGCCGCGGTGACCGATTTCCAGGCCGAGCGTGACGGCGAACTCGCCGAGATCCCACACGAGAAGGCTCGCTGCAACGCCACATAGGACGACGAGGACCGGACCCCCGGCAATGCCTGCGGCGATGGCAGCAATGAACACACCCGTGCCAGCAAGTTGCATTCCCGCAGCAGCACCGAGCGCCCGCACTCCGGCCGCGAGGCTGATACTGATAGCGAGTGTCGACGCGACCCCGATCGATGCGACGATGAGCCCGGTCAGTAGGCTGAAAGATCCAAACGTGGTGAGCAGTTCGCGGATAACCGTCTCGCCCGTGGGCGTCGTTGCGCGACTGAGTGCGACCGATGCGGCGGGCTCGTTGGCGACTGCCGCGCCCGCGGTGAGTACGCCCCCGGTGGTGAACGAGACGACGGGGAGCCAGCGGGGTGGGAACCGTTCAGAGGCGACGAATCGGAGCGTTCGTATTAGCAAAACAGCGACGATGGCGGCGACGCCAGCCGCGATAAGGCCGCCACGGAGCGTCGGTGACGCTGACGCGGCGGCGAGCGTACCCATGAGTTCCGGCGGCAGTTCGCGTTCGTATCCCGCGAGTCGTCCACGCGTGAGTATAAACATGAACCCGATGAGCCCCGAAAAAGCGGCTGCGTACCCGAGGAACCGCCGCGACCAACGGCGGACAGCGATCGCGGTCGGCCTGGCCGACTCGCTCGCGAGTTCGACGAACGGAAGCTGAGCGACCCCATACCGGACGGCGACAGCACTCGCCGAGAACAGGATCAATAATCCTCCGAGCCGCGAGAACACCGCGCTCGCCGAAACTAACGTCGGCGTCGGGGCTGCGAGGAACTCGAGCGCGGCGTTTCGAACCGGCGTGAGGGGAGCATCGATTCGGGTACCGCCGATCGCACAGACCGGCACGACAACAACGAGGAGCAACCGAGCGGCGGTTCGTCCGGCATCGGCTGTTGGCGAACGGCTCCTGACCGACGAAAACGCGCCAAACCCAGTTACGAAGCCGCCGAGTCCGAAAAGAAACGGTGCAAGCGCAAGCACCTCGATCGGCGGTATCGGCGGCCACGCCGTCTGAACGACGACCGCTGCCAACAGCCACCCGAGGAACGCGGCTCCGGCGACGACCGCGAGCGACCCGCCAACCGCGGTTGCAACCCGGCGTTCGGCGGCCGCGACTGTCCGAACCGTCGCCGCGAGCGCTGCCCCGGAGAGGACCCCGAGTGCGGCCGGAACGAGGGCGTCGCCCACGATGGCAGCGAGCGCGAGCGTCGACACCACCGCGATTGAGGCGGCGGCCGTTGTCGCCGTTGTCGTCGGCCGCCAGTTCGCTTCGGGGAGCAGTGATTCGCTCATCGATGTGCCTCCAGTGTGGCTGACAGCGGCTGTCGCGTATCCCAGTCGATAACGGTCGCATCGGTGGCTCTGAGCCGTCGAAGCCGGACCACCCGTTCAGCGTGTCTAACGGCCCGTCCCGGAGTCTCACAGTCCGTCACGTCCGGTGCGATGACGACCGTCCGATGACCAGCAGCCAGCACGGTCTCGACGAGCGATACTGGCGCCTCATCGAGCGCCGGCGTCACAACGATCACGTCCGCCCGGTTTGATAGCCGCGTCCGAAGCCCGAAGAACGCACCGCCGTGACCGCCATCGGCCACCGCGTCGCTTGGAGTCGCCAGTCGGCTATCGTCGGGCTCGGCCCTCGCACCCTCGACGACAGCGTCCAACACGGCGTCGATCTGGGTCCGTGTCGCGTCGTCCAGCCCGGTTGGCACCCATGGCCGCCCCTGGTTATCGGACGCCAACGGAACGTCGACGGCTTCGTTCGTGATCCCGAGCGCGCACAGGCCGACCGCATTCCCTGCCGACACGAGGGCGGTGATCGCTCGGTCGGCAGCGTACGCCGTCAGTTCCGTCGCGGTTGGATGCCCCGTTGTGCGAGCCCGCCTGCCGGCGGATCGGCCGTCAGCGATGACGACTGTCTCCGCCGTACTCGTCTCGTCGAAGTTCACCGTCGTGAGTTCCCCCGTCTTCGCGAGCCGCCGCCAGTCGATCCGACGAACCTCATCGCCCGGGCGATATTCCCGCGTCGAGTGAAACTGTATACCGGGGCCGCCGCTGTCGGTCGGTTGCGTTCCGACACGGCGTAACGCCCCATTGAGTTGTGGGATCGCCCCGGCGTTCCGACGACACGAGAGCGTCGCGTCACCGACGGCTGGTGAATGCGTTGTTGTTACGGCAGCGCCCGAGATCGGCCGGAGCCGAACGATCGGGTCCTCGAACTCGTAGCGTCCCTGCCGTGGAACGATCTCATACGAGATCGACCCGGACTCCCCGGGACGGATGGACAGGCAACCGCGAGGTGACCCGGCCGAGACGGACAGCTCCGTCGGGACGCCATCCACGAACCGCGCGTCCGAAAGCGTCGTCTCGCCCTCGTTGTGAACCGTGAGCGTCACGCTGGTCCGCTCGCCCGGGGCGGCCGGTGAGGGATCGATCCGTCGTTCGACGGCGATCTCCGGGGAGGGTGGGCTCGCAAGCCAGCTGAGGAGCAAGATGGAGATCGGAACGGCAGCAGCAACGAACAGGGCGGCGTTGCCGAGCACCGTTCCGAGGACGACGAGTGCGATCGCCGCGAGAACCGCTGCATCGGTTCGACCCCCAACCGCTCCGGTCATCGGCGATCGGTCCCCTCAAGATGCGTCACAACGGCGTTGATAGCCCGCTCGATCCGTCTCCGGCGCGTCCGTGCCGGACGGAGCCACGCCATCAGTCGCCTGACGAACGGGAGCGTCGCCTCCCTGTCGGCAAGGTACGCGGCTGCCACGGGATCAGCAGTCCACTCGCCCTTCGAAAGCACCGATTGAGCCGTATCTCGAGAGCAACTGTTGGTCTGGGCGATCGCGTCGATAGCGATCGATTGAAGCTGCTCGCGAGCTGGGTCAGCACCCCCGGTTCGGGCCGCAGCGGCGGCCGCATCGATGTGTGCCTCGAAGCGTTTACCGACAGTCGGGGCGGAAGCAGCATCTTCAGGGGGGTGACTGCGCAGTGTTTCAAAATCGAGCGGCCGGTCCTCTGTCTCGGCGGTGCGGGTGTTCGTTCTGTTCGACTGCGACGGCGTCGTCCAGTGTACCCACGCGAGACCGACTGCACCGATGACGGCGAACATCGCCGCCCGGAGTGAGTCGTTCCTGATCACGTCGAGTCCGGTGAGCGGGGTAATCGAAACCGGAAGATCGGGGGCGAACACGAGTGCGACCGCAAACCCGAGAGAGCCGATAGCGGCCAGCTCGATGAGTGCCCGAAGCGGCGACGGGTAGTCACTCATACTACAACGGCGGACACGCCCGCCGGAAACGGTCGGCACTGGTTGGCGTCAGATCGACGGAGGCAACGCGGATCGCGAGACAAACTCATGGTTCCGAGTCCGCTCCGTCGTCTTCGGTTCTGTCTGCCGTCCGAATCGACTCGAGGGCGTCTCTGGCGGCCGGCGCACGGTCGTCCGGCGAGCGGTTGCCGTACTCGACATCCCGGAAGGCGTCGGTGATCGTTCCGACCGCGTCCCTCGGAAGCCCATCACGGCTGACCGCCCAGCGTGCGATTTCGCCCGGCGTCGAGGTTCGCCACGAGCGGATCGAGACGTACCCGCGAAACGCCGCCCACACCTCACGGACCGTGCGTTGTTGTTCAGTCTGCTCGATCGCCTCGGTGGTGCAGCCGTCTTTCCCGATCGAGTCGGCCGCGGACCGTCGAAGCCGGCGAAGGGCAGCGATGATCGCGTGGGGATCGAGCCGCTGGGGGAGTGTCCGGATCCCAGCCGCGGCGCGACGGCAGAGTCCGGCGGTCCCGGTTGCGATCGAATATAAAAGTGTAACTGCCCCCTCGATCCCGTTGGAGAGCAACTCGATAGCCCGTCGAAGCCACCGTGCCATCGCCGACACCCCGGAATTCATCGCCGCAGCGAGCGTGACGATCGCGGCGAGTGCGAGCCGTGCGCCCTGGATCGCGGCCCACTGAATCGATCGGGCGGCCGAGCGGGCGGTTACGCCGCGTCGGCGTGCGAACTGTATCGGGATCAAGACCACGAGGAGTGCTGCGGCCGTGACGAGCGCGAGGTTTCGATACATGTCGTCGACCGTCATCGTCGCGCTTGGGGTCGCCTCATCGACCGAAGCGGTCGCCTCGATCGTTGCCTCGTCGGCGAACGGCAACCCGGCCCCGACAGTACCGTCTGCCCCTGTCGTCCCGACCAGTTGACCGTCGAGGACGAGCGTCGCGTTTTCGACCGGGTCGCCGTCGAGCGTGACGGTGGCTGTTACCCCTGTTGACGGGAGCGGAACGACCGTCGACGCGGCGACCTCGAGGTCGAACGCGAGCGGTTCGATGGTCGCCGTTCCACGAGCGTCGCCGCGTTCGAGGGCGAGTTCGGCTGCATCGGCCGTCGGGACATCGACGGTCGCCTGCCCGGCCGCGTCGGTGCCTGTCGTTTCGGTTCCGTTCACCCGGACGGTCGCGTTCGGAACCGGCTCGCCGGCGATCGTCCCGAGGACGGTGATCGACTCGCCCGCGACCGGCGTCCCCAACAGTCTGACGTCGATTTCGGTTGGAACGTCGACGGTGACGTTGCCCATCGCGGCTGACGTGCGTGATTCGTCCCCAGTCGAAAGCCACGATAGTTCCCCCGCCATTCGCCCGGAAGCAGAGACCGATTCGCTCGGTTGTGCCTCAGCCGTGTCGTCAGTGAGTTCCGCCGTGATCTCGAGCGAGGAGTTGTACGGTACTTCTCCGGTCACGTTGCCCGAACCGTCAGTCTCGCCGACCGGGTCGCCGTTGAACGAAACCACCGCTCCGGGGACGGGGGCCTCGCCACGTGTCACCGTCACCGTCAGCTCGCGGCCAGGAACCGGATCCGTTGGAACCGTAATCTCGATGGGCTCTACGTCTTCGTCGTCCTGTTGGTCATCTTCCTCGTCTTGCTGATCGTCTTCGTCGTCTGGCTCTGTTGGTTCTTGATTATCCGCTGATTCGTCTTGCTTCGCACTATCCGCCGGCTGTTGCTCCCCGTTCGGGGTCTCCGACCCCGGCTGCTCCTCGGGGCTGTTGGCTCCCGCCTCCGTGGCGGGATCGCCGAGTCGAGTGTCGTCGCGGCCGGCGTCGACACGCCCGTCAGCGGGCGTCGGATCGAATGTCACCCACCCGGCACCATCGATATACACCTCGACCCACGCGTGGGCGTCCGAACCGCGGACGAGATACGTGTCGTCGTTGATCTGCTCACCGACGCCGTACCCGGTGACGTACCGAGCGGGGATCCCTTGTGTCCGCAACATTGCGGTCATCGAGGTCGCGAAGTACTGACAATAGCCGGCATCCATCTCGAAAACGAACTCCGTCGCAACGTCCCGCCCGGGGTCGTGAGTCGCCTCAAGCGAATACGACTTGTTTTGCTTGAGCCACGACTGAACGGTCGCTGCGGATTCATACGGCGTCTCCGTGTCGCTGGTGAGATCGCTCGTAAACGCTTCGAGTGCAGGCGGTGTGCCGTCGGGCAGTTGGGTGTAGCGGTCGCGAATCCCCGGCGGCGGTGCGCCCGTCGCCCCGGCCGCGCCGCTGATTGACGGTGGGCCGTACGTCGATGTCACGTACGTTTCACCCGACTGGAGTGGTTCGTCGACGACTACGCCGTCTGTTTCAGTAACCGACGGTTGGCGGTTCGGTGCGGCGGCGAGTGCCGGTCGCCAGACCGTTACGAGCGACCGGAACGGCCGTCTGGTCGTGACCCGGATGTCGTACGCCGGCGCGCTAGGGGTTCCTTCCGCAGTCGACATCGCCCCTCCGAGTCGCTCCGTCATCTCCTCGCGTCGTTCCCACCCCGATCCGGTGTACGTGGTGTAGCCGCCGAGTCGCCACCGCGATGGCCGTGGGCTCTCGAT
>NZ_JBKEGK010000112.1:0-8235 GCF_046710025.1 Natronomonas sp. | reverse complement strand
GTGCAAGTCGTCGGCTACCGGACGGGGGCTCGGGCGGGCGCAGAGCCGGCGCTGGTTTTCGCGAGAGATGGCGACCTCGAACGCGAACCACTCGCGCCGGGACGGGAGCTCGCGTACACGCTCGGCGATCGACACTGCGCCGGGGCGATCGACGGCGACGAGCACCTGCCCTGCACCGCTTCGGCGGCGCCGTACTGCGAGCATCACGACTCGACGTGGATCTGTGCGAAGTGCACCGGGAGCTGTCTGAAGAGGGAGATGGACTGTCACACCGAGCATGCGATCTATCTGGCGGCGTTCGCACCGTCGACATTCAAAGTCGGCGTGACGGGACGGTCGGACCCAACCGTCCGACTCCGCGAGCAGGGTGCCGACCGGGGAGCGATTATCAGACGCGTCGCCGACGGTCGGATCGCCCGGGAACTCGAAGCCGAAATCGCGGCCACGACGCCGCTCCCAGATTCAGTTCGCGTCCCGACGAAGATCGAGGGGATTGGTCGGGATGTCGACAGGGGATCGTGGGAGCGACTGCTCGGGGAGTTTGCGGTCGAAACGACCCACGAGTTCGACTACGGCCTCGGGTTGGACGCCGCGCCGATCGCTGACACCTTCGCCGCTGGGACGGTCATCGGCACGAAGGGCCGCGTACTCGTCTTGGAGCGCTCCGGGAGCCGCTTCGCCGTCGATATGCGGTCGCTGGTCGGACACGAACTCGAACGCGGCACGAGTGGGCGGGAGTTACAGTCAAACCTCGGGGCGTTCAGCTAATTACCTCGTCGCCCCCGCCCCCGGAACCTGTGTACTTTTTTGTCGGGAGCCGAAAGGTAGGGGCATGACAGACGAAGAGGAGTCCGAGGCCGAGGGAGAAAGCGAGGGTGAGGAGAAATCGTTCCGCGAGCGTGTCGAGGAGATCAGACAGCAGCGATCCGAAGGTGGCGACGGTGAGGGCGACGGTGAGGAGATGAGCCGCGAGGAGAAAATGAAGGAGATGATGGGCGGCGGTGGCGGCGGCCCCGGCGGCATGGGTGGCGGCGGTATGGGCGGAAGCCCCTTCGCACAGATGATGGGCGGGATGATGGGCGGCGGCGGTGGCGGCCCCGGCGGCATGGGCGGCGGCCCGCCCGGGATGGGCGGCCCCGGTGAGGCCGCCGACGAAGAAAGCGGCAACGAGGAGCTCGTCCGCGAGGTCCGGAAGGTCCGCGACGAACTCCACGACATCCGACGCGAAATCGAGCGCATCGGCGACGCCCTCGAAGAGTAACGGAGACATCGTAGCGCGGTGCGTTACGCACTCTTTTTGATCGCTGCGTAGCCGCTGGAGTCTGTTGCACTGTTTCGAGCGGCTGCCATACGGTGGCGACGGTATGTATCTGTGTAAAAACGCTATAGCAGCCCGACCGACTGGAGGCGGTCGTCGCAGGTCGTCAGACGGTGCTCGCGAGTCCTCAGAGGTAGCCGGAATCGGCGAGGCGCTCGACGCCCTCGCGGAGTCGTTCCTCGCTCGCGGCGTAGGAGAGTCGAGCGTAGCCGGGCGTCCCGAAGGCGCTGCCCGGGACGGTCGCGACGTGGGCCTCCTCAATGGCCCCCTCGCACCACGCCTGGTCGTCGTCATCAACGGGCAACATCATGTAGAACGCGCCGTCCGGGACGGGCACGTCGATGCCGTGCTCGCCGAACAATTCGACGAGCATATCGCGTCGATCCTCGAAGGCGTCGCGCATCTCCGCGACCGCTTCGTCGGTGTTCTCAAGCGCTTCGACCCCGGCGTGTTGGACAAAATTCGCCGCACACGACACCGAGTGTGAGTGGAGCTTTGCCGCCTGTTCGACGAGCGCTTCGGGGGCGGCAAGGTAGCCGAGCCGCCACCCGGTCATTGAGTACGCCTTCGAGAAGCCGTTGATCGTGACCGTCCGATCACCCATCCCCTCGAGGGAGCCGAGGGAGGTCTGTTCGACCCCGTAGGTGACCGCGTCGTAGATCTCGTCGGAGATGACCGTGACATCGTGTTCGACTGCGAGATCGCGAACACCCTCAAGAGCGGCGTCGGTGAAGACCGCACCGGAGGGGTTCGACGGCGAGTTGATCACGAGTAGTTCGGTGTCGTCAGACACCGTCGCTATGAGGTCGTCGAGCACCGGCTCCAACTGGAAGCCCGATTCGGAGAGTTCGACCCGCGAGAGTTCACCGCCGGCCAACTTCGCCATCGCCTCGTAACTGACCCACGCCGGGTCTAGGAGGACGACCTCGTCGCCGTCGTCGACGAGCGTCTGAAACGTCTCGTAGAGCGCCTGCTTGCCGCCCGGCGTCACAATGACCTCGTCGGTCGTGTACTCGAGCCCGTCGGCATCGAGTTTCTCGACGATCGCCTCTTTCAGTTCCGGGATACCGTTCGAAGGCGTGTATCCGGTGTGGCCGGCGTCGAGGGCGTCTTTGCCGGCCTCAACGACAGTCTCGGGGGTCGGGAAGTCGGGCTCGCCGACGGAGAGGTCAACGACATCGACGCCGTCGGCTTCGAGTTTCGATGCAAGGTTGCTGATCGCGAGCGTCGCGCTGGGTTCGACCCGCCCGACGCGCTCGGTGAATTCCATTGTCATAGTGTATCGAGTTCCTCCGTGAGTGAAATAGCGCTCCGGACGGCGCTCGCGCCGTGGTGGACCCGCTCTTCGGCCTCCGCGTGGCTCATACCGGGGCCGGTGATCCCGAGCGTGACCGGCGTGTCACGCTCAATGGAGACGTCGGTGAGTCCGGCGGCGGCCGCGTCGGCGATCACCTGATCGTGATCGGTGTCGCCGGTGACGATCGCGCCGAGGACCGCGACGGCGTCGATCTCCGGACGCCGAGCCAACCGGTCGGCCGCGAGCGGCGTGTCGTAGGAGCCGGGCACCTCGATCGTCTCGACGATTTCGGCACCGGCTTCGTCGGCCGCCTCCCTGGCCCGCGACTCCATCTCGTGGGTCACCGGCCGCTCTTTATTGAACTGCGCGACCACCAGTCCGAGCGCTACCATACGTATCGGTCGGTCTCGGCACCTAAAAGAACTGCCGAAAGACCACTCAGTGTGACTCCGTCTGGTTCGCCTGCTAACAGACAGCGTCACTTCACTCCAATCGTGACGCAAGCCGTTCGACTCGCTCAGGCCGCCGCCTTCGCTTCGTCAAAGTCACAGCGTCACTTCACTCCAATCGTGACGCAAGCCGTTCGACTCGCTCAGGCCGCCGCCTTCGCTTCGTCGAACGTCCCGTCGAACTCGCCGTTCTCCAGTCGTTCGTTGAACGTTCGCGCGTCCTCGCCTTCGACGGTGACACCGAGGGACGCACAGGTGCCAGCGACTTCCTTGGCAGCGTTGCGCGCGTCGTACGCCAAGAGGTCGGGGAGCTTCTGTTCGGCGACCGTCTTGAGTTGCTCGGCGCTCATATCAGCGACGAACTCCTCGTTGGGTTCACCGGAGCCGGTCTCGAACCCGAGTTCGTCCTTGATCAGCGCGGCCGTCGGCGGAACGCCGACCTCGATTCCGAACGAGCCGTCGTCGTCGTAGTCCACGGTGACGGGGACTTCCGTCCCGTCGAACGCCGCCGTCTGTTCGTTGATTTCGTTGACGACCGCCTGCACGTCGACCGGGGTCGGGCCGAGTTCGGGGCCGAGCGGCGGCCCAGGGTCGGCCTGCCCACCGGGGACGAGTACTTCGATAGTTCCAGCCATACACGAATTGAGTGTCGCGTCGGTTTTAAGGGTTGTCGATTCGGGCCAGCGTGGCAGCGGTGCGCAATCCGGCAGGCGCGGATTTAGGGCAAGGCGATCCCGTGTCGGGCGAGGTACTGGCTCACGTTCTTGATCACAAATGGGCTGCCGATGATCCGGGCGGTCGCGCCCTCGTCGGTGACGGTGACGGAGAACTCGGATTCGAGGTCACGGTGGAGCCCGTCGGGCGTGCCGGGCGGGAGGATAATCTGGGTGCTGTCGCGGAGGCGGGCGGGGTCAGCCATCGATTTGTTGGTGGGTTCGTCGGTTCATGAAGCTACTGGAACGGGGGCGGTAAGCGCCGGAGGCCCACTCACGCGTTGATCACCAATACCCCGAAGATCGCCGCCGCGATGAGGCCGACGCTGATCGTTCGAAACCCGTAGCCGAATATCGTCGAGAAAGCAAGGTGGAAGACGCCCACAAACGCGACCCCAACGCAAATCAGTGTGGCTGCGAGAGCTCGTTTGCCGTCCATATGCCGGGTATAAACGGAGGGCACATATGAGTGCCTGTCTCGGCGCGTCGGGGATGGCTATTGAAGAGCCGGACGGCGAATATAAGCGAGCAGTAGCCGGACGAAAGATGGGACCAAGCAGCGGCCGGGAGTAACCGATAGCCGGCAGAAAGGTGATGCTGGGCGATAGCCAATAGGGAAGGAGCGTCGGCCGACGGGAACCGTGCGAATGCGACGCCGAGCGATCCCCAACCGAACGCCTTTTTCGGCATCGGCGATACCTCTCTCCTAATGGGGCTCAAAGAGGAGATTGAGGCGATCGAGGAGGAGATCGCCAACACCCCGTACAACAAATCGACCGAACAGCATATCGGTCGGCTGAAGGCCAAGTTGTCGGAAAAAAAGGAGAAGCTAGAGCGACAGCAGTCCTCCGGAAGCGGTGGCGGCGGGTACGCCGTCGAGAAACACGGCGACGCGACCGTCGCGCTGGTCGGCTTTCCCTCCGTCGGCAAGTCGACGCTCCTCAACGCCTTGACGAACGCCGACAGTGAGGTCGGCTCCTACGAGTTCACGACGCTAGACGTCAATCCCGGGATGCTTGATTACCGCGGCGCAAACATTCAGTTACTTGACGTGCCGGGGCTCATCGAGGGCGCCGCGGAGAACCGCGGTGGCGGCCAGGCAGTCCTCTCGGTCGTCCGGACCGCCGACCTGGTGCTGTTCGTCCTCTCGGCGTTTGAGATCGACCAGTACGAACGGCTGTACGATGAGTTATATAAAAACAAAGTGCGGCTCGACACCGATCCGATCCAGGTCAACATCCGCAAGAAACTCAAAGGTGGCATCAACCTCACCACCTCGGACCGGGTGACCCTTGACGACGAGACGATCATGGGCGTCCTCCGGGAGTACGACTACGTCAACGCCGACGTGACGATCCGCGAAGACCTCACGATCGACCAGTTAGTCGACTCGCTGCAGGACAATCGGGAGTACCTCCCCTCCGCGGTCGCAGTCAACAAGGTCGACCTGATCGATCCGAGCTACATTGAGACGGTCAAGGAGAACCTCCTGAGCCACGGGATCGATCCCGAGGACGCCGTCTTCATCAGTGCGGAGGATGGGCGCGGTCTCGACTCCCTGAAGCGGACCATCTGGAACGACCTCGGCCTCATCCGCATCTACATGGATAAGCCGGGACGCGGCGTCGACCGCAAAGAGCCGCTCATCCTGACAGAGACTGAGAACACCGTCGATGACGCGCTGCACAAACTCGGCGGCAGTTTCGAGGACCGATTCCGGTTCGCCCGCGTGAGCGGTCCCTCGGCGAAACACGACGACCAGCAGGTCGGCCGGGACCACGAACTCCGGGACGAGGACGTCCTCCGGATCGTCGCCCGGAAGTGAGAGCCGAGCGCACCGACGCGATGGGAGTGGTGTTATTTACACTGGCCGGGTACACATCGTCATGAAGCTCAAGCGCCCCAGCCGCCCTCAGGGGTTCCGGTTGGCCGACTCGGCCCAACAGCTCGTCGGCGGTTTTCTGCTGGCGGGGCCGTTCGTCGTGACCGAGGAGGTGTGGGTCCTAGCCGCCAACATGGGCGTCTTCCACGCCTTGGCGACGGTGGGCGTGGTGTTCGCGATCGGATACGCGACCCTTTATAAAGCCGACACGAACCGCGATCCCGACGGCGAACAGAACGTCGTCGGCGTCCCGCTTCGGTTTATCTCATTGATGATCGTCTCGTTCGGATCGGTGACGATCCTCGCGACGCTGTTCAACGCCCCCAACACGTTTCTCACGGACGCCGAAACGAACAGGACGATCGCGCTGACGACGTTCAAAGCCGTGAGCGTCGGCGCGATCTTCAGCGTCGTCGGCGCGGCAACGGCCGATAGCGTCTTTTCGCGGTGAGGTGTTCGCACGCGAGAGACACCGATTGATAGATCACCGGCTGTGCGACTGGGCGGCACCTGACGATAAGACATATACCCCTCGTGGTACATCACTCCGATAATGTTGCTCTCCACGCAGTCGCTCACCGAGTTCTCGGTGTTGCCGTACACCGACGTGCTCGCGTGGATCGTGATGGCGGTCTTCGTCGCCGGTGTCGTGTTGGATCGGCGGGACAGACGCGACCTCGCGATGCCGGTGACTGCGGGCGCGTGGGGACTGTTCGCCGTGTTCTGGTTCCTCCTGATACACCACTTCGCGTTGATCCACCGAAGCGCAATCCAGGCGGTCCTCGTCATCGTCGCCGTGCCGGCGTGTCTGTACGTCGGATGGCAACTCTACGGCGGCCGCGAGTCGCTGTTGACGCTCTCGCGGGCGATCGCGTTCATGACGATCATATACCTCCCGTTCGAGACCTCCTACGTCGCCCGGCAGGTGCTGATCGAGACGGTCGCTACCCAGACCGCAGGCGTGATCGACCTACTCGGTATCGGCGAGGGCGTCCGGTTCGTCGAGGACCCCACCGGCGAGACGACGTTCATGAACACCTTCTGGTTCCCCGAAACGGGGCAGGCCTCCCGGATCGTCTTCGCGTGTACCGGCATCGGGTCGATAGCCATCTTCGGTGGCCTGATCGCGGCTGTCGACGCCCCCCGCCGCAAGAAGGCGGTCGCAGCCACGGTGTCGATCGCGATCATCTGGGTGCTCAACGTCGGCCGAAACGTGTTCATCGCTGTAGCGAACGGCTATCAGTGGTTCGCGATCCAGTGGCTTGAGGGGCCGGTCATGTTTCTGTTCGGGCTCTCCGAGCCGTCCCGCGTCTCGTTTTTCGTCGCGGATCGCATCCTCTCGCAGGGGCTGGCGGTGTTCGCGCTCGTCGGCATCGCCGTTCTCGTTTCGCGGTGGGTGCCGGAACTGCTCGACATCGGCGAGGAACTCCTCTCCGTGCTCTTAGGTCGGGAGGTCCGCCTCCGAACGCCGGAGACCGCCCCCGACGGGGGTGAAACCGAGCCGTGAGCGACCGTGCGGCCGGCCCCGACACCGATCCGGGTCCCGACGGTGATTCGGCCCCACAATCTGACGGCCGGGCCAAACGCGAGGAGCGAGACGGAGACGGGGGCGGACCCGTAAGTGTCACCCGCCGCCGTATGTTGCTCGGTGGCGGCGCGTCGATCACCGCCGTGGGCGCCGCTAAAGCGTTGTACAACACTGTTCTCGGGTACGGTCAACTCGGTATGGGGACGAATCTCAAAGAACAGGACGTCGCAGCCATCGCGGCCGAGCGACTGGTGCCGACGTACGAGGAGTCCATCGGTGGAACCCGGGTCCGACTGGCTGACGAGGAGATCATAGTCGACGGGGGGGCTGTCCTGTCGTTCGCCGACGACCGTCCCGTCGATGCCGAGACGGTCGATTCGCGTCTTGGACTCGGGGGGCGTCTCCACGAACTGTTCGCCGATGTCGCCGCTGTTCGGGCCGGAGACTACGCCTTCGAGTTCCACGACCCGTCGGCGTTCTTCGATCGGATTGGCGATGGCGAATCCCGGTCGGCGGTTGTCACCGCGATCCGCACGAACTGGGATCGGACCGTCGATCCGGGGGTGATCGAGCGGTTCGCCGGTGTCGACCCCTCGGAGCCGGCGGCTGTCGTCGAGGGGCTCGTCGACGGGTTCCGAGAGCACACCCGCTACGATGTTCCGCGATATCTTGCTGGGTCGGTCGAGGACAACCTCATTTTCGGGGCGGCTGACCTCCGGCGACACTTCGAGGATGCGGTCGATTTCGAGGCGTTGCTTGAGTCCGACGGGACTGGGATCTTCTGTTGGGAGTTGGTGTACCGATCGATCGAGGCCCTGCAGGCTGTCTCGCCGACCCGTCAGGCCGACCCGATCGCGGCTTGTTACGTGATCGACAGCCGGCACAAGCACGCGTTCACGGGTCTGTTGGGCGCTATCCGCCTCAACGGCGGCCTCCGGTTCCCGATGACGTTCGTTGATTACACCCACTCAACGCTCTACGACGATGTCCGGCTGACGGGCGTGCTGGGCGAGGGGCTCGACGCGTACAACGACCGTCATCGGGCGGC
>NZ_JBKEGK010000111.1:0-8247 GCF_046710025.1 Natronomonas sp. | reverse complement strand
TCTGGCACACACGCTCCGCTGATTGTCCATGGCTGTAGTTAAAAAGGGACGACGGCGAACCAACCGATTCAGGACCCGAGGCGTTCGGCAACGCATCGTTCGAGTTCGCGGCGGTCGTCGTGGTTTCGCTGGCTGCCCGTGCGGTACTCGATCACCTGCGTCCCGTCAGCCCCGGTCGAGTCGGCGTACAGTTCTCGGAGGCGGCTCCGGTCGTCCGTCCGTGCGAACTCAAGATCGTAGAGAGCCGCCGAGTGCTCGAAATCGAGGCCGTGCGGCGTCCGGAACCACTCCTCGAAGCCCCCGTGATCCTCGATCGGCAGGAGATGGAAGATCCCGCCACCGTCGTTGTTGAGACAGACGATAGTCGCGTCGACGCCGGCCCGCGCGACCGCAAGTAGCCCGTTCATGTCGTGGTAGTAGGCGAGATCGCCCGTCACGAGCACGAGCGGGTCGTCGGTCCCGTGGCCGGCCCCGAGCGCCGTTGAGGTGATCCCGTCGATTCCCGAGGCCCCGCGGTTACCGAGGACGGTCAGATCTGCCTCGTCAGGGCGGCCGAACCGATCGAGGTCCCGGACCGGCATCGAGTTCGAAATAAACACCGTCGCAGGGTCGGGTGCGAACTCAACCGCGTCGGCGAGCACCGCTCCCTCTGGCGGCTCCTCGCCCCCGACGAACGACCAGTAAGCGGTCTCAAGATCGGTGAGTTCCGTTGCGAGCGTGCCGGCTTCGCGATCGACGGCGGTAGCAAGGTCGGCGGCGACCCGCGTCGGGTCAGCGACGAGGAGGTCGGTGGCCGTGAACGTCGCCTCCCGCCACCCCCCTCCAGGGTCGACGATGAACTGTCTCGCCCCCGAGTCCCGGAGGTAGTGCCTGAGCGGCTTCGAGGTCGGCGACGCGCCGAACCTGACGACGACGTCGGGCGTCGACTCAACCGCCGACACGTAGCCATCGTAGCCGCCACAGACCGCGATGTCGATCGTTTGCGGGCCGAACCGGTGGCCAGACAGCGGGTCGGCGGCCACCGCGAACCCGCTCGCGCGTGCGAACGACGCCAGCGCGTCGCGGCTCGGGGTCGGGCGGTCGGCGGGGCCACACACTATCAGGCCGGTTTCAGCGTCCTCGATCGCCGCGGTGACCGCATCGCGGTCGGGCGCCGAAAGCGTCGCCCGCCCCTGCGTCACCGCGACGAACGGTCCCTCCCGACCCGCGGTCGCCGGACGGTCACCGGCATCGAATCCCTCGGGCAGCGAGCCGTCCGGCACGCCCTTGGGAACCGCCCCTTCGGGAGCGGTTGGTTCCAGGGGCTTTCGGAACGGGACATCGAGATGGACCGGTCCGGAGGGTACGCCGGTGGCCGTCGCGACCGCCCGCGAGAGCGCAGTCCGGAGCGACCGAAGCTTCCGGTCAGCGGCCTCGGGTTCGGGAAGCTTGCGGTACTGCCGGACCGAGCCGCCGTAGAAGCGTTCTTGATCGATCGTCTGGTTCGCACCGCTGTCGGCCAACTCCGGTGGGCGGTCGGCGGTCAAAAGCACCATCGGAACCCGAGCCGAGTCTGCCTCGACGACCGCCGGATGGAGGTTCGCGAGCGCGGTCCCGGAGGTGCAGACGACCGGGGCCGGCCGGCCGGTTCGTTTCGCGTAGCCGAGCGCAAAAAAGCCGGCCGAGCGTTCGTCGAGGTGGGAGACGGCGTTGACTCCCGGGTGTTCGGAGAGGGCGATCGTCAACGGCGTCGAGCGCGACCCCGGACAGAGGACGGCCGTTTCGACGCCGGCCTTCACGAGTTCGTCGGCGACGGCTTCTCCCCACAGCGTGTTGAGTTCGCCGGCCATACGGTCACTCCAGTTCGTCGAGGATCGGGCGGTACTTGAGTTGGACCTCGTCCCATTCGCTGTCGGGGTCGGAGTCCTCGACGATCCCGACGCCGGCGAACAGGGTAGCCGTCGGCCCCCGCGAAAGAGCCGAACGGATCGCGACCGCGAAAGAGCCGTAGCCGGCGGCGTCGAACCAGCCGACCGGAGCCGCATACCACCCCCGCTCGAACGGCTCGGTGTCGCGGATGGTCCGTAACGCCTCCGTCGGTGGCAGCCCGCCGACTGCGGGGGTCGGGTGCAGCGCCTCAACGAGCGCCAACACGTGCTCGTCGTCAGCGAGTTCGGCAGTAATCGGCGTCTCTATGTGCTGGACGGTCGCCAGCCGGCGGACCGAGCGCTTCCCGGCGCGGATCGAGGCGGCGTATGGCTCCAACTGCGAGCGAACCGCGTCCGCGACGAGTTCGTGCTCGTGGACGTTCTTCTCGTCGGCTAAAAGCTCCGCCGCGAGCCACTCGTCCTCCTCGGGGGTATCGCCCCGGCCGGTTGTCCCGGCGAGCGCGCCTGTCCCGACTGTCCGTCCCCGCCGGCCGACCAATCGTTCCGGCGTCGCCCCGAAGAACCCCCCGGAGCCGTCGTCGGGTTCGAGAAGAAACCGATAGCAATCGGGGTAGCGCCGCTTGAGCCGCATGAGCGTCGCCGGCATCGAGAGCGGCCGCTCAAGCGATGTCCGAAGCGCCTGCGCAAGGACGACTTTCCGGAGTTCGCCGGCTTCAATCCGGTCGGTCGCTGCGACGACGCTGTTGCGCCACTCGGCCTCCGATGTCGTCCGGGTTCGTTCCGTGATTCCAGGGGGTGTCCCGACCGGCCCCGGGTCCGGTAGCGTCTCGAACCGATTGACCGTCTCCTCGAGACGACGCTCGACAGCCTCTGGGTCGGTCCCGACATCGTTGACCGTCAGCCACGCCTCGCCGTCGATGTACGTCACCTGCGTCCGCGGGAGCACAAACTTTGCTCCCGGATACCCCTCCCAAGGTGCCGACTCGGTGTGCTCGTCGTGGAAGGCAAACCCGCCGAACAGCCGAGGGCGGGCGGCGAGCGCGCCCGCGTGGACGTTGCCAACTGAGAACAGCTCCGCAGCGGCCTCCCGGACAGTTCGAAACCGATCCGGGCCGTCCGCCCGGATCGTCGTCGCCGACCCGCTTCCGACGACCGTCGCCTCGTCAGGGGCCGACCAGAACGTTCGCGGCGAATTTGCCGCCGAAAGCACCGAACGCTGGTCCGGGACAGTCGACAACTCGACGGCCCGACTCACGAGCCCTCGGGTCCGCGGGGCTGTCTTCTCGCTACCCAACGGTTCCATTACCGATTCTTGGGCCCCCACCGTATTAGGTTACGTGTTCACCGACGACTGCTCGCCGCTATAATTTGGACTCGGCGTCGTCGGCGAGTTCCTCCATCCGTTTGCCGATCCGTCCCGCGTCGGAGAACTCGTCTTCGGCCATCACGTTCGCAAGAGCGTTGCCGAGAACGAACACCGCGTGTTTGTGTTCGCTTTTCGATTTGTGTACGTCGTCGGGCGTTACATCGAGTTCGCCGTAGGGGTCGAACACCGAGCTATCGATCTCGTCCATCCCGTCGAAATGCTCCATGATGGAGACCATTTTCGCGTGTAGTTCGAGGAGTTCGTCCTTGTGCATACTCGTGGATACTGCTACGCGCCGTTTAACACTTGTGCAGCATGAGGACACATACACCGCTCGCCGGGTCGGACGGCCGGTGGGCGCTCGCTGGCGTCAGAAGACGTACTCGTCGTCGTGGCCCATCATCCCGTCCTCTTGAAACCCCGGTTCGTCCTCGTCGTCCATCGGACCACTCGTTTTGTAGGCGCGAAGCCCGGTCGATAACAGTTCCTCTATCGCTTCCTCGCGGTTGACGAACTCGCCCTCCTCAACGAGTTGCGCGATTTGCATTTCTAAGTGCTCCGGGACAGTAAGTTGTACCTTCGGCATCGGATCAAGTTCTGATTCGGGGATGGTGTATTTAAATCTGTCGAGTAATTTTCCGCCGGTGCAAAGCCACATCAGCAATATTGAAAGAATATTTTTCTATTCCATCAGATTCGCTTCGAGAGCTGACCCGGCGAACGGACATCGAAGCGACAGCCATAGGGGTCCGCCGGTTCGAGCCATCACATGAAAGACGTGACCGACCTCCACGAGGAGTTCGGCGGCGAACGGCTCCCACCGGGACAGCGCGAGACCTCATCGTTTCCCGTGCTCTCGAAGGGCGAGACGCCGTCCGTGCCGACCGACCCGGGGCTTGAGGTGTGGGGTGCGGTCGAAGACGACGGGTCCATCTCGTTTGACGAACTCCAACGCCTCGGCGCTGAGCGCCAACGGCAGGATTTTCACTGCGTGACCGGGTGGTCGCGGCTCGGCTGCGTCTTCGAGGGGCTCCCGTTCCCGACACTCGCTGCTCGCGTCGGCGTTCACAACGATGCGGCCCACGTGCTGTTTCACGCGCACGACGGCTACACGACTGATCTCCCGCTTTCGTCGTGTCTTCGGGCAGAAGTGCTGTTGGCCTGGACCCTTGAGGATGAACCAATCCCGGCTGAACACGGCGGGCCGCTCCGCGTCGTCACCCCCCACAAGTACGCGTACAAGGGCGCGAAGTGGCTCTCCGGAATCGAGTTCCTGACCGAGCGCGAACGCGGCTACTGGGAACGGCGTGGTTACTCCGGAACCGCAAACCCCTGGGACGAGGAGCGCTACAGCTGACATCCTCGGGCGTTCGGCAGGTGATTCGGGCCGAAGGATTAATCTCATGAAGAATGAAAGCTAGTTTATGGCCGGTCCCACGCGCGTGTTGCTCGTTGATGACGATCCCTCTCTGGCTGACCTCATGGCCAACCAACTCTCCGATCTTGGCGACCGGTTCTCGATCCAGGTCGAAACCGACCCGAACGACGCGCTTGAGGCCGCCGAGACAGGACGGTTCGACTGCGTCGTTAGCGACCATCACATGCCCCGGATGACCGGGCTTGAGTTGCTCCAGTACGTCCGCGAGATGGACCCCGATCTCCCGTTTATTCTCTTTACTGCTCGCGGGAGCGAGGAGATCGCAAGCGACGCCGTCTCGGAGGGTGTGACCGACTACTTCCGGAAACGCCGCGGCTCCGACCAGTGGCGCGTTCTCGCAAACCGGATCGAAAACGCCGCCGCCAGATACCGCGCCGAAGAGGCGGTCCAGCGGCGCGAGTCCGCACTCCGGGAACTGGCCCGGACCGTGATCGACAGCGTCTCCACACCCATCGAGTCACTCTGTGAACTCGGGTGTCGGACCCTCGAGGTCGAGTACGGCGCGCTGTTGACCGACACCGAAGCCGGCAGCGACCGCGAGATTCTCGTCGAAAGCTCCGAGAACGACCTCCCGTTCGAAACCGATGACGGGGTGACGCTGCCCGACAACATCGGCACCCCAACCGTCGACGGCGACGGTATCGTCGCTGTCGCTGGAGACACAGATGGGGGCGAGGCGGCCGGGTTCTCGTCGTACGTCGGCACCCCGGTGTACGTCGGTGAGCGCCGCTACGGGACGCTCTGTTTTTGTGACCGCGGCGATCGAACGGAGTTCACTGCCTGGGAGCGCGCCTTCGTCGAACTGCTCGGCGATTGGCTCGGGCACGAACTGACGAGCGAGTGGGCGCGCGATCAAAGCGACGCGGTCCAGTCGGCACGCGGCCGGGTCGAACGCGCGCTCGGCGCGCTCGAAAACGACGACGGTGAGACAGCCCGCGAGGAGCTCGTCGAGGCGTACGACCTCCTCGATCGGGGCCCCCCAGCGACGTCCGCCGTTTCGATCGAACTCTCATGACCCCCGATCTCCGGATCCCGCTCACCTCCCGTCACGAGCGCCGGCCACGCAGTCCTCCAGCGGCGCCATGAGTTCGTCGGCAACCGCATAGGGATCGGTCTCCCTCCGCAGGACGCGATCGATGTAGGCCTCAAGTCCCCCGCGGGCTGTGAGTTCCTCCTGTAGCAGCCCAGCGGTGTCTTCCCGCAGTAGCGTCTTTATCTCGGCCTCGTAGCGCTGTCTGGCCTGCGCCTCGAGTTCCCCGCTCTCGGATAACCACGTTACGTGCTCGTCGATCGTTCCGAGGAACCCCTCAACTCCCTCGCCAGTCTTCGCGATCGTCTCGACGATCGCCGGTTGCCAGCCCTCGTCGGCGTCGGTACCTTCGTCGCCACCGGCATCGTCTGTGTCCGCCAACGTGTCTGCGCCGTGGTGGCCGGCCATCGGCGACGCGTCCCGCATACCGACCATCTCCTGAAGCTCCATTACCGTCCGGTCGGCGCCGTCCATGTCGGCCTTATTAACGACGAAGATGTCGGCGATCTCTAGGATGCCGGCCTTGAGCATCTGGATGTCGTCGCCCGATCCCGGCGGGACGAGCACCGACACCGTGTCGGCCGTCTTGACGATCTCGATCTCGTTTTGGCCCGCGCCGACGGTCTCGACGATGATCTTGTCCTTGCCGAAAGCGTCGAGCGCCTTTACCGCGTCCGTCGTGGCCGTCGAGAGCCCGCCGAGCGAGCCCCGAGCCGACATCGATCGGAAGAAGACATCCATATCGCCGACGTTCGAGGCCATTCGGATGCGGTCGCCCAACACCGCCCCGCCGGTGAACGGCGAGGAGGGATCGATCGCGATAACACCGACCGTTTCGCCCCGATCGCGGTACGTCGACGCCATCTTATCGACGAGCGTGGACTTTCCCGCGCCCGGCGACCCGGTGATCCCGATGACCTCCGCGTTGCCGGTGTGTTCGTGTAGTTGCGAGACGAGGTCGCGATACCCCGGCGATCGGTTCTCGATCTTCGTTATCACGCGCGCGAGCGCCCGATGTTTTCCCGCCAACAACTCGTCGACGAGCGTGTCCTCGGACATCTATCGCTCTGGCGCGTTCTCGCGGACGAACTCGATCGTCTCTTCCATCGTTGAGCCAGGGCCGAAGATGTTGGCGACGCCGGCCTCATAAAGTTCCTCCCGGTCGTCGTCGGGGATAATCCCGCCGATAATCACGAGCGTGTCCTCAAGAGCGTCGTACTCGTCGAGTCCGTCCATGATCTTCGGGACCAGCGTATCGTGGGCGCCCGAGAGGATCGAAATCCCGAGCACATCGACATCCTCTTGAACCGCCGCCTGGACGATGTCGTCGGGCGATTTGTGCAACCCCGAGTAGATGACCTCGAACCCGGCATCCCGGAAGGCCCGCGCGATGACGTGGGCACCACGGTCGTGACCGTCCAACCCGACTTTCGCAACCAGACACCGGATCGTTCGCTGTTCCTGTTCCGTGCTCATAGTCAGCACTACCGGGGGGAGGTGTTTGACTTTAACGGAGCTATTCTCCAAGAACACTGTGGTTGTGATTCCACAACTACGGTCGTGTTTGCCCGTCATCCGGCGATGCAGAATGGGACGATTCCGCACACGGCCCGCCGCTTCGATGGGTTTATGAATCGTGTCGAGATACTATGTGTTGCGTTCGAGGGCTCGTAGATCAGTGGTAGATCATCCCCCTGGCACGGGGAAGGCCCCGGGTTCAAATCCCGGCGAGTCCATTTCCTTCGCTCGTTTCACTCGCTCAGTCAATGAACTCGCCGACCCTCGCAAACCCTTCGGGTTTGCTCAGTCCCGGCGAGTCCATGCCGGTTGCACTTTCTAAGGATTCGCCAGACGGCGAAGCGATTACCACCGTCAGGCTGTCCAGGGCCGGGAGAGTCTGAGTGGAAGTACATCGGAATTAGCGAGTGACGCATAAAAGTGGCTTGTCTGACAATTAAAACCTGTTGCCGAGAGTGGCGGAACTCGGCAAATCCTCACGCAGGAGTCTCACCGGGGCCTCTCCAGCAAATCTTCTGCCAAGGGGAGCGCGGGCCTTCTACGTTGCGCGGGCCACTTCGACTCTCCAGCAGGTTACGATCCTCATTAAATCGCCGGGCGGCAGTGGGTTGATAAAATTATGGGTTTTTGATAATTCCCGCTCGCGGATTGCCTCACTCCGTGCGCAAATCGACTGCGAAGATTGCTCAGAAACGCGTTAGAGCTACCCGATTCTATGAAAGCTTGTTAGCAGTTCACAAGTAACATTTTTAAATCTAAGTGTAGCTTCAACTCTAAATCTGTAGACCCTCTTTGAGCTCAACTGGATAGAGCTGACGTAGCTTGATCCGAGCATCGTCAGTGGTGAACTGCCAGTCAATGGGGCGCTTGGTTTCGTTTCGACGCTGTTGCCACGCAGCGACCTCCGACCGGAGGGTCGCTGCGTGATAGATACGGCGGTTAAGACACTGCCGCTTGCCAGTAGATACGCGCCCAGAGGACATAACACTATACGTTCACGGTTGAAGCTACACTAAGACTAGACCGA
>NZ_JBKEGK010000110.1:0-8295 GCF_046710025.1 Natronomonas sp. | reverse complement strand
GATCGGAAATTGAGTCGATGATGACGAGGTTTCCGGACGCGTGCTCGGTCAGTGTGTCCCCGAGCGCTTCCGGGACACTCCTGCGGTCCTGCTCGCTGCCGAGTTGGGTGATCGCGTCGGTCCGATCGGAGTACCACCCCCGTGGGACGGGGCTGAGCTGAAAGTACTCGTTCGAGAGGTCGTGGAACGCGATCGATTCGGCGGCCGTCTCGACGATCTCGTCGTCCATGGTGAGCGACATCTCCCGGCGGAGCTGTTTCTTTTCGGCGGTGAACGAGACGTAGTGGACCTCCGGTGGCGCGGCTGTCCCCGCCGGGAGGTCGCCGTAGTACAACTCGAAGAGCTCCGGATCGGTCTCGACGAGCGCGTTCATCAACGCGGCGGTGTAGATGAACTCCCGGGCGCCGGCGCCGGCCTCTCCCGAGAGCAACACGACGCTCCCCGGTGGCGCCCCACCACCAATGGTCGTGTCCAGCCGCCTGATCCCGAACGGGATACGGTCCATACGTTCATCTCGGAAGCGGTAGGAGTAAAAGCGTTACCGGAGGTGCCGGATCATCGCCCCTTCGTTTCGGGGGGTGGCGACGTGAACCCGCCCCGTGGCGTCGATCGAGGCGAGCGCCTCCTCGGCGTCTGACCGGGCCGCCTCGGCCCTCGATGCGTCAGTGACGCCGTACACCGCCGGCCCCCACGAAGACTGGCCGACGCCACGGACTGCGGGTGACTCCGCCAACTTGTCGATGAGTCGGCCCGCCGGCGGCCGATAGACGCCGCCCTGCTCGTCGGCGTACCACGTGCCGTTGAGGCGGCCGAAATCGCCGATCGCGTCGCCGAATGCCTCAAGTCGCCCCTCGGCGGCGGCGGGGAGGAGCCGTCGGATCAAGAGCGCTGCGAGCGAATCCGAAACGTCCGGATCGGCGCGTTCGACGACGCTCCGCATGCTCTCATCCTCGTCGTCGCCGCTTCGTCCATCCTCGGCGTCGGGCAGGACCACCAGGAACCGCCACGTCTCGGGGAGGTCTTGGCGGGCGGTGACCGCCGGAACGCTCCACTCCCCGGCCTCGGGTGGGGTAGTCGTGAAGCGCCCGGTCGGGTGGCCCGAGTCGACGACTAGCCCGCCCGATTCGAACGTTGCGACGCCGACGCCGCTTCGACCGCCTCGGTTGAGCGCGGGCGCTAATTTGCGGACATCCGGTTCGTGACCGTGGGCCCGCCCGACGGCGGCAAGCGTCGCGAGCGCGGTCTGTGTCCCGCTCCCGAGGCCGACGTGGCGTGGCAGCGTCTCGACGACGTCGATATCAACGCCGCTGACGCCGAACAACGAGCAACTTTGCTCGGCGTACTCACCGACGAGGTCGTCGCCACAGACGACCTGACCGGCCGGTTCCGCCTCTATGACGATTCGTGGCGAGTCGAGCGCGACGCCGACGCCGCCGTAGAGCCGCTCGTGGGTCAGCGAGAGGTTCTGGAAGCCGATATGGAGTCTGCCGCCGACGTCGACCCGAACGCGCATGACTTTTCGTAGGGCGACGCCGCTGTTGTGGCTTTCGACAGCGGCGGCGAGTCACTCGCACGACAGCAGTGGATTTCGTCTAAGACACCGGCAATCTATGTGTACACCCTGCCGATCAGTTGGCCCATGATAACCTCTTGGTGTCCGTCTCCCCGCGTTCGAGTCTGGCCGACGAACGGTGTCCTTACCGATATATACACCGGTCAGACGGCGAGGCCGTCGACTACGATCGCGACGAGCACCAATCCGAGGTAGGCGTTGGAGGCGTGGAACGCCCGGAAGGCGGCCCCTTCCGATCGCTCGTAGTGGAGTCGAACGACCATCCACAGGAACACCGCCCCGAGCGAGACGGTGGTGGCACCGTAGAGCCAGCCGAGATCCGAGACCGCGGCGAGCGCACCTGCCCCGAGAAGCGTCGCGCCGAGGTACAACAGGATGTGCTTTCGAGTCTCGGTCTCGCCTCGGACGACTGGCATCATCGGGAAGCCACCGCGTTCGTAGTCGTCGCGGTAGGCCAACGCGAGGTTATAAAAGTGGGCGGGCGTCCACAGGAAGATGAGTCCGGACAGAACGAGACCGACGGTTCCGACGGTCCCGGTGACTGCGGCGTACCCGATGAGCGCGGGCAGCGCTCCTGCTGCCCCACCGAGTACCGTGTTCTGTACGGTGTTCGGTTTCAAAATCAGCGTGTACACGATGCTGTAGAAGCCGATCGCCACCAGCCCGAGGGCGGCCGTGAGGAGATTCACCGACAGGAACGCCCAAAGTGAGGCGACGGCCAAGAGGCCGCCGAAGGCCAATGCGTTCTGGACGGGCACCTCGTGGGTTGCGAGCGGCCGGTCGGACGTTCGGTCCATCCGCTTGTCCACGTCTCGCTCGAGGACGTGATTGAACGTGCCCGACGCACCGATGGCGAGAACGCCGCCACCGAGCGTCGCGACGACGGTCCGGACCGATGGCGTCCCGGCCAGCACCATCCCGGCGCCGGCGACGAGACAGAGCAGCCACATCAGCCGCGGCTTCATAAGCCGAAAGTACGCTCCGGCGGTAGCCTTTATGTGTTCAACTCCGGATAGGCTTGGGGACGATACCGGCGCATCGTCTTCCGGTGCCGGCGGCGCCGGGTCGGGAACCGTTTCGGGGACATCGTCGCTCCCGGTCTCGGCCTCCAGCCGCCACGCCAGCGCGAGCACCAACGCGGCGAAAATGACCATCGCGGCGAGAAGGTGGAGCCGCCCGATCCCCGTCCCGGTGGCGACGACCGCGCCGACCGCGGCCTGGATCGGATATAGGAGAAGCGCCACGAGGAGCGCCCCACGGACGCGTCGGGTCGCATCGCGCCAGCCGACCGCGACGGTACCTACCACGAGTACCCCCACGACCGCAGCCACGAGGCGATGGAAGATCGCGACGAGTACGGCCGGAGTCGAGAGTTCCCCTTGGCAGAGCGGCCAGCCACCGCACGCGGCCGCGGCGTCGGAGAGCGCTGCGGTCGATCCGACGACCACGAGCACGTACACGCCGACGACCGATGCCGCGAGCAACGGAACGAACTCCGTCGGTCGAAGTGTCGACGATCGCATTATTCACACTCTTCGTGTCCGTGTACTTAGCCTTCCTGCTTCCAGCGGAGGCAGGGAAAGTCGGCACATATTTTAGGAGTACTCCCTATGTGACTTCTAATGAGGGGTACACGCATACTACCGGTGGCGCTCGTCGGGTTCCTCGCGCTGCTCGTGGTCGACCCAGTGGCGGCACAGACGTCTATCCACGACGAACTCATAACCGATCTTAATGTGACGCTGCTGTATGCGGCCATCCCGATCGCGGTCCTCGTCGAGGTAATACTCATCTACGCGGTCGTCAAGTTCAGAAACAACGACGACCCGAAACCGACCGAGGAGAACCGACGGCTCGAAATCACGTGGACAATCGCGACGGCCGTCGTGTTGTTGTTCGTCGGCGTCGCCTCGTATCAGGTGCTCGCCGTCGAGGAAATCGGTAACCCGATCGCCGACGAGGAGCGCATCGAACCGTCGGTGTCGCAGGATCTTGAGGGTGCCGTTGGCCCCTACGCCGACGAGGACGACGCCGTCGAGATTGAAATTGAGGCCTTCCGGTACGGCTGGCGGGCGAGCTACGACAACGGCTCGGCGGCGACGTTCAACGAGATACGGATCCCGGCTGACAGACCGGTCTACCTCCACATCTACGCGACGGACTGGCTTCACATGCTACACGTCCCGGAGGTCGGTATAAAACAGGAAGCCCAGATAGGGACGTACAACACGGTCAAGACGGAGGCGTACGAACCCGGTAGCCACCAGTTCTACTGCACTCAGTACTGTGGCGTCGGCCACTCTCAGATGAACGGCGAGTTCGTCATCATGGAAAGCGGCGAGTTCGACAGTTGGCTCGACGAGCAAACGGAATAAGGCCGCGTCACCGCTAGTGTTTCTCGCGGATCGATGCCGCGACTCCGATCGTTTCGGACGGACCGACGCCGTGTCGCCGACCGTTTTGAGTGGGTTTTTTGTTTCTTCACGCAAACCGGAGGGTATGAGCGTCGAAACTGACGACGGCCACGGGCACGGTGACGGCCATCACCTCCCTGCCGTCGAGGACTGGCCGAAAGGATTCGGGGAAGCCTCGTGGTGGCCTTTCATCGCCGCCCTCGGCGGATCGGGCTTCTATATTGGCGTCGCACTGTTCGTACTTGGCCGCGGATCGGAGCCGATCATCAACCCAATGATCGGCCCCGTCATCTTTATGCTGAGTACCGTTGCGTTCCTCACTGGGCTGTACGGGTGGCTTTATCATGCCTTCATTGTCGACTTCTGGGGCGGCGAGACAGCCGACTACGGGTTCCCGTTGAAACTGACGATGCTTCTGTTCCTCGCGACCGAGGTCGCCACGTTCGGCGGCGGCTTCGTGTACTATTTCTTCATCCGCGCGGGCGCCTGGGAGAACCTCCCGGCGATCGTCGCGGAGGGCGACGTATTGAGCACGCTCGTGATCGCCAACACCCTCGTGTTGATCGCGAGTTCGATAACCATGCACTACGCCCACCACGCGCTGCTGTCGGGCAATCGAACCCGGTTTGTCCGTCTGTTGGGTGCCACGCTCGGGCTCGGGATCGTCTTCCTCGGCGGGCAGGTCTACGAGTACTACGAGTTCATCGTCCACTACGGCTTCGGGCTCACCGACGGCGCGTACGGATCGGCGTTCTACGGACTGACTGGACTCCACGGACTCCACGTCGCCCTGGGGGCCGTGCTGCTGTCGATCGTTTTCGTCCGAGCGTTGTACGGCCACTACTCGGCCGAGAGACACGTCTCGATCAGCACCGTCTCGATGTACTGGCACTTCGTCGACGTGGTGTGGGTCTTCCTCGTTGCCGTGCTCTACGGCGGCGCAATCCTCTGACGCCGCCGGATCGACGCGTCTTTGAGGTGCCAAACCCAGGTGTAATCATGGAAGCTGAGCCCGAGCAAGGGGTCGAGCGGTACGACAAGACGAGCCCGTGGCCGATCGTGGTCGTTCTCGGATTGGTGTTCAGCGAACTCGGGATCCTTTTCAACGTTTACCCTGTTGCGATTGCAGGGCTTATCCTCTTCGTCGGCAGCGTCTCCGGCATCGTCAACGAGGCGGGCTACGTCGTCTCGCCGTGGCGGCTCCTCGTCGGCCTCGGCGTGGCGTTGGCCGTCGTTGGTGGAGTCATTATTTCGGTTCGTTTCGACGGGGCGCTCTCTGCGTCGGTGCTTGCGGCTGCCGCCAGCGACGGAGTTCTTCAGCGAGGCCTCACGATCGCGGCGACCGGGACGGTGGTATCGATCGCTGGGATCGTCCTCCCGCGTGTGCTGAACCAGTAACCTATTTAATGGTCTCGACAAACGGTCAACGTATGAGCGACCGCATATTCGACCGCGAAACGCTGTTGGACCTTTCGGTCAACGCCATTCCGCTCGCAATACTGCTCTGCTTCGTGCTCCTGTTCGCCATCGTGTCGCCGTTTCCCGCCGACTCGTTCGTCCTCGTCGTCCAGATGGCGATCGTCACCATCATCGGCGTTGCGCTCTTCGTGTTGACGTACTACTCGGGGAAAGTCATCTCGCGCGACGAGGAGGCGATGGACGAGTACATCCCGGCGGGTTACTCGGAAGCTGATGCGGAGGTCTCGGGCGTTCCGGGCGAAGAAAGCGAGTAATGCAGGCGGGTCGCCGCCCACAGACCACGAGCGAACGAGGGTGATAATCATAACCTTTCTTTAGGAGCGGGCCTATCGCTCACACAGATACACATGGATGCAGCACAGCTCGCGCTGACAGTTCTGATGGGGGCGGTCGTCCTCGCGGCGTTTGGGTTCGTCGCGCGCGTGCAAGACTGGCGCGCACGGCTACCGCTCGTCGGGGGAAAACGGGTCGCGACTGACGGCGGCCATGCACACGAATCGTCAGAGACACACGCTCACAAACCGTCCGGCGTCATCCGTTGGCTAACGACGGTCGATCACAAAGACATCGGAATCCTCTATGGGACCTACGGCGTCATCGCGTTCCTATGGGGTGGTGCCGCCGTCCTGCTCATGCGGATCGAACTGTTTACCGCGGCGTCGACGTACATCAGCCCGAACATGTACAACGCGCTGTTGACAAGCCACGGGATCACGATGTTGTTCCTCTTCGGGACCCCGATCATCGCGGCGTTCTCGAACTATTTCATCCCGCTCCTCATCGGCGCGGACGACATGGCGTTCCCGCGGATCAACGCTATCGCCTTCTGGCTCCTGCCGCCGGGGGCGCTTTTGATCTGGGCCGGCTTCTTCACTATCCCGCTTGATATCGCCGTCGGGCCGGCTGCGACCTCTTGGACGATGTACACGCCGCTGTCGGTCGAGCAGGCCAACCCCGGCGTGGACCTCATGTTGCTCGGGCTCCACCTAACCGGCGTTTCGGCGACGATGGGTGCGATCAATTTCATCGCGACCATATTCACCGAACGCGGCGACGACGTCTCGTGGGCGAACCTCGATATCTTCAGTTGGACGATCCTCACCCAGTCGGGGATCATCCTGTTCGCGTTCCCGCTGCTCGGCAGCGCGCTCATTATGCTGCTCTTGGATCGAAACTTCGGCACCACCTTCTTCGCGGTCGAGGGCGGTGGACCGATACTGTGGCAACACCTGTTTTGGTTCTTCGGCCATCCGGAGGTGTACATACTCGTCCTCCCGATGATGGGGATAGTCTCGTGGATCCTCCCGAAGTTCGCGGGTCGGAAGCTCTTCGGATTCAAATTCGTCGTCTACTCGACGCTCGCCATCGGGGTGCTCTCCTTCGGCGTGTGGGCGCACCACATGTTCGGAAGCGGAATTGACCCCCGAATTCGGGCGTCGTTCATGGCGACCTCACTGGCCATTGCCATCCCCTCGGCGGTGAAAACGTTCAATTGGATCACGACGCTGTGGAACGGGGACGTTAGGCTAACGACGCCGATGCTGTTTTGCATCGGGTTCATCTCGAACTTCGTGATCGGCGGGATCACCGGGGTCTTCCTGGCGTCGGTCCCGGTCAACCTCATTCTCCACGAGACGTACTACGTCGTTGGACACTTCCACTACGTGGTGATGGGGATGATCGCCTTCGCCGGCTTCGGGGCGATCTACTACTGGTTCCCGATCGTCACCGGTCGGATGTACAACCGAACGGCCGCGAAGGCGCACTTCTGGCTGTCGATGATCGGCACCAACATCACGTTCTTCGCGATGTTGCTCGCCGGCTACTTCGAGATGCCGCGGCGCTATGCGACCTACGAGTTCAACCCGAGTCTCGCGCCGCTGGCGGAGATCACGCTGCTCCACCGGGCGATGACGGTCGGTGCGCTCCTCATTACCGTCGGCACGGTGCTTTGGCTGCTCAACGTCGTCTGGTCCTGGAAGAAGGGCGGCGAGGTTACAGATCCCGATCCGTGGGACACCAAGGAGTACGGCCTCCACGGCCGGGAGTTCGCGTGGTTCGAACAGCAACTCGCGGCGACCGACGGCGGCGACGAGGTTGCGGCCGACGGCGGCACGACCGAGGACGTTGCGACGGACGGCGGCGAGACTGTCGACGAGTAACGCAGCGCTGACTCCGGTTTCTATTCTCGATCTCGGCTCAAGCCGCTACGTTCGCCCTTGCGGTGATGAGGTGAAGATACGCGAGTCGTAGTTTAATTTTAAGTCGATCTTTCCGTCGAGAATGTTGAGAACGCTCGACAACTGTGGCCGCGCGGCGACGTATATGTGTGTTACTGCGTTTGCTTCCCGCAGTCGCGTCGAGAGCATATCGATGAACTCGTACGACGTCCGCAGTTCGAACGATTTTACGATGTCGTAGAGGATATCAAGCTCAACAGATAGCCGTTGTCCCGGGGTGTAATGCACGTCGATGATTCGCGAAATCGTCTCTCCCAGTTCCTGTGGGCCGAGGCCTCGATCAAGTTCGACGAGTTCTACCGGCGTCTCGGAGAGGTCAATTTCGGGTAACTCATCAAGCGGGCGGCGTTTTGTGGTCACCACGACGGTTCTATTGGGCCATTCTCCCAGCTGTCGGTCGAACAACCGGAGGCGATCCGCTGGGTTCTTCGTGATTATGATAGCCAAGTTACTTCCCGAGACACATTCGATGACGACGACCGTCGGGTACGGTCGCGCGCTATCGAGTCCTACGGACAATCCGGCCCGGAGCCGAACCATCAGCCGGTGGAACGGATGCTTCGGGACGCTAATTCGATGGTTCGGCGCA
>NZ_JBKEGK010000109.1:0-8324 GCF_046710025.1 Natronomonas sp. | reverse complement strand
GCCACGACATCGATCACATCGTGATCGGCGGTCACGGTGGCGACCCGACCGGCCTCGTCGAACGGCTGTTGGGAACTGTTGCGACGACCGTCGTCGCCGAGGCCCCGATCACCGTTACCGTGGTCCGAGATCGCGCGGACACCGATACCGGGGAGGTGAGCGCAAGCGACGCTGGCGAGAACGGCAACGAGGGCGCGGGCAGCAACGAGGGCGGAGCCGCCGCAAACGGGGGCGGGGGTGGGACTGACGCTGACGACGGTCACTGAACCCCGAGAACCGACGAAAACAGCCGGTAAAGCCCGAACCCGATGCCGGTCGACGTGGCGAGCGTGAGGAGCCAAAACGTGACTGTCACGCCGATCTTCCGCCGGGAGACGCCCGCGGACCCCGCGGCCAACCCGCCTCCGATCACGCCGGAGATGACGATGTTATTGAACGAGATCGGGATGCCGAGCGCGATCGCCAGTTGCGCGATAATGAAACCCGGGACGAGCGCGGCGATGGATCGACGGGGCCCGAGTTGGGCGTATTCGCGGGAGGTCGCCTGCAACAGCCGGGGCGCGCCCATCCACGCCCCCGCGAGGATGCCGCTCGCGCCGAGGGCCAACAGTACGATCCCGGGGAGGCCGAGTTCGACCCCGTAAAGATTTTCCAGCGGTCCGGTCGCGAGGCCGACCTGGCTGCCGCCGCTGGAGAACGCGACCACGCCGCCGAGCGCGAGCAGGAACGTCCGGATGCCGTCGTCGACCGACGCCTCGGTTCGGCGACGGATCACCTGGAATCCAACGAGCGCGACGAGCAGGGTGACGACGATCCCGACGATGTCGACCCCGAAGACGGTGGGGCGTCCGAGCGCGAACGCGACCGCCTCCGCGAGGGTTCCCTCGTTGCGGGTGGGGTGTGGAATCACGCCGAGACGGACGTGCGCGAGGATGGCCCCGACCGCCGCCGCGAGCAGCGGAATCCCGATCGTGTCGGGCACGTCGTCGCGGCGCAGCACCATCGCGGTCACGTACGCGAGCCCGCCGGATGTCGGCGGGACGAGCGCCCAGAATATCCCGATCCGGCGATACGTCCCGAACGCCGGGTCGCCGCCGAGCGAGAGGCCGACGCCGATCATCGCGCCGGTCGTCGCGAAGGCCGCGGGAACCGGGTAGCCGCTGTAGACGCCGAACATCATGAACCCGGCCGCGACTAGCAGGCCCGTACTCGCCGCCAGCGGCGTGATCGCCACGCCGCTTATCAACCCTGCCCCGACCGTCTCGGAAATCGCGCCGCCCTGGGCCAGCGCCCCCGCCGCCGCGAGCAGGCCGACCAGAAACGCCGCACGCATCGTTGAAACGGCGTTGGCTCCGATCGCAGGCGCGAACGGCGGCGAGTTGCTGTTCGCGCCGAGAGCCCACGCCATGAACAGACAGCTCACGGTCGCGAACGCGACCAGAACCCAGAAGAAAACGGCCATCAGCCGTCATTCAGGCTACTCGATCATAAATACGTGCCGGTGCGACCCGTACGGATTTATTTCTGCCGGCGCGTAGCGATCATAATGGGATTCCGCCGGATCGTGGCTGCACCGCTGTATCGCCTCGCCGATTGGATCGACGACAACCCGGTGAGCGCGACCGCCGCGGTTGTCGCCCTCGGCGCGCTGGCGGCACTTGCCACCTCTGTCGTACTCGGGGCCGCGAGTGCGGCCGACGCGGGCGGGGGTATACTTGATGCGGCGATAGCGGGTCGTCTCGCGTCGGTGGTCTCCGAACGCCCGGCTTACGCCACAGCCGTCCTCATCGGGCTGGCCGTTGTGCTTCTCTACGACGGGTAGCGGTCATGGGTATATACGAGTGACGTACCCCATATATAAACACGCGGTCGTTGGACGAACAACGCAGTCGCCTCAGTTCGTCGCCGCCTCGATCGCCGACTCGAGGTCCTCGATGATGCGGTTGGTGTCCTCCAGCCCGACCGAGAGTCGAATAAGATCGTCTGTCACCCCACTGGCCTGCTTTTCCTCGTCGGTGAGCTGCTGGTGGGTCGTCGAGGCGGGGTGGATGATGAGCGTCTTCGCGTCGCCGACGTTCGCCAGTAAGCTCGCGAGTTCGACATTGTTGACCGCATCCCTAGCCGCCTCGTAGCCATCTTCCAGCCCGAATGTGATCATGCCGCCGTAGCCGCCGTCGAGGTACTCGCTTGCGTTGCCGTGCGTCTCGTGCGAGTCGAGTCCCGGATAGTTGATCCACGAGACGGCCGGGTGTTCGCTGAGGTACTCGGCGACGACCATCGCGTTCTCGCAGTGGCGTTCCATCCGCAGCGGCAGCGTTTCGACCTTCTGGAGGGTTATCCACGCGTCGAATGGCGACTGGTGGTTCCCCAGATCGCGGAGCCCTCTGGCGCGGGCGGCGTAGGTGAACGCGGCGTCGCCGAAGCGCTCCGCGAAGTTCACGCCGTGGTAGGCCGGGTTGTCCTCGCTGATCTCGGGGTAGTCCCACTCGCCCCACGGCGAGTTCCCGGAGTCGACGAGCACGCCGCCGATCGTCGAACCGCTGCCGTGAATCCACTTGGTCGTCGAGTTCCAGACAAGATCCGCGCCGTGCTCGATCGGTCGGCACAGACACGGCGTCGCGAAGGTGTTGTCGACGAACAGCGGGACGCCGGCGTCGTGTGCGATGTCGGCGAGCCGCTCAAGATCGGGCGTCACGAGGGCGGGGTTGCCGATCGTCTCGACGTGGACGAAAGCGGTGTCCTCGTCGATCGCCTCGGCGTATGCCTCGTAATCGAGCGTGTCGACGAACCGCGTTGAGACACCCCGGCGCTCGACCGTGTGCGTAAAGTAGGTGTACGTGCCGCCGTACAGCGCCGATGAACTCACGATGTTGTCGCCGCCCTCCGCCAGCAAGAAGACGCCGAGATCCAGCGCCGCCATCCCGCTTGAGGTCGTGATGGAACCGATCCCGCCCTCCAGCGTCGCCAGGCGGTTCTCCAGCGTCATCGTCGTCGGGTTCTGGATCCGGCTGTAGATGTTCTTTCCCGTGTAGGCCGTGGCGTACGCTGCCGGATCGTCCTCGAGAGCGAACATCTCAGCAGCGTGCTCGGCGTCCTCGAACTCGTAGGACGTTGTCTGGTATATCGGCGGTGCTCGCGCGCCCGTGGCCGGGTCGGCCTCTTGACCGGCGTGTAGTGCGTCCGTGTAGAGGTCGTCTTTCTCGAACATGTACCGAAACAGCGTTCGGCCGGGTATTAATATCCCCTATCGACGGCGACCGTCGCCGGCATCGATGACACGGCGTTATCTCCCCTTTATTACGCTTGAACCGGATCTTATCTCCTTCCGTTTTATTGCTCTCCACACTCTCTTCGAGTGCTTCCGCTCTCGTATTTTGTGTCCCCCCGCTCCCGGCTGTTTTATGTCGTTCTCGTTTATGAATCCGCCCACGGGCCGTCCCAGTGTTATCAGCCGTCGCTCCCGCCCCGAAGCAGCAACCACGCCCCGAGGCCGCCCACACCGAGTGCGGCCGCGCCGATCGGAAGCAACCCCCGGTCCGTGACCGGTGCTGTACGGCCTGCTTCCGATGTGTCGGCGTTCCCGCCGGGTCCGCTGTCCTCGATCGTTGGGGTCGCCGTCGCTGTCGCCGCTGCCTCGGGTTCGGTCTGTTGCGGTTTGAACAACAGCCGCGAACGGGTGCTGTACCCGTCGCCGGGCGACCGGACGACGCTCGGGGCGGACCGGATCGCCGCCTCGGCGCGATGCGTCCACTGCTCCCCGCCCGATTTGACATCGATCGCGTAGAACGTCGCGTCGTCGCTCCCGACGTACACCGTCCCGTCGACGACGGTCGGCCACGACCGGACGTCGCCGTCCGTTTGATACCGCCATCGGTTGTCTTCGGGGCCCGTATCGAACGCCACGATATTTCCGTTGTCGGTGCCGAAATAGATGACACCGCTGACGACCTCCAGCGGCGACACCGGAACGCCGAGCACGTCGTAGGGCCGCCACTCCCGTTCGCCCGTCGCCACGTCGATGCGGTGGATGTCGCCCCCCGCGGTCCCGAAGTACACCGTCCCGTCGAAGACCGCTGGCGGGGTGGTGATCGAGCGGCTCACCCGGGTGTACGCCCAGTTTTTCTCGCCGCTCTGTACGTCGATCGAGTGCAGGTTGGTGTTGTTGTCGGTGAAATAAATCGCCCCGCCGGCAATAGTTGGGGAATTCGGGATCGGGATCGAGGTGTCGTACTCCCACTTCTGTGTCCCGTTCGTCCGATTGATCGCGTACAGCGAGCCGTCCATCGAGGCGACATACACTGTTGTCGACCCGACGATCGGTGTCGAAACGATCCGTTTACCAGTGGTAAACCGCCACCGTTCCTCGCCGTTTTCGGCATCGATCGCGTACAGTTCTCCGGTTCCAGACCCACAGAACACCGTTTCGCCGGTGGTAACCGGCGACGCCTGGATGCCTTTCCCGGTATCGAACTCCCAGTTACTTGCTCCGTCGATTGCGTCAACGCTGTATAGGTTGTTGTCGGTGGAGCCGACGTACACCGACCCGTTCCCGACAGTCGGCGACGATACGCCCCGCGAGCCCGTATCGAACTCCCATCGCTCCCGTCCCGTCTCCATCCCGACCGCGTACAGAGTCCCGTTCTCACCGCCGAAGTACACTGCCGGGCCGTCCGCACTGGCGGCAGTTGAACGGGAACTCGACGCCGATAGCAGCCCTCCGGCTGCGGCGCCCAGTATAAACGTCCGTCGGTCAAAGCGCACGTTTGAGCTCACTGTATGCCCCCGATCGTCGCCCGTGCGCCGCCAACAGTTGTTGATCGGCGTGTACTCATTGTATAATACACGATACGGTTTGCCGTATAAATACTCCCGCGAGGCTACGCACCCCGAGTAGATACGTACTTTTATACTGGCGAGGCTGCGCGGTTTGCTCTCTCAATTCGAGAAGAGGCTATTGTGAACCGGAGCAAACTCGTCGCCCTCGTCGTCTTCGACGGTATCGGAAACGGCCTTGCCGGTGACGCCCGATTCGAGAAAGTCCGCAACCGGCGGCCCGACGCGATCGGGTTCAACGAGGAAGGCGTCGTGGCCGTGATCGGAGTCGACGACGTGGTGGGCGGTGTCGGCCTCGGTCGCCCGGAACGCCTCTGCCAGCGCCTCCGACTGTTCGACGGTGAAGTGCCAGTCGCCGGTAAACGAGACGAGAAGCGCCTCGCCCTCGAAGGCCGCCAGCGCGTCGGCGTCGCTGTCGTAGCCCGAGGCGAGGTCGTAGTTGTCCATCGCCCGCGTCAGGTAGAGATAGGAGTTCGCGTCGAAGCGTTCGGCGAACTTCTCACCCTGATAATCGAGGTAGGACTCGACCTCTCGGTAGGGGAAGAAGCCGGCGGCGGGATCCATCTCGAAGCTGTCCCGCCCGGCGTCCATCCCCGCCGACCGCCGGCCGAACTTGTCCTCCATCGAGGACTTCGAGAGGTACATGATGTGGCCGATCTGGCGGGCGAGCGCCAGTCCCTGTGTCGGCGGGTCGTCGCCGTAGTAATCGCCACCCGCCCAGTTCGGGTCGGTAGTGATCGCCCGCTGAGCGGTGGCGTCAAGGGCGAGACACTGGGCGTCGAGCCGCGCCGCGGCGGCGACGACGATCGCTCGATCGAGGTGGTCCGGGTGACGTTTGGCCCACTCGAGGACGTTCATGCCCCCGACGGACCCGCCGATGACGGCGTGGAGGTTCGGGATTCCGAGGTGATCCAGCAGGTGTCGCTGGGCGCGCGTCCAGTCGCCGACCGTGACGGCCGGGAATTCCGTCCCCCACGGCTCGCCCGTTGCAGCGTTGACCGACGGTGGCCCCGAAGAGCCGTAACACGACCCCGGTACGTTCGCACAGACGACGTAGTATTCGGTGGTGTCGACAGCCTTGCCGGGGCCGACGATGTCGTCCCACCAGGCGTGTGCCTGCCCGGCGGTGTCAGTCCGGCGACGCCCGCCCGCGACGTGGGCACTTCCCGTGAGCGCGTGGCAAACCAACACGGCGTTGTCGCCGGTGAACTCGCCGTAGGTCTCGTAAGCGATCTCCAACTCCGGGATCGACTCCCCACACTCGAAGGTGAACTCGCCCAGCGAGACGGTTTCGGGGCCCCCGGTCATGATGTGTTCTCGCTCGCGTTCATCGTCAGTCCTACCGCCGGGTTCGCGCCACACATATTTATAAGACCCCGTCGAGGTCCGCGAGGATGTCGTCGACGTCCTCAATGCCGACCGAGAGCCGCACCATCTCCGGGGCGACCCCGGCCGCGCGCTGTTCGGCTTCGCTCAACTGGGCGTGCGTCGTTGAGGCGGGGTGGACGACGAGCGTCCGCGCGTCGCCGATGTTGGCCAGGAACGTCGCAAGTTCCGTGTCCTCACACAGTTGCTTGGCGGCGTCGTAGCCCGATTCGAGGCCGACGGCGATCATGCCGCCGTAGCCGCCCTCCAGATACTCGGAGGCGAGCTCATGGGTTTCGTGCTCGGGCAAGCCAGGGTAGGACACCCACGAGACGGCGGGGTGCTCGTTGAGGTACTCGGCGACGGTCATCGCGTTCTCGCAGTGGCGTTCCATCCGTAACGGCAGCGTTTCGACGCCCTGCATCGTCACCCATGCGTCGAACGGCGACTGCTGGTCCCCGAGGCTTCTGGCCCCGCGTTGGCGGGCGGCCATTGTCAGGGCCCGGTCGCCGAATCGCTCCGTGAACGTCACGCCGTCGAAGGCGGGGTTGGGCGCGGCGATCTCGGGGTACTTTTCTGGGGACTCGCTGAACGGGAAGGAGCCGTCAGTCACGAGGACCCCGCCGAGGGTTGTCCCCGACCCGTGGATCCACTTTGTCGTCGAGTCCCAGACGAGATCCGCGCCGTGTTCAAGCGGCCGACACAGCGCTGGTGTCCCGAAGGTGTTGTCGACGAACAGGGGCGTACTCGCCTCGTGTGCCACGTCCGCGATTTCCTCGAACGGCGGCGTCACGAGAGCGGGGTTGGCGATCGTCTCACAGTGGACGTAGGCGGTGTCCTCGTCGATCGCCTCGGCGTAGGCGTCAGGCTCGAGCGTATCGACGAAGCGGGCTTCGATCCCCCGCCGTGCGGCAGTGTGAGTAAGGTAGGCGTGGGTCCCCCCGTACACCGACGACGCACAGACGATGTTGTCGCCTGCCTCCGCCAATACGAGCGTCGCCGCGTCGAGCGCGCCCATCCCGGAGGCGGTCGCGAGGGCGTCGACGCCGCCCTCCAAGGAGGCGAGGCGCTCTTCGAGCGCCCGAACGGTCGGGTTCGCGATCCGCGAGTAGACGTTGCCTTCATCCTCCAAGGCGTATCGTGCCGCCGCGGTGTCGGCGTCAGGGAACTCGTAGGAAGACGTCTGGTAGATCGGCGGCGCCGCCGCCCCCGTCGCCGGATCGGGGCCCTGTCCGACGTGGAGACACCGCGTTTCGAAACCCAACTGCTCGTCGTTCATGTATCATATGCATATCTCTCAACACATCTATAACCGAGAGTTACGGCAAGAATTGCCCAGCCGGCGACGCGAAACCGCGGACCGAACGGCCCGGACCGTCCACTCAAACCCCTCGAATCCCGAGGAGACACAGCAGTACCCCAAGCCCACCGATGACGGTGGCGACGTAGAGCCCGACAGCCGGTTCGTCAATCGCCACGGACGCCAGCACCCCGGACGCGAGAAACAGCACGCCCAGGCCGATCGCGACCGCCTGTACCGCCCGATCCGGCGGCTCAATCTCCGGGGCCGCCTGTGCCCCGGCTTCGAGCGCCGCGAGGACAGCCTCGATGTCGACGTTCGCGGGGATCACGGCCAGCCGCGGCACGAAGAGCCCGCTCCGGCGGGTGTAAGAGATCCAGAGCACGACGAGATCCCGGCCCCGGATCGACCGCACGCCCGTGACGCGTTCGAGCGGGACGTCTCGTCGGTTGATCCTGAGTTTCCCGTCGTCCAGTTTTCCCTCGGTTGTCGCCACCGCGACGAGGATCGGCGAGAACACGCAGCCGACGATAAGCCCCGAGAGGACCCTGAACGGCGCCCCGACAGCGACGAGCGCCAGTATAGCCAGCGTCCCCGACACGACGGCTATAGCGACGCTCCGGAGCGTAAATGGAGTCTCCTCGCCGCCCGTGAACCCCGAGACGATCGGCCGTTGGTCGGAATCCGAGAGCATCGGCCACAGATATAACAGCGATCCGGGCCCGCCGACGAGGACGAGGAGCATAAAAAGCAGCACGAACGGCGAGCGGAGGACGCTCGGGTCGGAGATCACGAACACGACGCTCGCGCCGATAGCGGGCAGAAG
>NZ_JBKEGK010000108.1:0-8467 GCF_046710025.1 Natronomonas sp. | reverse complement strand
CCCCGATATCGTCATCAACGTCGGTTTTCGTGGCCATCTGTACTCACGCCCCCTCGTGTCCGCAGTTACAGGCCATCGTAGACATTGTAATCGAAGATATCTTCGGTCGTCAGTTCCTGTTCGATTTGGCCGTTATCGTGGGCGAACGTCGAGAACACCTCGGTTCCGTCCTCGATCTCACGCGGGTCGGTGACGAAGTTCGACAGCGGCGACTCCAGCGCTGTCCGGGCGCGTTCTGTGGGCATCCCAATGCCGCTTTCGACGTGTGCGGCCGTCTCGTCGGGGTTTTCGGCGATAAATTCGGTTGCCCGGACGTGCTGTTCGAGGAACTGCGCCGCCAGCGGCGAGTCCCGGACTGCATCGCTCATCAGCGTCACCGCGGCGGGCTGGCCGGGCATGATCTCGCTTGCGGTCCGGAACATCGACACGTTCGAGCCCTCTTCGTTGGCGATCGTCGGCACCGGCTCCATGATCGAGGTGCCATCGATCTCCTCGCCCGCGATCGCCTGCCAGACGGCGTTCGCGCCGTTGATCTCGATGATGTCGACCGCCGATTCAGGGTCGACACCGACGACGTCGCTGAGCCAATACCGGAGCAACACGTCCGGGACCGATCCCTGCGGGAACGTCCCGAACCGGAAGCGCTGGCCGTGCTCGTCCGCCCAGACGTCGAAGGCGTCGGCACCGTGGTCAGCCCAGAGCGCCTGCAGTTCCTCGTCGGCCATGATTCCCATCGGCTCGACGATGTTTGCTGCCGTCACCTGCGCCGGAATGCCCCGGTCGACGACGATCATCGCGGGCACGATACCGAACATCGCGACATCGAGTTCGCCGCTGCCGTAAGCTTGGACGATCGCCGGTCCATCGGTGAACTCCCGGCCGTCGATCTCCGCGTCGATCTCCGAGAGGTACCCCTCTCCCTCCATCACGAAGTACTGCAGATCGGGGTAAATCGGCATGTATGCAACGGTGAGTTCCTCCAAGGAGCCGCCACCGCCACTACCGAGACAGCCGGCACTGCCGACCGCCACAGCCGAACCAACTGTACCAAGATATCTGCGCCGTGAACAGCTGAACCCTGTCATTACGTCGTGTAAACGCCCCTGACGTATCCACGGCGAGGTAGCGGTAGTGCTGGGTCCGATATCTGACAGTGCCATCCCGTCGATTTGGCCGTTTCGCTCGGTTTGGAGGGCTTATATGCCTCTTTTCACGCAGACGGCTGTCCTGTATAGAGGGTAAAATTGCCGATACATGCGCCGGGGTGAGTCACTGGGTCGAATCCGCTATTGTTGACACGGCAGAACTATTGCCGTCCCGGACGCTACGACAGATATGAGTCGGTTCTCATCCCGTGTTGAGCGGATCTCGATTAGTGGCATCCGGGAGGTGTTTGAGGCGGCCGGCGAGGACGCGATCAACCTCGGGTTAGGCCAGCCCGACTTTCCGACGCCCGACCACGCCCGCAAAGCGGCCATAGAAGCCATCGAATCGGGGCAGACGGACGCCTACACCTCGAACAAGGGCACGGAGTCGCTACGCACGGCTATCGCCGCGAAACACGACCGCGACAACGCCTTTTCGGTCGATCCCGACAACGTCATCGCGACGGCCGGCGGCAGCGAGGCGCTCCACATCGCCATCGAAGCCCACGTCGATGCCGGCGAGGAGGTCATCTACCCGGATCCCGGCTTCGTCTCGTATGAGGCGCTGACACATCTGGCGGGTGGAGACCCGACCCCGGTCGAACTGCGTGATGACCTCACGATGGCCCCTGAAGCCGTCGAGGAAGCGATCACCGACGACACGGCGCTGTTCGTCGTCAACAGCCCCGCGAACCCCACGGGCGCGGTCCAAAGCGAGGCCGATATGCGAGCGTTCGCCCGAATCGCCGACGAGCACGACGTGCTGTGTCTCTCTGATGAGGTGTACTCGCCGTTCGTCTTCGACGGCGAGCACCACTCGCCTGCCGGGTTCACGGACTCGGGTAACGTCGCCGTCGTCAACGCCTGCTCGAAGGCCTACTCGATGACCGGCTGGCGGCTCGGGTGGGTGACGGCCGAGCACGAACGAATCGAACGGATGCTCCGGGTCCACCAGTACGTCCAAGCCTGCGCGTCCGCACCCGCCCAGTACGCCGCTGAGGCAGCCCTCTCGGGGCCACAGGGCCGCGTCGACGAGATGCGGGCGGCCTTCGAGAAGCGCCGCGATGTCGTCTTGGACGGGCTTGAGGGAATGGGTCTTGCGGTGCCGATGCCGAAGGGCGCGTTCTACGTGATGCCCCGCATTCCCGACGGCTGGGTGGACGAAGTCATCGACCGCGGCGTCGTCGTCGTCCCCGGCGAGGCCTTTGGCGAGGGCGGGTCGGGCCACGCCCGGATCTCCTATGCGACCGACGTGGAGACGCTGAAGGATGCTCTCGAGATCATGCGCGAGGCGACGGCTGCGGTGCGGTAGCGCCCGGTTTGTTCTATCTAGCGGCGAACGTCTCCGAGCATAATCAGATCAAAGCTAGCATCGGCGTTAACGCTACCAGTTGGAGTCTCCTGAAAAAGAACGCTCAGCGTCGCCGCGGTGTTTAGCTGATTGTGCTACCGATTCCTGCCGAAACGGATCCCACTTGCGTAAGCAGGACAGTCGTCGTGAACAGTACGCCCATCATTCGGGGGTGCTCGCGCAGGTACGCCGCGATGTCTGTATCGGACATGATACATGGCAACAGACCCCCGGGTTGATATTAAATTTATTTGATAGTTACCTACATAAGATTAATTAGATTAAGTTAAAATTTTAAGTAAAATGTGGATTAAAATCAATAGCTCGGCCGAAAAATAGAGATACGGCGATATTTGAGTCTCGGATGGGAAGGCGGTAACAGTATATTCGATTTCGACGGGGTGAATCGTCTCGAAGAACCAAGACGTTCCGTCCGGGCAGAGCACCGGGGTAGGCGTCGGCCCCGCAATGAGCTTGCGAAATACTGCAACATCGTATAAACAGTCGGGCAGAACGACGGACACAGTCGTGTCGGACTCCCGAAGCGGCGAGTTCGTGAGTCAGGCATACAAGATATTTACCGGCAGGGCAAGAATCACCCAGTACGACAGATCCCATCGATGAACCCGACAAACCGAGAACGGCACGAGCGAGTTTCGATCCCACGTTCGGTCTTCCGCGGTGATCCCCCCGTTCAGGATCGAAGCCCGCCCTTACTCAGGGGTGAAATCCCAGGTCATCTTGACGAGGACGTTATCGAGGTTCCAACCCCGGTGTCCACGGGCGCGGACACGGAGGAGATCAACGTCCTCCACGTCGACGACGAGCCGACGATGAACGATGTGACAGCGACCTATCTGGAACGGACCGACGATGATCTCGCAGTTTCGACGGCGACAAACGTCGTCGAAGCACTCGACCGGCTCGAAAGGGGAGACATCGATTGCGTCATCAGCGACTACGACATGCCGGTCACGAACGGGATCGAGTTCCTCGAAATCGTTCGCGAGCAGTACGCCGACCTCCCGTTTATATTGTTCACCGGCAAGGGCAGCGAGGAGGTCGCAAGCGAGGCCATCGCCGCGGGCGTCACTGACTACATGCAGAAAGGGACCGGCACCGACCAATACGAGGTACTCGCCAACCGCGTTAGGAACGTCGTTGAGCGCTATCGGGCCAGACAGCAGTTTTGGGAGGCGTTATCGTGGTACCGTCGCTTGGTCGAGCAGGACCTGACCGGTGTGTTCATCATTCAAGACGACGAGTTCGTGTATGTCAACGAGCGGCTCGCGGACGTCTTCGGGTGCGAGCAAAGCGATCTCGTCGGGGAATCACCGCTCGCCCTCGCCGGCAATGAGGCGGCCGAGGCGACGTTGCGAACGTTCGTCGAGACAGATCCGGAGGACCACGGCACCTTCGAGTGTGAGTTCACCGGTGAACGCGCTGACGGTGTGAAAATCGACGTCGAGGTCCACGGTGGTTCTATCAAATACAAAGACGAACCCGGCTGCATCGGGATTCTCTGGGGCCGCGACGACGGCACATGAGGACGCGCCCGTACGGGCCAAGTATAAAAACGAGCTGTTTGTTAAAAGAGCGAGCACTGGCGAGTGATACAAACGAGCACAGAACGGAGAATCGAGGCAAACACGCGAGCGAATCCTCAGTTCCGGCTTGACCCCATTCCGCTTAGATCGTCAATATCTAGTGACTGACTCCAGAGGATGTCTCCGCCGTGCCGGACTGGCACGTTCTCCAGTTCCAGCAACTGGATGAGCTCCTCCGATGAAACGTGGAACGACGCTATCTCCCCCGAACTCAGGAAGTGCTCATCATTACCGCTGACGTGTGGTTTAAATACGCTACCGAGTCCCGCATCGTCCGTCGCATAGGTCGTGATCCGGAGCTCAAAGCCGTCGCCCTCGGGCGTCACATCGAGGATATTCGGCGTTCGACTCACGGCCTGCGTAACTGTCGCGCCGCCGTCGCCGACGACGATGTACTGGCCGCCGAGGACGCTTTCCCCCCGGGCGATCGTCAGTGCCGCACGAAGCGGGAAACCGGCGTTCAACAGCCGAGCGATCAACTCGCCGATGCGCACTGCGCCATCGTTTATTATATCGTTCAACGTCACGATGCCGCCGACGGCCCCAGCCTCGATGAGGGCCAGGCCCTGCTGATAGGAGTTACACGCGTTCAGGAGGAACGCGTCCACGCCGGCTGAATCGAGTGTCGCCGCGTCGAGTTTGCCGTCGGCACACTCGAACCCGTCCCGTTCGGTGTGGCCGATGTAGTGGAGGAAACTCCGATCTGCCCGGAACTCCTCGCGGAGCGCCTCCACAGAGAGGTCCCGCCGCATCCGGACGTCGAAGGGCAGGTTCTCCCGGTCGCCGTAGACGTCCCCGACGAGGTCGCGCTCCTCGCCCATCCGGGGGTCGTTCGACACGACGGTGATCGAGATGTCGCCCTCGGTCGTCTCCCGGTCGAGGCGGTTCCGAAAGGCCGCCGCCGTCAGTTTGCTCGCTCCGACGGGAATGCGGTCGCCGATCCAGGCCTGTTCGAGAGAGCCCGACGACTGGGGCTGGACGTACGACGGCCCCTCGGCGTCAGCCTCGGTCCCTTCGGCGGCCGACCGCGTGAGGACACCACTCCGCGTCAGCGTCCCTGTGGATTCGGTTCCCGGCTGCGCCGCTCCGGGGGTGGCGGCCGTCCGCACGATCGCGAGGTCGTCGACGACGAACGGCAACTGCTCGACGGTGTCGCCTGTCGGTTCGACGTGGGCTGTCAGCCGCCACTCCGGGATGACATCCTCGAGTAGCGCGTACGGAACCTCCAGGTACGTCGCTACCTGTTCCGCAAGCGACTGCTCGTAGAGCCGCCCCCAGTCTAACCCGACGTACCCCTCGAGTTCGTTGCGGGCGCGCAGGTCGATCTCGTATAGTCCCTCGGTTCTGGTGACACAATCGAGCACGAAGAGCCGCTTGAGGGTTCGCTCGACGTTCTCCTCGAACGACTTCGGAGAGGAGAGCGAGTGCTCGAAGCCCCTGTCGGTCACGAGCCGCGGCTCCGACCCCGCCACGACCTCGGCGCCCAGATAGTACGCAAGCGGCGCAGCGGCGTACACCGCCCCGCGGGTCGGCGGCAGTTCCAGTCTGATCCCCGTCTCGGGGACCTCGATCGAGTCCGGAATCTTGAGTTGGTCGCCGAGCCGAACCGCTGGGGGGTGGCCCCGTAGCGACGGGAACGACCGCTCCGGGGAGGTGGTTTTCAGCGCCGACCCGAACGTGCTCACCGCGGCCATCATGTCGTGGGGGTCGGCCGTGGTCGTCACCGTCGCCGCCGGCCGGTCGTGCCACGACTGCGCGCCGACCCGGAGTTCCGTCGGGCCGTCAAACTCGATGCGCGTCTCCAGAAGCGTCGCGGTGGTCTCGATCGGTCCCGTGACTTCAACGTAGGTCTTGATCTGTGCGCCCAACTCGAGGATGTAGCTCCCGTCGCCGACAGATCCCTCGTCAAGATGGCCGACCTCGGTCACCATCTCGCCCGCGCTGTCCCGGATGCAGACCGTCACGACCGTCGGCAGGACAATCTCCTCGGCCGTAATCTCGACGGCGCTGTCGACGGGAAAATAAAACGGGTCGGTGTCGATCGGTGTCGGCGAGACCGGCCGGTCGGCGTGGAGCCGGTATCGCAGTTGTTCGATGCGGTCGACGACCTCGACGCCCGGCGGATCCTCGAGTGCCTCGAAGCCGAAGACGGGGTCCTGTTCGCTCATCAATGAGTGGTTTTGCGTGCCATCCGTTACCGAGCAACCGACAAAAACCTACCGGGGATCGCGGGACGCCTCGGCGATGGACGGCCATACAGTGGCACACGACGACAATAGCGTGAGGTCTCGTGGTGTAGTTCAACAATCGCTCCGGAGGGATTGTCTCGGGACGAAAAATACGAAGTTGGTACAGCGTTCGAGCGGTTTCGCGCGGTTCGACAGCGGCCGGGAGTTGGGTGTACGTGCCGAGCGCGGCTTACATCATGCCGCCCATGCCGCCGCCCATACCGCCCATGCCGCCGCCCATACCGCCCATGCCGCCTGCGCCGCCGGGGCCGCCAGGTGCGTCGTCCTCGTCGTCGTCGCTGGAGCCACCCTTGAGGTCGCCCGCAGCGATGACGTCGTCAATGCGGAGGATCATCACGGCCGCCTCGGTGGCGGACTCGATGGCCTGGGTCTTCACTCGGAGCGGCTCGACGACACCCTCGTTTTCCATGTCGATGACGTCGCCGGTGTAGGCGTCGAGGCCGGCGGTGCTGTCGTCGGACTGCCGGCTTCGGAGTTCGACCAGCGAGTCGATGGGATCGAGGCCGGCGTTCTCGGCAAGTGTTCGCGGGATCACGTCGACCGCGTCGGCGAAGGCCTCGATGGCGAGTTGCTCGCGACCCTCAACGGAGTCGGCGAAGTCACGCAGGCCGAGTGCCAGCGCGATCTCAGGTGCGCCGCCGCCGGGCAGGACCTTCCCCTCCTCCAGCGTCGTGCGCACGACGCCGAGGCTGTCTTCGACGGCGCGTTCGATCTCGTCGACGACGTGCTCGGTGCCGCCGCGGAGGATGAGTGTGACCGCGCGGGCCTCTTCGACGTCCTCGACGAAGATCTTCTCGTCACCCGCGATGGGTTGTTGTGTGACGGAGCCGGCAAAGCCGAGGTCGTCCTCGGTGATGTCGTCGATGTTGGAGACGACACGGCCGCCCGTCGAGCGCGACAGCGCCTTCATGTCGGACTTCTTCGCGCGGCGGACGGCGAGGATGCCCTCCTGGGCGAGGTAGTGTTGGGCCATGTCGTCGATGCCCTTCTGACAGAAGACGACGTCCGCGCCGATGTCGACGAGCTGGTCGACCATCTCGCGGAGCTGCTTTTCTTCCTGCTCGAGGAACTGCTCGAGTTGGTCGGGGTCGGTGACGTTGACCTCGGCGTCGATCTCGGTCTCTTTGACCTCGATCGCCGCGTCGAGCAGCGCGATATCGGCGTCCTCGACGAGAGCCGGCATGTTGTCGTGGACGCGCTCCTTGCCGACGAGGACGCCCTCGACGAGCTCGGACTCGTCGACGGCCCCGCCGACGACCTTTTCGACCTTGATGTTGTCCGTGTCGACATCGTCCTCGTCGGCGACGGCAAGCACCGAGTCGACAGTGAGCCCGGCGAGCAGGTCCTTAGAGTTCTCAGCGCCCTTACCGGTCATCGCCGTCGAGGCGATGGATTCGAGCACTTCGGTGTCGTCGGCGTCGACCTCGATGGAGACGTCCTCGAGGATGTCCTTTGCTTCGGCGGCCGCCTGACGGTACCCCTGCGCCAGCACCGTCGCGTGGATGTCCTGCTCGAGGAGGTCCTCAGCCTGCGAGAGGAGCTCACCGGCCACGACGACGCTCGACGTCGTCCCGTCGCCAACTTCCTCTTCCTGCGTCTCGGCGACCTCAACGATCATGTTCGCCGCGGGGTGTTCGATGTCCATCTCGCCGAGGATAGTGACGCCGTCGTTTGTGACGACGACGTTGCCCGTCGAGTCGACGAGCATCTTGTCCATTCCCTTCGGGCCGAGCGTCGTGCGTACGGACTCGGCGACCGCTTTCCCGGCGGTGATGTTCATTGACTGGGCGTCCTGCCCGGAGGTGCGTTGGCTCTCCTCGGAGAGGACGATCATCGGCTGGTTGCCCATCTGTTGACTCATATTCATCCGAATGATTGTCCGCGGTTCTATATAAATCTTTCTGAAATAGGAAGAGAGAAACCGCCGGACGGGCCGACGATCAGCGTGCTATACGTCCACACGAAGCGTTTATATAGGTTCTTTCTGCGGTTCAAACATTCGGTGCGCCTTCCGACGGTTTCCGTCGGTCGCCGCTACACGGACCGCGACTCGTCGGCGAACTCGTGGTACTCGATGTCGTTCGAGCGCATCTCGTTGTGGCGGCGCTCGAGGAA
>NZ_JBKEGK010000107.1:0-8492 GCF_046710025.1 Natronomonas sp. | reverse complement strand
AGCTGTCGGTCGAACAACCGGAGGCGATCCGCTGGGTTCTTCGTGATTATGATAGCCAAGTTACTTCCCGAGACGAAGTGAACACGGGCATTGTCTGCGGCGGTGCTCTCGATGGGGGTATTTATGGGGATGTTCCCGCTTCGGCCGATCTCCTCCGATATATGCTTGTTTTGTTCTATATCCGTTGCAGCGTGGCCGTTGAGATGTTGTTTGAAATTCGTGCGGGCCGTGTCCCGCTCGTGTGTTTTTCCAGCCTCATCGCAGTACGGGCACCGCCATTCGAACCGGAAATCCGACTTGCTCACGTTTCCGGACGTATGTCGAAATAGGTGCGTTCCGGCCTTCCGTTTCAACCGCTCGTAGCTATCCGACCAGGCTGAAAACCCACAGCGATCACAGTTCCACTTTTGTACCATATGTACACTGACCGATGAAAAAACAGTACTATGCAGTCTATTTAGTTTCTCGGACAATATCCACCGATGAGAAGTACGCCGCGATTGGAGCTTATCGCTGTCTTTCATGCCCGCCGATATCGTCCTGTGTGGCCCACAGCTATCGATGGCATCCGTACATTAAAATGCATAGCACGAAAGCTTAGAAGCAACGTAGGCATCTGGTGGGTATCGCTTGAGACGAGATAGCAACGATACGACCAGGTGACCGACATCGTATGCCGCACGGGGGCATGGAGTGTAGAGGATGGACTCAGGAGACACTGATCGCGACAGATCCGGAAACTGGCTGGACAGACTAGAGGACGCGGAGTTCTCGGAGACAGACGAACGTTCGCACTTTTCGGTACTTGAACAGCCCATCGACGCGTCCGACGCTGACGAGCTCTGTCGACTGTTGCACACCGGTGAAATTGTAGCCATACGGGCCAGAGCCGCGGCGGCGCTGGGCATGATAGCCGGATCGAAACAGTACACCGCAACCGTTGTGGACGACCTGACAAGGGCGGTAGTCGAAGACGGGTCAACTGAGGTACAAGCGAGGGCTATCGACTCGCTGTATCTCTACGATCAGGATCACATTGACCGGCTGGCCGAAATGTTGATACAGTCGGTTGCACGCGAGAGCAGTAGCGCTGATCCAGCGGAATTTGTCGGCCGCTGGCTTACTGCGGAGTTTCCAGCGTTTCGGCTTATAGGGGCGACGGCCATCGGAGTTCTCGGCCAAGAGCGTATGCGTTCGCAACTCGTCGAGACATTCGATGACGACGACCGTCGGGTACGGTCGCGCGCTATCGAGTCCTACGGACAATCCGGCCCGGAGCCGAACCATCAGCCGGTGGAACGGATGCTTCGGGACGCTAATTCGATGGTTCGGCGCACGGCGGCTTCCACACTCGTCGAAATTGGAACCGATCCCGCGCTTGAAGCGTTGCTGTCCGTCACCGATGCGAGCGACGATCGACTACAGCGGATCGCTGTTTCGGAGCTTCACCGGCTGGATCGTCGCCGGACTGCAAGGGCACTCGTCGACGGAATCAAAACCGGGTCAGAGGCGGTTCGACAGCAAGCGATCATCTCGCTGATGCAACTCTGTACGAGAGGTGAATCGGTGGGCCACGAGGACGCGTGTGAGTACCTAACCGAGCGCTTGGAGTCGTCGACACTCACAGACACTGCGGGGATCGCTTCGAGTATCATCGTTAACGATCTGGAGAGCGACATCGGTCAGGAAACAGAGCGACAGGCCGTCCGGTTACTCGGGGAGATGGCTACCTCCGTAGAGCGTGAGGAAGTCGGGTGTCAGCTCGTTGATCCCCTTCGGAGTCCCGATGAACAAGTCAGGGATCTATCAGCGGAATATCTGCGGCAACTCGAAGGCGAACAGATCGAGGAGGGGCTTCGGAGCCTGAGCCGCGATTCGAGCGCACGCCGCGAAGCCAGACGCCGAGCGGCATCAATACTCGAAGAAATAAAACGGAACATGGCCGACTCGTCGGGAGACCACTCGGTCGAGTACACCTACGTCAAACAGCCAACCGACTACAGCGAAAAACACGGGGGATGAGTTCTCTTGAGTTGGATATATGACTGCCTGGACCCCTCGCGTTCGGGGCCCGACAACGCGACCGTACGGGGGCTCACGTGGAGCTGAGGACCAACAACAACGCAACCCCGGCCATGAGCACAGCGACGACGACAAGTACGACGAGAAGATACTCCTTTTCGGTAAACTGACGGCGTGATTCGGCCATACCGTTGATTAGATGGCCGCCCGCAAAAACGTTTCAAAACGCCGTAGGAGCACGGTGGAAACACAAAGCTCATTCAATCCACGGATCTACTATACGGTGTGACGGAGACAAACGCCGGCATCGAGGGCGAACGCGTCATCGCGGTCCTGTACGTGGTCGTCGTCTCGATCGCGGGCGCCTTGGGCGCCGCCATCGGGAGTATTGGGCTCCGGGATCTCAAGGCCGTGTCGTTTCTCGGCTTGGTGACGTTCCAGCCAACGCCGGTCGGACTGGCGGCTTTCGGCATGACGACCGTCGGCGTCTCACTTGGCGTCGCGTTGCTGTTGGTCGTGTACGTCTCGCGGAACTACGTCGACGCTTGACATCCTCTCCGCCCTAAGCAACGGCGATTCCACGGGGTGGCAATGGCCCGAGCGGTCCACAGCTCTGGCAGTATCAGGAATCCTGCAGCCGCTCCGTCGTCTCGACGAGGGGATGGTGGCCGTAATCAACCTCCTCAATGTCGTCGATCGATTCGAGATTGCTCTTTTTGGCAGTCTCTGCCATCCCCAACTCGACGCGTCTGTCGAGGCTGATCACGTAGGCATCCATCTCCTCGATATCGAGACGGTCGGCCGCCTTGACGCGGTGGTGGCCGTCGGCCAAAAGAAGCGTCCCCGCGTTGTCGATAACGACCAGCGGCTCCGCGAGTCCGTTTTCGAGTTCGTATCGGCGCCCTTCGAGTTCGTCAGTGTACACCTTTGTCTGCGTGGGTGTCAACGCCGCGAGCGAGACGGTGCGTCGCTCTTCGGTCGCCTCAGTGCCGTGGATCGACTCGAGGGTCCGCTTGAGTTTGCCCACCTTCTCGGGGGTCGCGCGTTCGATCTGCGAGCGGATGACGTCGGCGTTCGAGATGATCCCAGCGAGATTGCCGGCGTCGTCCACCACCGGGAGGCGTTCGATTCCGGACCGGAGAATGACGCGCGCCGCGTCGGTGATTCGCATGTCGGGGTGGGCGACGATGATGTCCGAGGTCATCACCTTGAATATCAGGTCGCGTTCATCGGCGAGCAACAGGTCCTGGGCACTGACGAACCCCTCGACCTGGCGGCCATCACACACCGGAAACCCGCTGTGGTTTTCGCTCCCGGCGATCCGTTCGGCGACCGCCTCGACGGAGTCGTCGGGCGAGACCGTCGCGACATCGCGGGTCATGTAGTCCTTCACTCTCGGCTTGCCGTCATAGGCGTCGTCTGAGCCAGCGTCCATTATCGAGTCGACGGCGCCGAACGGCAAAAAGCCCACTTCCTGCCGGCAGATCACCCCCAGCCACCGTGTGCGTCGATCACCCAGCGCTCTTTACTCCGCGAACCCCTGGCTGCCGTCGCCATCAGCGTAGATGAAAGGACCGTAGTCGGGGGTTACCCCAAGCGCCTCGAAGAACCGATCGGTGATCACGTCGGCGATCGCGTCGCACCGCTCGTCGGGGTCCGCGTCTTCGGTTAGGATGCAGGTTGGGATCTGCGCCCCGGCCATGTCGGCGTGCCCGCCAGCATCGCCGATCTGAGCGAACGCCTCACGGAGGATCTCGCCGAGGTCGCGATCGACCCCTCTGGAGCGTGCGGAGACGAACACCGTCCCATCGGTGTATCCGGAGACGAGCGTCGCCGTGATACCCTCCATGTCGAGGAGTTTGTCAGCGGCTTGAGCAAGCGTGTCCCGGTCGGATATTTCGCCCACACAGCTCGTCAGGATGTCGTTGGTCACCTGTCGGGCCGAGATGGCGCTCCCGACCGTCTCGAGGGTGTCAACCGAGACGCTCGGTGATTCGACCTGTCTGAGTCGGTCGGGATCGACCGATTCGACGAGTCTGGCGGCGGTCTCGAAGTCGGTGATAGAGACCCCTCGGCAAAAGTCCCGTGTGTCGGTTCGGATGCCGTACAACAGCCCGCTCGCGAGCGACTCGTTCAATTCGATACCGAGGCAGTTGAAGTACTCCGCGAGGATCGTACAGGTCGCCCCGAAGTCGCTCCGGAGGTCGACGAATCCGGCGTTGACCGGGGTTCGTGGTGGATGGTGGTCGACGACGATGTCGATCGGCGTCTCCGGCGGTAGCCCGTCGTTGACGCCCGGTCGGGAGTGGTCGACGAGGGCGACGGCGTCGAACGATGAGAGATCCGCATCGTCATTGAGATTCCGGAGGTCGAACTCGAAGAGATTCACCAGGGCACGGTTCTCTTGATGACCGATATTGCCGTAATAACACGCCTCCGCCTCAACGCCGAACTCCGAGGCGAGGTGACGGAGTCCGACGGCGGAGGCGATGGCGTCGGGATCGGGGTTATCGTGGGCGAGAACGGCGAGGCGACCGTCGATGCTGTTGAGGGCCGCCCGAAGCTCCCGAGTGTGAATGCCGTCGTCCCCAGCACACTCCAGAACGTCCTGCCCCACCTTCTCCGGAATATCGATGATCCGGTCGGCCTCGGGGACTGCCTCCCGGTCGACCCCGTCAGCGAGACAGGCCATGAGAAACGCGTCGGGGTACGCTGACCGAGCCGTCCGGACCACTCGCGCGAGCGCGTCGGCGGCCGGGGCGGCAACGACCGAATCGACGTCGCCGGCGACGGTCCGGATGTCGTCGACATCTCCGATGTCAACCCGGTTGGCATCGATACCGGCTTCACGGAGAGGTTCGGCGTGGTCGTCCTCGTCCACGAGCACGACGAGCGCCCCCGGTCGCTCCGCCAGCCGCTCGATGAACGACGTCCCGACCGCGCCGTAGCCCAACACCAGCCGATTCATACGCTTGTGTCCGACCCCAACAGTCTAAAACGTGCTGGAGCGCTGTCCGGGATTCAAAACAGCGCCGCCGCCGCGTCGAAGGCCGCGCCGTCGAAGACGGCTATGCCGGGCAACAAGAAGACGGTCGCAACCGCCGCAGTAAGCACTGCAACGTACAGCGCGGTCGGGTAACGCTCGATGGAGCGCTCCTCGACCGGGTCGTCGATCCACATCGCCTTGACCACGCGGCTGTAATAATAGAGGCTCAGCGCGCTGTTTATTGCGCCCACCGCGGCGAGCCACGGCACGCCGGCGCCGACGGCCCCCGCGAAGAGGTAATACTTCGAGATGAAACCGCCGCCGACGGGCAGGCCGGCGAGCGAGAACATGAACACGGTCATCGCCACGCACGCCAGCGGCGCTTGCCGGGCGAGGCCGTTGTAGTCCTCGAACGTACGGCCGATCTCCCAGTATTCGGCTAGCGCAACGAAGAGGAACGCGCCGGTATTCATGAACCCGTAGACGACGAGGTGGAGCATACTCGCCCCGAGAACGGTCGTTCCGGAACTCGCCCCGCCGACGCCGGTCAGCGCGGCCAGCCCGATCAACACGTAGCCCGCGTGGCCGATCGAGGAGTACGCGAGCATCCGCTTGACGTGCTCTTGGGTCGCCGCCGCGAAGTTCCCGATAGTCATTGTCAACACCGCGAGCACCTGAAACAGGAGCACCCAGTCGATCGACCCGACGACCGTCTCGATCGGGAACCCGACGAGCAGGATGCGGAACGCGAGGACGAAGCCGGCCGCTTTCGAGGCCGACGAGAGGAACGCCGAGACCGGGGCGGGCGCGCCCTCGTAGGCGTCCGGCGCCCAGAAGTGGAATGGTACCGAGGCCGTCTTGAACGCGAGGCCGCCGACGATCATGAGCACGCCGACGCCAAGCACGCCCGGGTAGCCGGCGGCCGCACCGCCGACCGCACTGGCGACGTCCGGGAGCAGGAGGCTGCCGGTCGAGGCGTACACGAGTGAGATTCCATAGACGAAGATAGCCGAGGAGAGCGCCCCGATCAGGAAGTACTTGAGCGCGCCTTCGACGGAGCCACGATTGCCCTTTAGATACGCGACAAGCGCATACGAGGGCAGGCTCGCGAGCTCGAGGGCGACGAACGCGACCGCGAGGCTGTTGGCCGAGGCCATCAGCGACATCCCCGTCGCTGCGAGCATGACGAGCATGTAGTACTCGGCTCGGTGGGGTAGTTCACGGATGTAATCGAAGGAAGCGACCGAGACGAGCGCGGTCACGCTGCCGAAAATGAACGTGAACAGCAGGCTCATTCCGTCGACGACCAACTGCCCGCCGAACAGCTCGACGCCCCCGTCGGCTGCTCCCGACAACAGGAGCACGCCGGAGGCGGAAAGCGTAGCGATGGCGCCGAACGCCGAGATGCCGGCGAGGAGGCCGCCGCTCGTTCGTCCCGGCGAGAACGCATCGAGCACGAACAGCGCGAGCGCGGCGAGGACGAACGCCCCGGCCGGCGCGAGCGCGAACCCGCCGGCGATCATCGAGCATCACCCCCGAACGGGAAGTCGACGATGTCTACGGTCGCGTCCCGGATCATCTCGAAGAACAGGTCCGGGGCGACGCCCAACGCGATGATGAGCGCAACGAGCACCACGAGTGGCGCGATATCGTGCAGCGGCGCGCGCCCGAGATCGTAGTCGGTTTCGAGCCGGTAGGGGCCGAACAGCGACCGCTGCATCGCCCACAGCAGATAGCCAGCGACGATCACGATGCCGAACATCGCCGCGGCGGTAAACAGCGGTGCGGCCGGCAACACCGTCGATTCGAACGCACCGAGGAAGACGAACAACTCACCCATGAACCCAGCCATGAGCGGTAGGCCCATGTAGGCGAACGCGCCGGCGAGGAACACCGCGGCGGTCACGGGCATCCGGGTCGCAAGCCCCGACATGTCGTCCACCATCCGGGTGTGGGTCGCGTTGTAGAAGACGCCGACCGTCATAAACAGGAGCCCGGAGATGAGGCCGTGGGCGACCATCTGGAACGTTGCGCCGCCGACGCCGTAGACAGTGTAGGCGACGAGGCCCAAGATGACGTAGCCCATCGAGGAGACCGACGAGTACGCGACGACACGTTTTAGATCCTGTTGGGCCAACGCGAGCAGCGCGCCGTAGATGATCGAGATCACGGCGATGGCGGCGATCGGGGCCGCGAGGGCTGCAGCCTGCTCGGGGAGTATTGTGAAGTTGAACCGCAGCAAAGCGTAGGTCCCCATTTTCAGCAGGACGCCGGCCAAAAGGACCGACACTGGCGTCGGGGCCTCGACGTGAGCGTCCGGCAGCCACGTGTGGAAGGGGACGATCGGGACTTTGACCGCGAAGCCGACGAACATCGCGAGGAAGGCGGCCATCGCGAGGGCGTCGGGGCCGACCCCGAACGCCGGCGTGCCGAGGTAGCCGAGTTGGCCCGCCCGGAGCGCCTCGGCGACTGCGGGCATGCTTGTCGCCGAGACCGCGCCACCCAGGCCAAACAGCAACGCGATGTAACCGATGAACATCACGAGCGAGGCGATGTTCGTATATATGAAGAACTTGATCGCGGCGTACTTACGACGAGGGCCGCCCCAGACGCCGATGAGCAGGTACATTGGGATCAACACAGCCTCCCAGAAGACGAACCAGAGGATGAAATCCAACGCGGCGAAGACGCCGATGAGGCTGCCCTCGAGGAACAACACGAGCCCGTAGAACTCGCTCTCGCGGGCGTCGATCGGCGTCCACGCGCTCAGGATGGCAAGCGTCGTCAACACTGTCGAGAGGACGACAAGCGGCAGGGAGATGCCATCAAGGCCGACGTGGTAGTTGACGGCGTAGGGGCCGAGTTGGAGCCACTCGGCGAACCGTTCGTAAGCGATATCACCACCAAGGAGGGCATTGCCGCTGCCGTCGAAGACGAGATACATGTACAGCGAGACGAGAAGCGGCGCGAGCGAGATGCCGAACGCGAGCCGGCCGGCGTACCGATCCGGAGCGACGAAGACCACAGCAGCGCCCAGCAGACACAACGCGAGGAGCGTCTCGACGAACATTCAGAGCCACCCCCCGAGGATTGCAAAGACGACAAGCAACGCGAGCAGACTCAAGAGCAACAGTGCCGCGTAGTTCGTCACGATACCCGTCTGGATCCGCCGCAGGCGGCTCCCGCTAAAGAGGCTCACGCTTGAGGCCGCGTTGACAGCGCCGTCGATGACGCCTTGGTCGAACGTATCAGCGGCGGCTGATAGCCGCACTGTGGCGCCTTTGGCGAGCCACACCTGGTACTCGTCCTGATAGTAGTTGTTCATGAGAAGCGTCCGTATACCGCCGAGTTTCTCCATATGTCGTGTCGGCGACGCACCGCGATAGAGTCCGTACGCGAGTCCGGCACCGAGCAACGCCAACCCGAGGCTGAGGCCGGCACCGAGCAGCAGCGTCGTCACCTCGCTTCCGACGTAGGCCGACTG
>NZ_JBKEGK010000106.1:0-8529 GCF_046710025.1 Natronomonas sp. | reverse complement strand
AACGGCTTCGACGGCGGGTACGCGACGGCCCGAGCCGCCCACAATCTCACCGTTCCGGAGGGGTTTGGGCGCACGGACCTCGCGGGGTACGCGACCGAGCGGCTCGGGTCGGTCCCCGAGGGGCCAACGCTTCTGACCGGCGTTCGGCAGACGAACGCCAGGGGGGCTCGGTACGGGCCGGTCGAGGCGGTCGTGACCGCAGGGCTGTCGAACCCCGCTTTGCTGCCGGCGGGTGATAACAGCCGGCGGGTTGACGGCCGGGACGGCGATATCGACGCGGACGCATTCCCCGACGACGCGTTTCGCCCCGGGACGGTCAACATCTTCGTCGGGTCGACGGAGCCGCTCTCGGACGGCGGGCTGGCCGGACTCCTCGCCACGATCGTCGAGGCGAAGGCGGGGACGCTTCTTGGCCGCGCCGGCTGCACCGGGACGACGAGCGATGCAGTTGCTGTCGGGTGTCCGGCTGTAGAGGACGGGACGGCGTTCGCGGGGAGCGCGACAGCCGTCGGCAACGCGGCCCGCGTCTGTGTCAGAGACGCACTCGGGGCCGCGGTCGGGGCCCGATACGACGCGGGGCCGCCGGACCCCCACGAGGCCGAGCATGCGACCGTCACCTCGGGCAAGGCGACCCGCTTCAGGCCGTAGGGACTGTTTTATTCCTTCGGAAGTCTGTCCTCCGGTATGCGCGAACTCGTCGTCGTCGTCGAGCATCCGCCGGGGGCGAACCCGGTCGCTGACCTGCTCGCCGACTATCCCGACGCGAGGCTTCGGTCGTCGGCGTGTCACGTCACCGAGACGAGCCTCTGGCGGGTCGACCACGCGAGCGGCCCCGAGGCCGCGCTGGATCGACTTGAGGACATGGCCGGCGCGCGGTACTTCACCGACTGTCTGGTTCGGGACGGCTGCGACGGCGACTGGGAGACGACGGTCCTCGATCAATCCGCCGGATCGCTCGTGTTGTACTCCTACTGGGAGCGGACTGACGACTGCGACTCGATCCCACATCTCGCCCGCGACCGCTTTGGCGACGGAGTCGTCCTCGAGGAGACGTGGCGCGGGCGAACGCAACGCTGGCGGGTGCTCGCACCCGATGGCCCCGTCGGTTCGTTCGTCGAGGCGGTTCAGGCAATCGCCGACGCCGATGTGCGCTTCGAACGCGTTTCAGACCCCGAACGAGAGGTGACAGCGGACCTACCGCCCGAGCAGGCCGACGCGCTCGCCGCCGCGGTTGAGGCCGGCTACTACGAAACACCGAGAGAGGTTGAGGCGTACGAACTCGCCGAGCGCCTCGACGTTCCGGGGTCGACGTTCGCCTACCGTCTCCGTTGCGCGGAGGCCTGGCTGGCGAAGCGGTACGTGGAGTAGCGCCGGCCGGGGCGTCCGGTCCTGACCCGATGGTTCGCTCTCCTGTTCGTGTTCATTTATACGTAGCTGAGCGGACGGATCGCCGACATCGTTGATGAAACCCCCCGCGAACTTATAACCAGTCGGCCGAGTGTCCTCGCTCATTTAAATACATCCCCGTCAAATAGCGGTTCGATCACGATCACAACTCGCTCATTGACGCCCCCGCGCCGACGGTAACGAGGGCCGCGATCGCACACAGCGCGAGCCCGGGTGCGAACGACCCCGTCGCGTCCCGAAGCGCGCCGACGACGACGGGACCGAGGAAGCCCCCGATCTCCCCGATCGCGAAGACGAGCCCGACCGCAGTCCCGGTCAGCGCCGGGCCGATCCCCTCGATTTCCACTGGGATCGCACGGATCAGCGGCGAGAGCCCACCCACGCCGATCCCGACCGAGATGACCGGGAGCACGAGCAACAGCGCGAGCGTCGGGGTAAAAAAGAGCCCGAGAACGCCGACGCAGGCGACGGCGCCGCAGCCAACCAGCGCCTCACGGGTTACCCCGAAGCGTTCGGCGACCACCGGCACGGCGAGAACCCCCGTGATCTGACCGCCCACCAAGACGGCAGTGACTCCGCCGGCGAGCCCCGGAGCGATCCCGCGAGCCTCGAACAGCGTGACGAGCCACCCCTGAAGCCCGTGCACGACGAACAGGTACGCCGCCCCGAGGAGAACCAACAATCGGAGATCCCGGTGGGCGAAGACGGCGCGAACGTCACCCGATAGCGATGCGAGCGCGAACCCCCCGCTTTCGCCGGCCCCATCATCCGGGTCGTGACGACCAGCCGGAACGAACCACGCCAAGAGCGCCCACGCGCCGGCGAGCGCGACCATCACGGCCCCGCTCGCGAGAAACAGCGGCCGCCAGCCGCCGAGGGCGGGGCCGAGCACCGATCGCCCCGCCGCGAACACTGTTGCACTCCCCGCGTATGACGCGAGGAGATACACCGACGCTGCCCGACCGACAAACGCCGGCGGGTAGAGTTCGGCGGCGAGTTTCGGGAGCCCGAACGTGATCCCCGTCGCGCCGACGCCCATCAGGAGCGTCAGCGCGAGCATCGACGGAAACCCGCCCGCGCTCGCCCGACCGAACTGCCCGAGGCCCGCGAGCGCGATCCCGACGCCGATGCCGGTTCGGGCACCGATGCGATCAACGACGAGCCCGCTCAGGAGGCCGAGCGGGATGTACGTCAGCGGGATCGCACCGGCCAGCACGCCCGCCTGCGTTCCGCTCAACCCCAGCGCGTCGGTGACAGATGAGAGATACGCCGGCAGTGAGAACCACACGAACAACAGCGCGCCGTACCCGATCCCTCCGACAGAGAGGAGGGCGGCGTTTTCGACCGTTGTCGGCCGGCGTGTCATCGCCTCGCCGTTCGCGGCAGCCGCGTATATGTGCTGTCGTCTACCGGCGTCGCCGACAGGTCCGTATTCGCTCGGCCACAACCCCCGGTATGGCCTCGACGTACACGTGCGATGGCTGTGGAGCGACGCTGGGCGCGGTCGAGGATCTGACGCGGGAATCGACGATGACGGGCCGGTCGTGGTACTGCGGGTACTGCCGGACGCCGGTGCCGTCGGTCGTCGCCGAACGTCTCGCACACCGCCGCGACGGGTCGCCGACGGATCGATGAACGCTAGCACTGACATGTCGCTGGTACTGCCAGGCCGAGTGTTCTGTAGACGACCGCTGAAATTGGCGGTTTCCATCGATTTATACCCTCCGAGCGCGTTATTAACATTATAACTATGAACGCATCCCGTCGTGCGTTTCTGAGCGGTGCCGGTGCCACACTGGGGACGGGGATCGCCGGGTGTCTCGAACTCGGCGGCGGATCGGACACGCTCCGTATCATCGACTGGGGATACGTGTACAACGACGGTGTCATCGAGGAGTTCGAAAACAGACACGGCGTGACCGTTGAACGACAGTCCGCACAGGGGTCCGCGGAGACGCTGTCGCAACTCCGAGCCGGGCGCGCCGACTACGATATCGCGCCGCTCGGTAACTACGCGGTGAAGCCGGCGATGGACGAGGAGTTGATTCAGCCGATCGACCTCGATCAGGTGCCGTCGTACGAGGACATCTTCGACTTTTTGAAAAAGGATTACTTCGAGAGCGACGGACAGGTATACGGCGTCCCCCGGAGCTTCGGACAGACGCCGCTCGCAGTCAACACCGACATCGTTGACCGCGAGATTACGGCGCTCGCTGATCTGTGGGACGACGACCTGTCGGGGGTCGCCGGGGGCCGCGACGACGCACGGCTTCAGGTGTTGTACCGGAATGCGGCCACCGGGACAGAGCTGAACCCATCCTCGGAAGCCGACATCGACATTGAGGCGCTCCGTGCGGATCTGATTGATAGATTGAACAACACGGCTGGACTCTGGGGTAACGGCGGCGAGTCCGAGCAACTGCTCCGCACGGAGACGGTCGGCGTCCAGCCGGTGTGGAACTACGTCATCCAGGCGATGAAAGACGATGGGCTGCCGGTCGAACGGGTGTTCCCCGAGGAGGGGACGAAAGCGTGGTTCATCCAGCATACGATCCGCGCCGGGGCCGAAAATCCGGAGCTCGCGCACACGTTCATCGAGGAGTGGCAAAGCGAGATGGGGTATCGGTCGCTGATGGAGCCGAACAACATTGCGGTACCCAACGAGAGGGTCTTCGAGGAGCAGAATATCGACAGAACGGTTCTCGGCCTCGACACCCCTGACCAGTTCATATACGAGGAACCGAAGCCGCCGGAACTCATCGAGACGTACAGTCGGACGTGGAGCGAGGCAAAGACCGAATCCGGCGGATGACGGCGACCGCAGCGCTCGAAGTCGAGGGGTTGTCGAAGTCCTTCGGCGACGTTGCGGCGGTCGACGACGTTCACCTTCGGATCGACGGCTCGGAGTTTCTCGGGTTGGTCGGCCCCTCAGGGTGTGGAAAGACGACGACACTCCGGATGCTGGCCGGGCTTGAGCGACCGGACACCGGCGTCGTTCGGATCGGTGGCAAACCGGCGACGGACCTGCCGCCCCGCTCACGGGATACGAACATCGTTTTTCAGGATCTGGTCCTGTTTCCGCACATGAGCGTCGCCGAGAACATCGGATATGGTCTTGCACGGCAGGGTATCGATGGCGACAAGCGCCGCCGTCGTGTCAACGAAGCCCTCGAATTGGTTTCACTTCCGTCCTACGGCGACCGGGATCCAGCGGCGTTGTCCGGCGGTCAAAAACAGCGCGTCGCGTTGGCCCGGGCTTTGGTAAACGATCCGACGGTGTTGTTGCTCGACGAACCGCTGTCGTCGCTCGACCGAGCGCTCAGAGAGGAGATGCAATCGGAGTTGAAACGGATCCAACGTGAGTCCGGGACGGCGTTTCTGTACGTTACGCACGATCAAGAAAGCGCGATGAGCATGTCCGACCGGATCGGCGTCATGCGCGAGGGGCGCATCGTCGACATCGGCACTCCGGAGGAGCTGTACGGTCGGCCGAAGACACAGTTTGTCGCCGATTTCCTCGGGGGCGCGACAACGCTCCGCGGCGATGTTACCGCTGTCGACGGCGATCGTGCGGCTGTCGAGACAGCGCTTGGCGGGTTCGAAGCCGCCGCCGGCCGGAGCGATCCGTCGGTCGGCGAGACGGTTACGGTCGTCGTTCGTCCCGAATCGGTATCCGTCGGCGAGGGACCCTTCTCGGGAACCGTTCGGCGGCTAGCGTACAAGGGATTTTATCGACAGGTGACGGTTGAAACGGGTGACGGCGGGACGCTTGCGGCACGAACAGCGGTCGGCAGCCGGACGACTCCCGACCGCCCTGCGGGCGGGGGCGGCATGGCTACCGGCGATCGTATCCGGTTTGCTATCGACCGAGCAGTCATAGTGGACGATGAGGACGAGTGAACGCAGAGGGGGAGTCCGAGACGCCCTGATCGCGAGTGGGCCGGTCACGATCGCGGTGTTGCTCGGCATTCTCCCGGTCGCGATACTCCTCGTCGAGAGTGTCGCCCCGGGGCCATCCATCGACAACTACGTTACGGCGACGACGCCGCTGTACCGGACGAGCCTCATATACTCGCTCGGGATGGGTGTGGCAGCGACTGTCACGTGTCTCGTCGTTGCGTATCCCGTGACGTACTGGCTCGCGCATCGGTGTCCAGCCAGCATCAGGCTACCGGCGCTCATCGCGCTCACGCTGCCGTTGTGGCTCAACTACGTTGTCCTCAATTACACGTGGGTGTGGATCCTCGCGCGCGGCGGCATCCTGAACAGACTGCTCGTCGCCACCGGGGCCGTCAGCGAACCGCTCGGACTGTTGTTCAGCGATCTCTCGGTGTTTATAGGATTCATCTATATATATCTCCCCTACGTCGTGTTGACGCTGTACGTTTCGATGGAGCGACTCGACGGGCGGTTGATCGAGGCCGCGCGGGATCTCGGGGCGACGAACCGGCGGGTCGTCGTCGACGTGGTCCTTCCACGGACGTTCCCGGGGGCGGTCGCCGGCGCGATCGTCGTCTATGCCCGGATCGCCGGCGCGTACACGACGCCGGAGATACTCGGCGGCCCCGGAGACGTGATGATCGCGACGCTCGTCGTGGAGGCGTTCGAACAGTTCTCTGCTCTCGGGTTGGCTGCCGCCCTCTCGATGGTCTTCCTGTTAATCGTCGTCGTTGGGTTCGTTCTCGGGGCTCAATTGCCGCCGGTCAGACGAGAGTTGAAACGATGGTGACCCGGCTCGACCGATTGCTCGTTCGGGGTGCCGGCCGTTTTCCGGGGGCGGTCGTCGCGGTGACGTTTTGTTTCCTGTATCTTCCCGTCGTCGTCGTCGGATACCTGTCTCTATCGCCCGGTGCCCAGCCGACAATCCCACTCGATGGGTTCTCGCTGCGGTGGTACGGCGAGGTGTTCGCCGATCGTCGCTTCGTCAGGAGTATGCTCACGAGCCTCGGTCTCGGCGTCTTCGCCGCCGTGTTCGGGACCACCCTTGGGTTGGCCGCGGCCTACACCCTCGTCCGCAGTCGGCTCCGCGCATCCGTTCGTGGCGCGATCGGTGCCGTCATCGCGCTTCCGCTGTTCGTGCCCACGGTGGTCGTCGCCTTCGGAATCGGGATCACCGCCAACCGCCTCGGCATCGGGTTCGGCCTGCTCCCGGTCGCGCTCGGGCACCTGTTCTGGGTGCTCCCGTTCAGCACGTTCCTCATCGCGGCCCGGTACGGTGAACTGGATCCGGCGTTTTCTGAGGCCGCCCGCGACCTCGGCGCCGATCGGGTGGCAGTTTTTCGAACCGTAACGCTCCCACTACTGTTGCCGGCCCTTGTCGCCAGCGCGTTGTTTTGTTTTGCCCTGTCGTTTAACGAGTTCCTCATTACGTTCTTTTTATCCGGATCGGGAACGACGACGGTCCCGCTCGAAATATTCGGGAAGGTTCGCGTCGGCGCGACGTCATTTCTCAACGCCGCGAGCGTCATTGTCCTCATCATCGGCGCGCTCGCCGCCGGCACCGCCTCGGCGATCCGCGAGCCGACCTGACCCGGTCGGAGCCAGCGACACCGGCGTGCAGTCTCTCGGGGCGGTTGTCGCTCACCCGTTCCGATCGGTGACCAGCGAGAGCCGATACGGGTCCCCCCGAAACCGGGCGTCCGTCTCGATGTCAGCGGGGAGTTCGACCCCAGCGTGTGCTTCAATCATCTCGCCGAGTTCCGCCAACCCTGGTGAAGCCCCGGTTTCGCCCGCGTCGGGGTGCCAAGATACACAGCGCTCGACGTGTTCGTCCTCGATGGCGGTTTCGACAACGACGACCGCCTCGGCCGAAAGCCGTTCGGGGTTGAGGACGAGCGGCGACTGGACGGCACTCACCGGCCGCAACGACAGCCGAACCGTCGCGCCACGACAGTCGGCACCGGGATCGGAGATGCACCCGGCCAGAGGAAGAGTCACCGCGAGCAGACAGACGCCGCGGCGGGTCGACCGAATGCTGGCGTCGCGGGCCGCTGTCGGTGGTCGCGTGGCCGAGCGCGCTGTGTCCACCATTAGCTGCATACCGGGCTATTCGCCCTCAATTTAAAAGGGCGTTCTGATTCCGGGGCGTATACCGACGTTTCGAGCCGTGAGTCCGATCGAACCGCTATGCCGTCGCCGCATCGAGTAATGCTATGCACTATCGGACACTTGGGGTGGTGGCGTTTTGTGTGATTCTCGCGGGCTGTTCGGGGCTGCCGTTTGGCGAGGACGCTCTCAGGTTCGAGTCCGGTGAGACCCTCGGCGAGAACAGCTCTCTCGACGAGGAGGGGTACGAACGCCACTACGAGGAGACACAGACGATCAACGAGACAGTGAGCGTCGGCGAGGGCGACGGGAACGAGACGCAGGTCGTCATTCGAAACCACATGGCGCAGTACGGGCCGGAAAGCGACCGCCCAGCGGGTATCGAGACGGTACAACTCGGGGTCATAACGACGCCGGCGGTACGTATCGCCGGTCGGAGTCTGAACCCGTTGTTGACCGGCGATCACGAGCGGGTGTTTCGTTACCTCCCTGAGACCAACTCACAGGGGTTCGAGCAGTACGGCAACTACACCATCGAGCCGTTCGACGAACCGGTGAACGTCACCGTCATGGCGACCGAAGCCGAGGCCGGCGAGACACCCGAAGCGTTCCTCCACCTCATGCGAGCGCCACACCCGGACACCGGCGATACGGTCATCGCGTACGGGCTATATCCGGCCGAGGCAGACGCGGCAAACTCGATCGCGCGGTTGTTCTTGTCGCTCGAGTACACCCCGCCGTCAGAAGTCGCGGACGGCGACTCAACCGGGGACGGTAACTCGGCTGAGAACGGGGACGGCGACTCCGACGCGGGCGGAACGCCGGGGGGCGGTTCGACCGGAAACGGAACCTCAGGGGGCGAGCCAGACGGGAACGGTGGCTCCGATGGAGGGTTCGGCCCGGAACTGCCGTTTTCGGTGCAAAGCTAGGCGGACACAACGATTTGACGCATGGGGCGATGATAACGAGTATAGCGCACAGAGCACGCGAGGCAACGATCTCGGGATTAACCCATCCGCCTCCGGATCAACTGAACAGGCGCTTGAGCCGCCCCAACAATCCACCGAGCGTCCCACT
>NZ_JBKEGK010000105.1:0-8531 GCF_046710025.1 Natronomonas sp. | reverse complement strand
CCCGTATGGATGTCTAGTCCGAACGACAATGTTTGGGTGAGTTTGGACGACTGCACTATATTCTCGTATGGTTCGATACTCGTTAAAAGTTCGTGTTGTGACGCGCTTCACCCACGGGCACGGTGGCTCGTGGTACTCGCGCTGTTATTCATTATAGATTGCCATAGTTCCCCGAAGGGACTCCGATCCCGTCGTGAACCGACAAAATGGCCTCATCCCCGAGAAAACCCGAGAGAGCAGGTCGGTGGACTTAGTACGGAGGCGGAGAAAGGGGGCGGGTATGAACGTTGCAGACGCGATGACACCACGGTCGGAAGTGGTCACCGTCGAGATTCCGGGGACCCGCGAGGACGTACTCGAGTATCTGCAGGACCGAGGGTTCTCGTCGGTTCCCGTCATCCGGGTCGATGACGACGGGGAGCAGTTCCGCGGTCTCGTCACCCGAGGGTCGCTCATCGAACAGCCTGACGAGGACCAACTTGCGCTCCTCGCCCGGGAAGTCCCGACCATCGGCCGATCGGCGTCGCTCACCGACCTCGCCGAGCTCGTTCTCGAGTCCGGCGAGCGCCGGGTGCCCGTAGTCGAAGACGGCGAGCTCCTCGGCATTGTCACGGTTACCGACCTCGTTCGGGCCCTCGCGGAGGGCGAATCCGACGGAGAGACGACTGTCGGGGGGCTAGCGACACGGGAGATCAACACGGTCTATCACGGCACGCCGCTGCCGGTCGCCGAGCGGGAGCTTTCCTACGCCGGCGTCGCCTACGCGATCGTGCTTGACGACGACGGCAGACAGACCGGGATGATCACCGAGGTCGACATCATCGATGTCGCCCACGTCGTGCAGGGTGAGTCCAATCCCGGAGACGCCGTCGCGAACCAAGATGACGAGTGGATGTGGGAGGGAATCAAAGCCGTCGGCAGTCGATCGATCCCGACGCTGAACGTCGAGATCCCCTCGACCGCGGTCTCGGAGTTCATGAGCGAGGATCTCATTACCGTCCCGAAGACCCGGACCGCACGCGAGACCGCACAGTCGATGTTGTCGAACGATATCGAGCAGATCCCGCTGCTCTCGGGCGACGAACTCGTCGGCATCGTTCGGGACGTCGACCTCTTGGGGGCGCTCGTATGAGCGAGACGGCGGCTCTCGCCGAGCTCGCGAAACGTCGCGGGTTCTTCTTCGCCTCCAACGGGGCGTACGGCGGTACCGCCGGCTTCTACACGTACGGCCCCGAGGGGGCCGCGCTCAAGAGAAACCTCGAGGATTCCTGGCGCGACCTCTTCGTCCGCGAACTCGGCAACGTCGAACTCGAAGCGCCGACCGTGATGCCCGAGGCGGTGTTCGAGGCGTCCGGCCACCTCGACGGCTTCGACGACATGATCGTCGAGTGCGCCGAGTGTGGCGCGACCCACCGTGCCGACCACCTCGTTGAGGATGCGGTCACAGACATCGAAGACGCCGAGGCGCTCGGAACCGAGCGGGTCGGCGAACTCGTCGCCGAACACGACATCGCCTGTCCGTCCTGTGGGGCCTCCCTCGCCGAGGAACCCATCGAGGCGTTCAACCTCATGTTCGGGACGAACATCGGCCCGGGATCGGCTTCCCCCGGCTACCTCCGTCCTGAGACAGCACAGGGGATCTTCGTCGAGTTCCCCCGCCTGAAGGAGTACGCCAGAAACCAACTCCCGTTCGGTGTGGCTCAAATTGGGCGGGCTTACCGGAACGAAATCTCTCCCCGACGGGCGCTGGTCCGCGTCCGGGAGTTTACGCAGGCCGAACTGGAGCATTTCATCGACCCCGAACGCGACGAGCCCCCGATCGAGCGGATCGCCGACGTTGAGGTGCCGTTGTACTCCGCGTCGGCACAGAACGCTGACGACGGTGGCGTTGAAACACTCACCGTGCGGTCGGCGCTTGAGGAGGGCATCCTCGAAAGCGAGTGGGTCGCCTACTATCTCGGACGTTCGATCGAATTCTACGATCGGATCGGGATCGACATGGACCGATTCCGGTACCGACAGCACCTCGCCGGCGAGCGTGCCCACTACGCCGCCGACTGTTGGGACGCCGAAACCGAACTCGGCGGCAACTGGATCGAAGTGACGGGCTTTGCCTACCGGTCGGATTACGACCTCTCGAAGCACGGCGACTACTCCGAGGAGCCGTTCACCCTGTTCCGGCAGTACGAGGAGCCGAAGACCGTCGAGCGCGCCGTCGTCGATCCGGACATGAGCTATCTTGGCCCGGAGTTCGGCGGCGACGCGGCCGAGATCGCTGAGGAACTAAAGACGCTCGCCGGCTGGGATCGATCCGCGTTCGACGGCGACGAGGTCAGCGTCGAGTTCGACGGCGAGACCTACACCGTTCCCGTCGAGAAGACCGGCTTCGCCGTTGAAGAGCGGACCGAAGCCGGCGAACACATCACGCCGCACGTCGTCGAGCCGTCGTTCGGTGTCGATCGACTCGTGTACAGCGTTCTGATCCACGCTCTCGAGACCGACACAGTCGACGGCGAGGAACGGTCGTTCCTCGAGCTTCCGTCAACGATGGCTCCGACGACGGTCGCCGTCTTCCCGTTGATGACGAAAGACGGCCTCGACGACCGCGCCCGCTCGCTCGCTGACCGCCTCCGTACCGAGGGATTCGAGGTTAGCTACGACGATACCGGAAACATCGGGCGGCGCTACCGCCGACAGGACGAAGTCGGGACACCCTACTGCGTCACCGTGGACTACGAGACCAAAGACGAGGATACCGTAACGATCAGAGAACGGGACTCAACGGAGCAGACCCGCGTGCCGACGGCGGACCTCCCCGAGGCGATCCGCCGCCTTGTCGACGGCGCAACGCTGTCGGCGTTGTGATCGACGCCCGAGGACTGTCGCTTCCCGCCGGAGCCCGCGTGATCGGTCTGTAGCATTTATCACCTCGGGGGGAGCACGGATCGGTATGACGGTCTACGAGTCCGACCTCCCGGGCGTCGGGAAGAAGTTCGAGATCGACCTCGACGACGAGTCGACGCTCATCATCGTGATTCACAACACCGGCAAGCGCGAGGTGTTCAAACGCGAGGGCGAGGCGGACTCCGTGAAGCTGTTCGAGATCACCGACCAACTGTCCCGGCAAGTCGGCTCCATCCTGGAAGGTGCGTACTTCCAGCCGATCGCCACCGACACCACAGAGACGATGTTGGACGACGATTCGCTGCTCGAGTGGGTCAAGGTCCCCGACGGCTCCGGGGTCGTCGGCCGGACGCTCAGGGAGCTTGATCTCCGCAACGTCACGGGTGCGTCGGTCGTCGCGATCCGGCGGGACGACGACACCGAGTCGAACCCGGGCCCCGACACCGTCCTCGGGACCGACGACACGCTGATTCTTCTCGGAACGCGGGAGGCCTGTCATCGGGCGGAATCGCTGGTCGCCGGAGGCGACGGGGCCGACGGGCGCGACGCGGACGACGCCTGAGCCATGGCGGAGGTCCTCCTCGAGACCGGACTCGTGCTCGCGGTTCTCGCCCTCGCCGGGACGGTCGCCCGACGGCTCGGCCAGTCGGTGATCCCCTTCTACGTCGTCTCCGGGATGTTGATGAGTCCCTTCGTCCTCGGGCGGGTCGGCGTCCCCATGGTGGCGGGGTACGCGATCGAACTCCAGCCGTACATCACCCTGTTGGCCGAACTGGGCATCGTCTTCTTGCTGTTCTTTCTCGGCTTGGAGTTCAGTCTTGAGCGGCTGCTCGAATCGAGCGAGCGGATCACCAAAGCGGGGACGCTCGACCTGCTCGTGAACCTCCCGGCAGGCGTCGTGGTCGGTCTCGCGCTCGGGTGGTCGCCTCTCGAGGCGTTCGTCCTCGGAGGGATCGTTTACATCTCCTCGTCGGCGGTCATCACGAAGTCGCTCATCGATCTGGGGTGGATCGCCAACGACGAGTCAAACCCGATCCTCGGGACGCTCGTCTACGAGGACCTGTTCATCGCCTTCTACTTGGCCGTCCTGTCGGCGATCCTCCTCGGCGGCGGCGAACTGACCGAGATCTCCATCGATGTCGGTACCGCGATGGTGTTTCTGCTCGCGCTCGTGAGTTCGGTCCAGTTCGGGTCGAGGTTTTTCCAGGAATTCCTTGAAGTCGACTCCGAGGAGATGTTCGTCCTCCGGGCGGTCGCGATAACCGTCCTCGTCGCCGGGTTCGCTCTCGCGATCGGCGTCAGCGAGGCCGTCGCGGCGTTCTTCGTCGGGATGGCCTTCTCGGGGACGGAGCACCTCCACGACCTTGAGCGCCGGCTCATCCCGCTTCGGGACGTCTTCGCGGCCGTGTTCTTCTTTTGGATCGGGATCCGTACCGATCCGGCCGTCTTTCCGGCAGTCGCTGGGATCATCGCCGTCCTCGTCCTCGTGACGGCGCCGACGAAACTGTTCACCGGCTTCGTCAGCGGCCGAATCTACGGTCTCGACGACCGACGCAACGTCCGGGTCGGGCTGGGGATGGTCACGCGCGGGGAGTTCTCGCTCATTATCGCGGCCATCGCGGCCGACGCGGTCGCCGGTGGGACCGTCCTCGCCGAGACGATTCCGGCCGTCGCGGTCGGGTACGTCCTCGTGATGAGCATCCTCGGGACGATGCTCATGCAGTACTCGTCGTTCTTCGAGCGGTTCGTCGTCGACGGGCGATCAGCCTCCTGATGGAAGCGAACGAATAGCGAACAGGCGGCGCGTTCCCTCCGACGACCCGTGCGCCGCGCTCCCGCTTCGGCGGATCGCCGACGATTGCTCACACGACGAGCGGGCCTGCTCCCGTTCCAGTATATAATTCATCGGACGGAGGTTCACTTTCACCGCGGTGGCCGAACCCTTATACGGCGAAACGACGAATTCATTCGTAGATGGCGACAGCCTCCGGCGAAACAGAGTACATCCAGGGACCGCTTCTCGCTGACGGCCTGCTGGAAAAGCGGAGCTATCAGCTTAGCCTGGCCGAAACCGCCGCGTCCGATCACACCCTGGTCTGTCTGCCGACCGGACTCGGGAAGACGGCCGTCAGCCTGCTCGTTTCCGCCGAGCGGCTGGCCGAACACGGCGGACGGTCGTTGCTCCTCGCGCCGACGAAGCCGCTCGTCCAACAGCACGCCGCCTTCTACCGCGAGGCCCTCTCGGTGGACGACGACGATATCGTCGTCTTCACCGGCGCGGTTCGCCCCGACGACCGAGCCGACCTCTGGGAGTCCGCGCAGGTCATCTGTGCGACGCCGCAGGTGATCGAGAACGACCTCGTCGGCAACCGAATCTCGCTTTCGGACGTGACACACATCACCTTCGACGAATGTCACCGCGCGACCGGCAACTACGCCTACAACTACATCGCCGACCGCTACCACGCCGACGCCGAGACGCCGCTTGTCACCGGGATGAGCGCCTCGCCCGGCGGCGACAAAGAAGAGATCCTGACCGTCTGCGATAACCTCGGACTGTGCGACGTAGCCGTGATGACCGAGGACGACGCCGACGTAGCCGCCCACACCCACACCACCGATGTCGAGTGGGAGCGCGTCGAACTCCCCGACACCGTCATCGAGATCCGCGACGCACTCAACGACGTGATTTCCGAGCGGTTGACGAAACTGAAGCAACTGGGTGTGACAAACTCAACGGACCCGAGCATGTCTCAATCGCAACTCAACGCGATCCGAGCGAAACTCCAGGAGCTGATCAACAACGACAGCTCCGAGGGGTACAAAGGAATGAGCGCCCACGCCGAGATCATGAAACTCCGGCGGGCCGTCGAGTTGGTCGAAACGCAAAGCGTCGAGTCGTTGCGGCGGTACTTCGAGCGACAGCGCGAGGACGCCAAATCTTCCGGGGCGTCGAAGGCGAGCCAACGCTTCGTCAGCGACCCTCGTGTCAAGGAGGCGATGCGCCGCGCGGAAGCGTTCGACGACCTCCACCCGAAGTTCCGCCGGGCCCGAATCCTGCTTGCACAGACGCTGGGGATCGAGGACGGCGAACGCGTCATCGTCTTCACTGAGTCCCGCGACACCGCGGAGACGCTGACGGCGTTTCTCGGCGAGCACTTCTCGACCCGCCGGTTCGTCGGCCAGGGCGACAAGGAGGGCTCCGATGGGATGACCCAGACCGAACAAAAAGACACCCTCGACGCGTTCCGAGGCGGCGAGTTCGAGGTTCTCGTTTCGACCTCGGTTGCGGAGGAGGGTCTCGACGTCCCGGATGTCGATCTTGTCCTCTTTTATGAACCGGTGCCGAAGGGCATCCGCTCGATCCAGCGCAAGGGCCGGACCGGGCGAGCCAGCGACGGCCGTGTGGTCGTGCTCCTCGCGGAGGACACTCGCGATGAGGCGTTTTTCTGGATTTCGCGGAACGAGGAGAAAAAGATGGAGGAGGAGCTCCGGAAGCTAAAGAATCTTGAGGGCGAGATCGAATCCGAGATCCGACAACAGGTCGGGATCGGCGAGTTCGACCCCCCCGACGGCGCGGGTGCGGACGCCGACCGGAACGGGAGCGAGGATCCTGGAGGCGAAGCCGCCGCGAGCCCCGGCGATACGGGTGCCGCCGACACCGATATCGACGCGCGAGGCCAGGCCGGCCTCGCCGACTTCTCGGGGACGGCCTCCGGTTCCACGTCCGACGATCGGACGCCGTCGGAAGGAACGGATTCGCCCCCCGACGGAGCGGATTCCGGGCCGGACGACCCGGAGCCGACCGTCGCCGAACCGACGGCCGAGGGGATCGAGATCGTCGCCGACCAGCGCGAACTCGATACACACATCGCCCGCGACCTCTCGACCCGCGAGGGCATCGAGACGCGGCTCGAGACGCTCGAGGTCGGCGACTACGTCCTCTCGGATCGGGTCGTCGTCGAGCGCAAGGCGGTCGAGGACTTCCTCGAGACGCTCGTCGGCGGCGACCGGTCGCTGTTCGAGCAGGTCGGCGCGGCCGCCCGCCACTACGCCCGCCCGGTCGTCGTCATCGAGGGCGAGCGCCTCTACGAGGCCCGGAACGTCCACCCGAACGCGATCCGGGGCGCGATCGCCTCGCTCGCGGTCGATTTCGGCGCGAGCGTCCTCCGGACGACCGACGCCGACGACACCGCCGACCTCCTCGAGGTGATCGCCCGCCGCGAGCAGGAGACCGACGACCGGAGCGTCTCGGTCCACGGCGAGAAGGGCGGCAAGACGCTCGCGGAACAACAGGAGTATGTCGTCGGGGCGGTCGCCGAGGTCGGCCCCGTCACCGCGCGGGCGCTCCTTGCGCACTTCGGCAGCGTTGAGGCCGTCATGGGCGCGACGGAGGAGGACCTCCTCGCGGTCGACGGCGTCGGCGAGGTGACGGCCGACCGGATCCGGACGGTAACCGCGAGTCCCTACGCCGACTCCGATTCCGACGCCGCCCCCGGCCCTGGCCCTGGCCCCGACGCCAACTCCGATACCGACGCTGACTCCGATCCTGGCCCCGACTCCAACCCCGACGCCGACGCCGAGTGAGCCGGCTCACTCCGCGACGGCGCAGTTGTTCGGCCCGAGTTCGAGCTCGAACGCCGCGTCGTCGTCGGCCGTCTCCCGGCCGAGGTTGATCGCGACGATCCGCTCGTGGTTCGCCGGCGGCTCCCCGACCGACCCGACGATCCGCTCGACGAACGCCTCGCGCCCCTCCGAGAACGCCGCCAGCCGCGACCGGAGCTCCCCGAGGTCGGCGGTGTAGGGACCGCCCCGCCCCGGCCGGACGTGCCCGGACGCGACCACGGTGTCGTCGGCCAGCCCCGCGAACCGCTCGGTGAGCGTCGCGTACAGCTCCGCGGCGAGCGCCTCCGGGTCCGCGTCGCCGCCCTGTAGGTCCGGGCGGGCGACGCCGTCGAGGAACAGCGAGTCGCCGGCCAGCAACACGCCATCCACCAGCAGCGACGCCGATCCCGTCGTGTGCCCCGGCGACGCCCGGGCCTCGAGTTCGGCGTCGCCCACCGCGAGCGCGTCGCCGTCCGCGAGCGCGTCGACCTCGTATTCGATCCCCCGCTCGACGGCGGCCGCCGGAACCGAGGGGGTCACGCCGGCCGCCTCGGCGAGCGACCGAAGCCCGCTGACGTGATCGGCGTGAACGTGGGTGTCGACGACGGCGACGATCTCCGCGCCGAGCGCCGCGGCGTCCGCCACGTACCGGTCGACGAACGCGGCCAGCGGGTCGACGATCGCCGCCTCGCCGCCGTCAACGACGGCGTAGCCTAGACACCCGGTCGCGGGGCGGCGATACTGGTACACCGTCGCCTCGGTCGCCCCGTCTGCGATTTCCGCCCGCCGGTAGACGTCCGCCCACGCCGCCATCCCGCCGGAGAGGTTCCGGGCTTCGATCCCCGCCTCGGCGAGCTGTTCGACCACCTTGGCGCTCTCCTCGCCGCGGGGACAAACGACCACGTACGACTCCTCGGGGTCGACGAGCGACCCGACGTCGCCGGTCACGCCCGCGCTCACGAACCGCATGTACGGGACGTGCGTCGACTCGACGTTCGGCCCCTCGATCCGCCAGGCGTCGA
>NZ_JBKEGK010000104.1:0-8538 GCF_046710025.1 Natronomonas sp. | reverse complement strand
CGCGAGCGCCCGTTCGACGGCGCTGCACGGCCGCTGTAGCTTTTGATGCGAGCCGGGCGACGCCCCGGTATGTCACGGCAGCACACGATTTCGACGGAGTTGCGGCGGGCCCTCGAGGGGTACGACGTCGACCGGGGCTTCGGCCGAACCTGCCCGAGTTGCGCCCAGGAGTACGAACCGGGCGAGCGCGTCCTCGTGGTCGCCGAGCGGCCCTCCGAGGCGGCCTCATGGACGGTCTCGTCGGTCGTCTGCGCCGAGTGTGGCCAGCAGTCGATCCCCGAGGAGCGACGCGGGGCGAGCGAACAGGCGCTCGTCTCGGCCGATCTCGCCGCGTCGGGGCTGACACTCGCGATCGACGGCGAGAGCGCCCGACTCCTGGATCGATCCCCGGCGACGGACGCGTAGCCCCGTCGCCCGGGGGTCCGCCGGCGTTCAAACGAGCAGTTCGCTCCCGAGGACGATCACACCGACGACGCCGAAGACGACCCCCAGCGCCGGCTCCATAATCTCGCTGGGGACGTACTTGCCGACCCGCGTTCCGACGGTGCCGCCGATCAGGACGCCGGGGATCGACCACGCGACCACGTACCACACGGGCGTGGCGGCTAGTGCGTGGACGGCGGCCCCGGCGAGGGCGGCGACCCCGAGCACGAAGACGCTCGTCGCGATCGCGACGCGGGGCGGGAGCCGACACCGAACGATGAGTTGCGTGGTCGTGATCTCCGGAAGCCCGGCGCTTATCAGCCCGGTAATGAACCCGCCGACGGTCGCGAGACCGATACCTGGGGGCCGCCAGCAGGTGTCGTAACTGAACGTCTCGCCGTCGGCCGCCTCGATCGTCGTCTCGCCCCGGCCGGTGTTTTTTTCCTCTAGGAACGGACCCTCGCTCTCGCCGGGGACGCAGTCCTCGGGGGCGTCGTGGATGACGAGAAACGCCCCGAGTGCGAGCAGGCCGACCCCGAACGCGACGGTCAAAAGCGTCGTCGGGACGGCGTGGGCGGCGAACGCGCCCACGACGATCGCGGGCACCGCACCGAGCAGCAGCCACTTCGCGGTCGCATAGTCGACGACCCCCTGGCGGACGTAATTCAACAGGCCGTTACCCATCCCAAACACCTCTGTCAGGAGGCCGGCCCCGATCGCCTGCGCCGGCGGCAACCCGACCACGAGAATGAAAAACGGGCTGAAAAACAGCGCCCCCGAGACACCCGACCCGAGTGCGACCGTCGAAAAGAGGATCGACGCCGGGAACACCCACCAGTGAGCGAGGAATCGATCGACCGGGAAGCCCGACGGGACGGGGATCGACTGCAGGACCGTGGGGCTGCCGTTTCGGACCGATTCGACGACGACCCTGGCCGGTTCGGGACCGACCGGGGCGGCTGCGGCGGGGCCGGCGGCGAGCACGGTACCGGTAGGGACGCCGACTGACCCGCCGATGACCAACGCGACGACCCCGCCGAGGACCCCGATAGCACCGCCCAGAACGCCCCGGATCATATGTGCTGCCCCCGACGCCGACCGGCGTCGCCTCGGGCGTCGCTCATCGTCTTATCACCTCTCATCGGCGCTCACTCGAACAGCTCCGACACCGTCCCTTCGTCGGGCGCCCAGCCGACGAACTCACCTCCCTCGAACGGGAGGTCGACGGCGGCGATGTAGTTACAGAGCCCGACATAAAAGTCCACAAGCAGCCCCAACGCGACGATGTCCGACGACGAGTACTGCCGCGTGAGCGCGTCGTGGATCCGGTCCGTGACGGTGCCGGACTCGACCGCGCGGGCGTACTGCAGCAGGACGAACTCCTCGTCATCAAACACTGAGAGGTCACCGCCCCCGATGGCCTGCATCTCGTTGAGCGTGACGCCCTTCTCGCGGGCAATGTCGACGTGTTGGTGCCACTCGTATCGGGCCGCTCGCGCTCTCGCGACCGTTAGGATGACCAGCTCCTTTCGGCGCTGTCCCAACTGGTCGTAGAGGACGTTCAGATACTCAAGTGTCGCCTCAAGCACCTCGGGGTTGTGCGCCCACGCGCGGAAGATGTGGCGGTCGCCGAGGTACTCGTCGGTGAACAGGTAGTGGTACTCCTCCGGAATCTCGTCGAGTTCGAGCAGTGGCAGTCGTGTCATGTGTCGTGTCTCGTCGTGGTGTCTCGCGTGTCGTCTCGCGCCCGTGGTGTGCGATCCTGCGTCGCGGCCGCGGCCCGGCGTGTGCCGCCTCGCGGTGCGTTCGGCGTCGTCCCGCGTTCCACCGGGCGCGTCGTGGTTCCGTACCGCAGCCCGCAATCTCCGGGTGCCGACAGCGGCGTCACGCGAGGACGCCGCTACCGACGAACGCCCCGAGTGCGACCCCGTAGACGACGTGGACCGTCCCGAACGTCGACATCGTCCGTCGATCGGGGTCCATCCCGAGGACGAGCCGCATCCAGAACACCATACCTCCGATCGCGAGGGCGACGCCGTAGACCGCCCCGGCCCCGATCGCGATCCCGAGCGATCCGAGGTCGACCCCGAGCAGCGGCGCCCCGACGGCGAAGGCGGCGCCCGCGCCGACGCCGTACAGCACATGCAACACCATGCCGGGCATCGCGTGCTCCTCGGAGGCACCGCCCCTGAGTTTGGCCACTAGATCGGCCGTGGGTGGCGGCCCGCCGTCACCCATCGCCATCATCACGGCGGTCATCAGGATCGTTGCGACGAGGCCGCCACCGAGGCCGGCGACAATCGAGGTCATGGGTTCATCCGATCGGACACAGCCCGGGTATTAAGCCGCGCCGCGACCGTGGAACCGAATTGCACGGACTCGGTTCCGCTGTTCCGGATATCCTCGGGCCGCTTTCGAGTCCTCGCCCGGGTTCGGTCACCTCTCGGGCGCTTCCCACCGTCCCTTTCGGCGACGTTTACGGGGGCCGCGAGCGCGTTTCGGGACCGTACGGGACTCGAATCCCCCGTGATGTCGTACTCCCGTGATAGAGATACGAGCGCATACCCCCGCCCCTCCGTGAGTGACGAGTGTTCCGACGCTCTGTCGGAACCGAGGAGCGAACAGACGGGGGTCGAGCGGACACTCCGGGGACAAAACCACCGGACTGTGGCCGGACTGGATGACCGACCGAAGGTTTTTGTCGTGGCCCGACATATCTCAGGTTGCTACGGAATCGGTGAGATGCCGGCCCCCAACAGACAAGGGGCGGTGACGAACGCGGTCTGTCCGTCACACGGCAATGACATCGATCCCGATGGGGCCTGCGTGACCGGGCCACAGCCCTACAGCGAGGGAGAAAACGAGAGTTTCGCCGGTATGCTGCCGGTTCCCTCTGAGTGCGGGTTGGAACCGCAACGGTCCGTCTTGGCAGGCCGGTCATCCGGTGGCCGGATGCCACGGCCGTCAGGCCGTGGAGGAGGTCACGTCGTCGGAATCCGTCGGATTCTGACTGCAAGCTGGAACTCGGAGCGTTCCCGCACGACGAGACGCCGACGGCGTCCCGACTCGCGTGTGCCCGGAGTGTCACCGCACTGCCCCCGCCGCTTGGTCCTCCCGCGAACCGCCGGTCAGCCACACGACTGTTCCCCGGTCAGGATCGAGCCAGCGCAACGCTCGCACCATCGCCCCGTCGTCGGGGCCGCAGACCCCCCGAACCGCCCGCCCCCCGGCCATCCATCCACGAAGGTAGGCGGCGTCGGCCGCACCGTCGTAGCCGACGAGCGCGACCGCCGGACCGTCGGTCCGCCCAACGTGGCGGCCCTCGAGACCGAAGACGAGGTAGGTCCGTACCGAGAAATCGCCGTCGACGACGTACAGCGCCTCGTGTTCGATCGGATCGACGTACGTCGCCAAGTCGACGAACGACAGCCCCGTCGCGATCGGGTCGGGGTCGACGGCTCGCTCTTCGTCCTCCGTGAGTCGTCCGCCCGTAGCGTCCTGTAGCTCCGCGGCCCGCTCGCGCGCCCAGCCGTCGTTCGGCGGGCCGCCGAACGGCGTTTCGGGGGTAAGTTCGTTCGGGTCGACGCCCCAGTAGGCGTAGTGGAGGTCGTAGCCGTCCCTGCTGTAGGCAACAAGTGTTCGGTGGCCCATACCCCGCTTGGCCGCGTATTGGGTTATAAATATCGGCCCGCTCGATGTCGTCGAGACGGTCTCTGCGGTCGCATATCGCTGGCTCGCATGTTTACCGTTCGCCCCTTTTGAGGATCTTCCTACGGTCGATCCTCGCTAGGCATACCCATCAGGCATCTCCATCCCACGCCGCGGCCCAAGCCCCTGTAACACCTCGATCGCTGTCATGAAATCGTTCGTCGTGAGTTGGCCGACGAACCGGCCGTTCTCGACGACGAGCACCCGATCGCCCGACGTCGAACTCATCGCCGATAGCGCGTCGAAGGCGTCGTCGTCGGGCGCTACCGTCGGCGGCGACGACCCCATCACGTCGGCGACAGTCGTCGACTCGCGGTCCGCGTCGGGGACCGATCGGATCGACCCGAGCGTCACGACCCCGGTGACGGTCCCGCGCTCCATCACCGGATACGCGCTTGTTCGTTCCGTGAGAACCCGATCTAGAAACTCGGCGACGGTCGTTTCGGGGGTGACCGTTCGAACGTCCGTCGACATCAATTCGCGGACAGTCACCCCTTTGAGTAGTTCCCGGAGGACCGTTGCTCGCGACTCCGCGCCGGCGGCGATGTAGACGAACATCGCAACGAGCAACAGGATCGGCGCGAACGCGAGCACCGCGAAGATCGCCATCAACACCGCCACGAACTTGCCGACCATCGCCGCGGTCCGTGTCGCTTCCGCGTAGGGCCGCGAGCGCGCCAGCAGCGCCCGCAACACCCGCCCGCCGTCCATCGGAAACGCCGGAACAAGATTAAACACCGCGAGTGTCACGTTGATCACCGCGAGGCTGCCGACGACGACCACGACGACCGGCTGTGCCGGAAGGACGAACAGCGACGCATAGCAGGCTGCGCTGACGAGCACGCTCATCGCCGGCCCGGCCAAAGCGACGTACAATTCGACGTTCCAGTCCTCCGGGAGGTCCTCCATCCGGGCCATCCCCCCGAAGATCCACAGCGTGATCGAGCTGATCGTGATGCCGTACCGCCGGGCGGTCCAAGAGTGGCCGAGTTCATGGAGCAACACGCCGATGAAGAGACCGACCGCCGTCGCGACGCCGACGATGAGGGGCGCTGTCCCGGATTGCACCGCGGCGACGTCGACCGCTCGCGGCGCGATCGAGTCAACCAGCCCTACGTAGAACGCCAACTGCGCTTCCCGGCTAATGAGCCACGCCAACAGCGGAAGGAACACCACCAGCGTGACGTTGAGTCGGATCGGAATCCCAGTAATGCGGCCGATCTCGAAGTTCTTCATACCGACACGTCGTGATCCGCCAATAAAACGATGCCGCGGCTCGAACGGTGCGCCGTCGCTCTTCGAAGGATGACCGACCGCGGGTACAATACGTATAAAAGCGTCGCGAGTCGCCGCCCCGTCTCGGCTTACTTGCCGCGGTTGCTGTCCGAGCGGATGCTCGGGCGGGTGTGTTCGGTGCCCTTGCCACGCTGCTGTTGGCCGCGGCCGCGCTGTCCGGCGGACGTCCGACCGCGGTAGGCTCGACCGCGCTGGCTGTCGTCACAGATCCAAGACAGGTCGTCGTCGTTTTGGATCGCGCCGTGTTCGGGGTCAAGGAGAATGACCTCGAACCACTTCTGCGAGCCGTCCTCGCCGACCCAGTAACTGTTCAGGATGCGGAGGTTCCGGAACTTTCGGCCGGAACGTTCCTCGGCGATCCGCTGGAGGTTCTTTCGGCGGGTGATCTTGTTGACACCCTGTCGCTTCGAGCGGCGGCCCGCCTTGAAGCGCTGTTTGCGGGCGCTGCCCTTTCGGACCGAAACGCGGGCGACGACGACGCCCTGTTTGGCTTTATACCCAAGATTGCGGGCCTTGTCGAGCCGCGTCGGCCGGTCGACCCGCTCGATCGAGCCTTGGTCGCGCCATTCCTGTTGTCGTTGCCACTGCAGTTCCGCGAGCTTTCCTTCCTTCGGCGTTTTCCACGCCTCCCGGATATGTGAGTAGAAGCTTCGTGCCATGGTTTCACCACGGGCGTTGTATGGTTCAACCCCGCGAGCGCCGCCCGCGGAGTCACATCCCGACCTGCGTAGACAGGTGCCCACCGGTGCCCGTCGTCCGGCGAGTTACGCTTAAATTCACCGCTGTGTCGGTTAAGCGCTTCGAAAGCCTGCGGCACCCACGAACCGCTATCCGAAGGTGACACACGATCTCCGGGACGAACTACGTCGTTTTGAGGCGGTCGCTCCGGTGGCCACCCCAGGCCGGGGCCCGTGAGTAATAAGTACGTGTGCAGTGTGTGTCAACGTATGTCAAACGATCGAGACCTCCCGAACATCGATATGGGGGATGACGACTTGGAGGACGCCGAGACGGCGCGCGTCGAGTATCTCAGCCAGGGGGTACTCCAGCGTCGCGGCTGGAGTCGAGACGAGGAGGCCCTCTTCGAGAAGGCCAGAAACGCCGACCTCGACGAACGCGAGTATGGGACGGTCGAGGTGCCGAAAGACAAGTACCTCCTCGATGGCGTCGAAAATAAGGGATACAACTGGCCGTTCGAGTGCCGCGCCGGCTCCTGTGCGAACTGTGCGGCCTTTCTTGTCGACGGCGAACTCGAGATGGACATGAACCTGTTTCTGACCGACGAGGAGGTCGAGGACATGGACCTCCGGCTGACGTGTGTGGCGTCGCCCGAAAGCGACGAGCTACAGGTCGTCTACGAGGCCCGACGTTCGGAGTACCTACAGACTGTGGTCGGTGAGCGAGAGGTCTGAGCGGGCTGTGACCGACCGACCCACGCGCGACGCGCTTCTTTAACTCCGGTCACACACTCCGGTCACACCCCCCTGAGATCAGCTATTACGGGGGCCGCGATCGAGTTCCTTGCCCCCGTGAGCCGATCTACCTAATACAGCGAGAGAGCCCCGGCGTTCACGCCGGGCGTGAACCGCGTCACAGCCTCGCTAGCCCACAGATTTATGATTATTACAGACATACACTAGTGTAACTCAAGAGCCGAAATTAATCTGGGAACATCTTGGGGTCCTCCCCGCCAACATGTACCATCTGGTGCTCACACTATCGCTACCCCTGCAACATGGGATGTGGTGATGGCATGACACAATCCAACCCCTGCGGTACTTGAGCGTGTCCACCGTGGCAGAAAGGGCACGCAGGCCGATGGCACGGCCCGTGTTGCCAGCCACCGATAACGTGACTGGCGTCACTCGACTGCAGTTCGTCGGGTGCTGTGCAAGGAGATACAGGGTCCACCCGGACAGGGACGCTAAATATGCCACACCGTCGTTCGACGGCTCACGCACTGAGCACAAACTGGAGTACCCGCAGCGAGCGGGGAATGTTGCCCGTGTTTGTGCCGAAGCGGCTGGCTCCAAACGTGGGAAACCGCACCGTTCACGGCGCGGAGGATGTCATTGACTGTCGTCCGCCTCAGCGAGCGCCTCCTGTAACCGCTCGTCGGGCGACGCGTCGGCGACGAGCCGGTCCTGTTCGTACTTGTGAACCTCCGAGAGGTCGACATCATCGCCCATCGACTCAAGTACCGCCGCGAGTATGAGTGCCTGCCGGTCTAGGCGATCCTCGAGGGCGTTGATGTTATTAAATGACTCTTCGGCGAAGGCGGTGAGCGACGCCGAGAGATCCGTGAGCTTCGTCTCGTTTTGTTTCACTTTCCGCTCGTCGAGGCTGATCCGGGCGAATTCCTCGACTTCCTCGAGTTGGGACCGGAGATCGCCGAGTTGCTCGCGTAACTCCGTGGTCTGTGACTCGATGATCTCCTCGATGAGGACCTCGACTGTGCCCCCCGCTGAGGGACTCGTCGGATCCTCGATAACCGCCTCACCGTTCCCCGCCGTCTCATCTGATTGGCTGTCCGTCCTGTCCGGGGTCTGTCTGCGGAACTTCGCTGGCGGCATATGCTAGAAACTCACAGCCATGATTATATACCTTCGGCCGTAGCCCGGCTTCACAAGTACGCTCTAACGGCCCCATTCGTGTTGACGTCCTCCTCCGTGTTCACGCGGAGGAATCCTGAGCGTTGGAGATTTCAGGTTTGCAGTTCCACCGAACCCCAGTACGGTGAGAATCCGTGCGGGGTTCGCGGACTGTGGCGGGTGGGACTGCTGGGAGTGCCAAGCCCCCGGTACTCCTATCCTCCGTCAGAGACGGACTCTCAGAGTTGTTTTTGCCTCGGAGAGTCCGGCAGACTTCAAGCGGACTCGGAGTTACTTTTTTGATACTTCCAAGCAGTCAACTCCGCGTCAACCCTGTGAGGATTGAGCGGTCGTAGACTGGTTCCGATTATTGCCTCGTTATTTGGGGCGGGCAGGCCGCCATCGCAGGATTGACGGGAATCGCTCCATTCCACGTCCGATTCCTACTTTCCCGTTAAACGGCCTGCAAATTAAAATCTCGGACATGAAATCTCAAACTGCGTCACGAACCGTCGAAAGT
>NZ_JBKEGK010000103.1:0-8574 GCF_046710025.1 Natronomonas sp. | reverse complement strand
TCGGCCATCGCCGAGGAACTCGAGGACGCGATCGACCACGGACGGACGATCTCGGTCGTCCCCCAGTAGGGCGAGCGCGCGGCCCGTTCCCGCGATCGGCCCCTTATATCAGCCCGACTTCGGCGGTTTTGCTCACACACGCTCTCGCCCTGTGTCGATCATTACTGTCGAAACGTCACATAAGAACCGCCTCGACAGCGTCCTCCCAACCCGCAAACGTAGGGGAAACCGATACGACTATTAATTGTTACATTCACTGTATTTCCTGTGAGCGGTGACACGCATCCACACGCGGGCGACCAACCGTTCCGGTGGCCGGAGGCCGTCCCGCACGCCGCCTCAGTCGGTCGCCACCGACACATATCCACACAAACCATGAGATTATCAGATGCCAGGGACCGCTTCGTTAGCGAGTTCACGTTCCCCGTTGAGCGCGAAACGGTGCTCAAAACAATCGGAGACGTCGAGATAGACGGACTGACCGACGATCCGGAGACGGTCGAAGACGTGTTGCATCGGACGAACTCCGAGGAATTCCACTCGGCCGACGAACTCTACGACACGATCATCGGATCGATCGGCAGCGAGTACGTCGGTCGCCGGTTCTACGACGACCGGGGGTCGAACGCCGGGATCGATGTCGATGAGGTGTCCTTCTAATGTCCGAGAACGTTCTCGTAAGCGGGGTGCCGGGCGTCGGTGCCTCGCGGGTCTGTGAGGAGGCTCGGCGCGAACTCGACGGGGAGTACACGCTACTTAACGTCGGGGATATCATGCTGCAAGAGGCGCTCGAACACGGACTCGCGAGCAGCCGCGAGGAACTCTCCCGCCTCCGGATCCGCGATCAGCGATCCCTCCAGCGACGGGCGGCCGAACACATCCGCCGCGAGTCCGACTCGGGGTCGCTGTTGATCAACACCCATCTCGTCGTCGAGACGCCGCTCGGGTACGTCCCGGGGATGACGGGGGAGATGCTCGCGGAAATCAACCCCTCTGCGCTCGTCGTCGTCGACGCCGCCGGCGCGACCATTCGGGATCGACGCGAACGGAGCGAGCGTTCCTACGAGCACTTCAGCCGGTCGGTCGAGTTCCACAAACAACTCCAGAACGCGGCCGCGTTCAACTACTCGCTACAGGGCAATTTACCGGTGTATCACCTCGACAACGAGGACAGCGTCGGGGAGACGAGTTCCCAACTCGCCGCGATCGCGGGAATGCTATCGAACCTTTCACCGGAGGCATAGCGGCCAGCCGTTTTTGTTTTCTCGGGGATGGAACCGCTCCCGAGCGGCAACTACTGTAACGCCGTCTCGAGTTTCTCGATCGGGTGCGGAGGCTTGCCTTCGATCCGATCGGTGCCCGCGAGCTGGGAGCGACAGGAGGTGCCAGGCGCGGTGACCTCCTCGGCCGGCGAGTCCTCCACCGCGTCGAACAGCAGCCGTCCGATCGCCTTGCTCATCGAGTAGTGTTCGGCCTCGTAGCCGAAGGAGCCGGCCATCCCACAGCAGGTCGTATCGAGGACATCGATGTTGTAGCCCGCCCGTCGCAGGACGCCGACAGCGTGGTGATCGCGGCTCGACGCCGTCTGGTGGCAGTGGCCGTGATACGAGAGTTCCTCCTTTGTAGCCGTCTCGAGGGCCTCGTCCAGCCGGAACGTGTCGATGTACTGCATCACGCTGTAGGCGTTTTCGGCGACGGCCTCGACGTCGGGGCCGGAGAGCAGGTCGAGGTAGTCGTTCTGATACATCACCGAATCGGAGGGCTCGACGCTGACGACGTCCCAGCCGTCCTCTACTCTGGGGGCTAAGGCATCGACGTTCGCCCGTGCGGTCGCACGGGACGCGTCGAGCATACACTTCGAGTGGGCTGGACGGCCGCTGTCGGTCACATCGTCGGGAATCTCGACGTGAACACCGGCGGCCTCAAGCGTCCGGACCGCCGCCTTGCCGACCTCGGGTTGAGTGTAGTTGGTGTATGGGTCGGCGATGACGAGTGCCTTCCGGTCGGCCTCGGCAGCCGAGACGGCGGGGGTTCGCCCCGAATCCCACTTTTTTAGCGTGTTCCGTTTGAACGTTGGGAGGTCGCGCTCGCGGGCGATTCCCATCGCTTTCTCCATGAACAGCCCTGTCCCGGGCAGCTTCATCGCTGCGTTCGATAGCGGCGCGAACGTGCTGCCGAGGCGATACAGCGTCTCGACGTTCGCGAACAACCGGTCCCGGAACGGGATGCCCTCGCGCTGGTGATACTCGTGTTTGATCTCGGTTTTGAGCTTCGCCATGTCGACGCCGCTGGGACAGTCGCGCTTGCAGCCCTTACAGCCGATACAGAGGTCCATCACCTCGTGGATGAACTCATCGGAGAAAACGTCCTCTGGAAGGTCACCGCTCATCGCCCGCCGGAGCATGTTCGCCCGGCCACGGGTCGCCGTGATCTCCTCGTTCTCGGTCGCTCGGTAGGTCGGGCACATGACGGAGCCGGTCGTGTCTTGATGACCCGTACAGCCGGCACAGCCGTGACAGAGTTCGGCCATCCCTTGGAAGCCGTTCTCGTTGTCCCAGTTCATGTCGGGATCGAAGCCGGCGTCGAACTCGTAGTCGGTGTCGTACCGGAGGTTCTCCGTTGGGTCGAAGTCGCCGCTGACGTTACCGGGATTCAACAGCCCCTGCGGGTCGAAGGCGGCCTTGAGTTCCCGGAATGATTGCCAGATCTCCTCGCCGTAGAGTTTTTTATTCCATGTCGTCCGTGCCCGCCCGTCGCCGTGCTCGCCCGAGACGGAGCCGCCGTACTCGATGACGAGATCGGTGATCGCGTCGGAGATCTCGAGCATCTGTTCGACGCCGTCGTCGGACTTGAGGTTCAACAGCGGCCGAATATGTAGCACGCCCGGCCCCGCGTGGGCGTAATAAGAGGCGAACGTGTCGTACTCGTCGAACAGCTCTTGAATGTCTGCGACGTACTCCGGGAGGTTCTCGGCTGGGACGGCCGTGTCCTCGACGAACGGCCAGTGTTTGTCATCGCCGGTCCGCGACAGCAGGATCGGGAGTCCGGATTTGCGCATCTTCCAGAACTTCGCTTTCCGGTCGTCGTCGTAGGCCTCGAGGGCGTCGACAGCTTGGATCGCATCGTCCGTGCGTATCCCGTCCTCTGAGGGCTCGCCGGCCGCCCCGTAGCCCGGCAGCCGGTCACTCAAGAGGTCCGCGACCTTCTGTTTGCCCTCCTCGATCGAGTCGGCGTAGAACTCGACTAGGAGCGTCGAGTCGGTGCCCTCGGGGAGCGTTCCGACCAGTTTCGAGAACTCCGCGGTGTCGCGGGCGAGATCGAGAAGGATGTCATCCATCACCTCGACGGCCGCCGGGTCGTGTTCGAGGATGGGTGCGACGTCGCGCATCGCGGAGATGACATCGTCGTAGGTGAGCAACACCACCGATGTCTCCTCGGGGATCGGCTCCAGCGAGACGGTCGCCTCGGTGATGATCCCGAGCGTCCCCTCGCTACCGGCCAGCAGCCGCCCGACGTTGACCTCGCCGCGGGCCTTGACATCCTGAAGCAGTTTGTCGAAATTGTAGCCGGAGACGTTGCGCGTCAGATCAGGGTAGCGGGTCTCGATCTCGTCTGTCTTGTTTCGGAGGATATCCGAGACGACCGCGTAGACGCGCTCTTCGATGCCCGCGTCCTCACCGACCGAGTCGGCCCGCTCGTGGAGGGCCTCGATATCCATCCAGCCGAACGTCGTCACTGTCCCGTCGGCGAGGACGACTTCGACCTCCTCGACGTAGCCGTCGGCTTTCTCGTATTTCAGAGAGTGGGCGCCGGTCGTGTTGTTACCGATACAGCCGCCTAACACGCTCTTGTCGCCCCAGGCGGGATCGGGGGCGTACTTCAGGCCGTGCTGCTTGAGGTGGTTGTTCAGCCGCGCGAGCGTGATCCCCGGCTGGGCGGTGACCGTTTCGCCGTCGGGGTCGACGTCTACGATCCCGTCGAGTTGCTTTTTGAAGTCCAACACGACCGCCTCGTTGACTGTCTGGCCGGCGAGGCTTGTCCCGCCGCCACGGGGGAGCACCGGGATCGAGTGCTCGGCACAGTACTCCATGACCGCTTGGACATCCGATACCGATGTGGGAATGACGACACCGATCGGCAGTTGGTGGTAGGCGCTTGCGTCCGTCGCATAGAGGTTTCGGCTGTAGGTGTCGAAGCGGACCTCCCCCTCGACGATGGCCTCCAGATCGTCGACGAGTTCCGGCTCCTCGACCTCCGAACTCTGATAGTCGTAGTTGCTCCGTGGATCGTCGGCGGGATCCGTCGGCGGTTCCGACCCCGATTGTGTGGTCTTGCTCATACTATAAACCCGAACGGACATGGGTAGGGACTAACATGAAATAAGAGTGCTGCCGGCAGCGGCCGAAAAACCGGCAAAATTTATCAGGATCGATCAACAATGACTAGAATCGATCAACAACGGTTGGGGTCAATTAACAAGGACCAGGATCGACCAAGAAGAGTTACTATCATCAATAAACCCTCGATCGGACGTTTGCGATCGGCGGCACCCCGGCGTGTCGCGTTCATCCCCCGCGCTTTCGATACCAGACCCGTTCGCCGACGGGGGAGTCCCCCGCTTCGATGTCCAGCCGCCCGACGAACAGGTCATAAACCGCAACGGTCACGACGAGGTCGACCGTCGCGCCGTCGGCGTCCCGAACCGTGACGACGCGGTGGCCGTCGCGCGTCCCGATTGACTCGACGGTGCCTTCGGACCACCGCTCGATGTCGTGTGTCGGGCGCCGGGCGTGGAGGCGGTCGTGATCCATCGAGTACAGGTACGTCGCTCGGCTACAAGAACTCCCGCACTTCCGAGTACCACATGTCGTGGTGATCGACGGCGTCGATCAGTCGAGCGATCTTCGCCGCAACGACATGCCAACAGAGCTGCGTCGGGTCGTCGGGGTCGAGGTTGTAGCGGCTGTCCGCACACCGGCAGGCGTCGCCCTCGATGACGTACTCCTCGGAGTGGCCGACGACGACAGTGAAATCGCGGTACTGTTTCACCCGCCCCTCGCCGACGGCTTCGATGGCGGTGACCCCACGGTCACCGTGGGTGTCGATGATCGCGTCGGCGGCCTCGCTCGTGAGTTCGCCGGCCGCCTCAAGCGACTGCTCCCACTCCTCGACTGCGTTCACGGTAGCGTCTTCCGGAGCCGGCGGCAAAACAGGTTCGGTCGGTTGATTGAGTATGTTCGGTCACATCGGATTCGGCCGGTGGAGCCGGCCGTGGTCGCTAAAAGCGAAGTTGCCCGGCGCCCCCGACACGTCGACCGACCCACGAGCGGCTCCCGGCACCGAAACCGGTCGAGGGGGCCTCCGTCAGTCCGTTCGGACTGGCGGCGACCGAACGACCACCCACATTTATAAACCTTAAATACGTGTTTTAAGTCGAGTCATGCAGGACCCAAAGGAGACCATAAATATCGAGAACGTCGTCGCCTCGACGGGTATCGGTCAGGAGCTTGATCTACAGAGCGTCGCGATGGATCTCGAAGGCGCCGACTACGATCCCGAACAGTTCCCCGGGCTCGTTTATCGGACACAGGAACCCAAATCCGCCGCCCTCATTTTCCGTTCCGGCAAGATCGTCTGCACCGGCGCAAAGTCCACCGACGATGTCCACGAGTCGCTACGGATCGTCTTCGACAAGCTCCGCGACCTGGAGATCCAGGTGGACGAGGACCCCGAAATCGTCGTCCAGAACATCGTCACCTCGGCCGATCTGGGCCGCAATCTCAACCTGAACGCGATCGCGATCGGTCTCGGGCTGGAGAACATCGAGTACGAGCCTGAACAGTTCCCGGGACTCGTCTACCGTCTTGACGATCCCGACGTGGTCGCGCTGCTCTTCGGCTCGGGGAAGCTCGTCATCACCGGCGGTAAGGAGCCTGACGACGCGAAGAAGGCGGTCGACAAGATCGTCTCTCGACTCGAGGAGCTTGGCCTGCTGGACGGCTGAGACTGTCGATTGTAGCCGCTATCTTCTGTATCGAAGCACGTCGTGTTTGCGTCCGGCCACGACACAGCGCGAACCGAAAACCCCACGCCGGGACCGTTCGGAACTGTTCGGGGCCGATCGGCCGTTTCCTCGCTCGTTTTGCCGCCGCGATTTGATACGGTTGGCCTCAGCCTGTCGGTGCGATTCGCGCTCTTCTGCCGGCCAAACAGTGGCCCCTGTTGACACCCCGATTCGGCCCAAAGAGCCGGTAATACCAGCCGCGTCGGGGGGTCCGGTAGCGTGACGTTTAGTACGAACACCCCCGATTATCAGCCATGAGCGATTCAGAGGAGCCTAGCCCTGGGTTCGGTAACCAGCGCGTTCGGGAGATCTACCGTGACGGAATGTACGAAGAGGAGACACCGACGTATCCGATCGCTTACGAGGAACTCCGTGAGGCCGCCTGGGAGAACATGGACGATACGGCGCGTGCGTACGTCCACGGTGGCTCCGGAACCGAGGAGACGTTCGAACGGAACCGGGACTTTTCTGCGTACCGGATTATGCCGCGAATGCTGCGTGGCGTCGAGGACAGAAGCCTCTCGGTCGAGCTATTCGGCAACACCCACGAGTTCCCGTTGATGATCACCCCACTCGGGGTGCAGTCGTTGCTGCACGACGAGGCGGAATCGGCGACCGCCCGCGCGTGCGCCACACTCGACATCCCGTTCACACTGAGTTCGCTGTCTTCAACGCCGATGGAAGACGTTGCGGAAACCCTTGGCGACACCACGAAGTGGTTCCAGTTCTACTGGAGCTCCGACCGTGCGGTTGCACGGAGCTTCCTCAACCGAGCGGAGGCGTCCGGCTACGATGCGATCGTCCTCACGGTCGATGCGCCCACGCTCGGGTGGCGCGACCGACTGTTGGAACGGGGGTACTACCCGTTCCTCGAGGGCGAGGGCGTCGCAAATTACTTTTCAGACCCGGCGTTTCGGGACTCACTTGCGGCCTCCCCGGAGGAGGATCCGAAGGCAGCCGTCGATCGGTTCCTCGAAATCTTCGGGGACGAGTCGCTCACGTGGGCGGATCTGAGCTTCCTGCAGGAGAACACGGACCTCCCGATCGTGCTCAAGGGCGTGCTCCACCCCGAAGACGCGCGGTTGGCGCTCCAGCACGGCGCTGATGCGGTGCAGGTCTCGACCCACGGCGGGCGACAGGTCGACGGATCAATTAGCGCCGTCGAGGCGCTGCCAGCCGTCGCCGAGGCCGTCGGTGACGACGCGCCGGTGCTCTTCGACAGCGGCGTTCGACGGGGCTCGGACGCGTTCAAAGCGCTCGGTCTCGGGGCCGACACCGTCATGCTCGGCCGACCCTTCGCCTACGGTCTCGCAATGGCCGGTCAAGACGGTGTCGAGTGGGTGCTCGAAAACACACTCTCAGAACTCGATTTGACCATGGGGCTTGCGGGTTACGACGACGTTACTGACATCGACCGCGAGGCACTCAAACACGAACAGGAACTTTGAGACCCTCCCTGCGCCAAACGCAGGGCCTTTGTCTTTGATTCCTGTTGTCCGCCTTGGCAACTTCTATCAGGGAACCAATCGCTCGATTTCCGTCACGAGGATGTCACTCGCCCCCGCGGCCTTCAGTTCGGGGATCACCTCGAAGACCTCCCGCTCGTCGACGACCACGTGAACGGCGAGCTTTTCGTCGCCGGCGATGTCCATCACCGTCGGCCCGCCCATGCCCGGAATCCGCTCTTTCACGTCGTCGAGGGCGTCCGCGGGGACGTTCATCATCACGTAGCGCTTGCCGTCGGCGTCGAGCACCGACCGAAACGCAGTTTTGATCTGTCCGATCTTCGGGTCGTCGGCCACGGCCGGATCGGCGAAGAGCCGGACGGACGATTCGAGCACCTCGTCGACCACGGAGAGGCGGTTCATCCGCAGGGTCGTCCCGGTAGAGGTAATGTCAACGATGGCGTCGGCGATGTCGACGTGCGGCGTCAGTTCGGTCGCGCCCGAGACCTCGACGATGTCGGGGGCAACGCCGATCCCCTGAAAGTAGTTTCGGGTGATCGTCGGGAACTCGGTGGCGACGGTGCCGCCGGAGAGCTCCTCGGGCGAGGCGACGCCGCCCTCCTCCGGCGAGGCGAGCACGAGCCGGCAGGCCCCGAACTCGAGATCGAGCAGATCCACGAGGTCGGCCTCGGACTCGCGGGCCTGATCGAGGCCGGTGATCCCGAGCGCCGCCGCCCCGTCGGAGACATACTCGGGGATGTCGGCCGCGCGGGCGAACAGCGCCGAGACATCGGGGTCGACGGTGTCCGCGTAGAGCTTCCGGTCGGCCCCGTCCTGTACGTGGAGGCCGGCGCGCTCGAGGAGTTCGAGCGCCGGCTCGTGGAGACGCCCCTTATTAGGTACGGCGATGCGCATACCTCCGCTTGTGGGGGGTGGGTCTTTTCATTGTCGGAGAACGTCGTCACGGGGTGTCGCGCGGGTGATGGCCCTTGCGGCACCTAGCGCTCTCAGGGCGGGGACGAACGCCGCGGGACAGCCCGGGGCGGCGATACGGCGGCCGAGTCG
>NZ_JBKEGK010000102.1:0-8689 GCF_046710025.1 Natronomonas sp. | reverse complement strand
TCGCCGCCGCCCACCCGCACGAGGCCGGCGGATTCCTTCGATGCGCTCGCTGCGGTGACCGACTCCGTGCCACCGGACACGTCCCAGTCGTTAACGACTCCCCGTCCCCGAGGCGCCGTTTTGAGACTACCGTCGACGACCGGGCGCCGCCGCCGCCACGCGTCTTTTATCACTCTCACACGACCCCCGAATCCATCTCCGGCCTGACGCCGGTCGACAGACGGTCCATCCCCGAACCCTTCGCTATCGTCGTCTTCGCGCCGCGGGAGGCGGCGTTGAGCTACCGGGCGTTTAAGCGCAACCTGCTCAGATGGCGTGAACTTCCCGTCGAGTCGAGTTCGACGCGGTCGCGGCTGCCCCGTCTCTGACCCGACTGTGCGGCCGGTCACCGGCGAATGCCGGACCGAAGCAGTGCTCTTGCTCACCAACAGTCCGGTACAATCATCCGTACGAGCGAGTCGTCGCCGTTCGTTTCGACGCTTCGGTGTACAAGGTGTATATACACACCCGCACAGACATCGATATTTCATGTGTACATCCTCGCTACACAAGTAAATATACAAATACAGGCCAGAGCTTTTCATTGATGAATGAATTTCCATCTATGTCGACAATATGCACGCGAAAAAACGGAATAATCCCGTCGAGATAGACAAATACCTAATAGATGCGCTCGGGCCGAAGGGGGAACGAAGCCAATGAGCGTCATCCTCTACGGGATCGCAGCCATCATCGTCACGATGTTGGGCATCGGGTTTTATGTCGCCCGAAAAGTCAAAGGCGACAGCGTCAATTACATCGTCGCCGGCCGGGGGCTCATTCTCCCGCTGGCGGCGGCGACGCTGATGGCTCAGTCGCTCGATTCGAACGCGACGCTCGGCAACACCGATCTGGTCGCTTCCTTTGGGTTCTGGGCCGGCGCTGCGCTACCGGTCGGCTTGGCGCTGTGTCTGTTCCTCACCGGCCTGTTCTTCGCAAAGCCGATGAACCGAATGAACCTCACGACGCTGCCGGACTTCTATCGGCGAAAGTACGGCCGGACCGCCGAGGTGCTCGCCAGCATCATTATGTCTATCGCCTACGCGTTCCTTCTGGCAGGGAACCTCGTCGCCGGTGGGTTCCTCTTCGAGATCTTCGTCGGGACGAGTTTCCAAGTCGGTGTGTTCCTTATCGCCGCGCTCGTCCTCGCCTACACAGTCGCTGGGGGGTTGTTCTCCGTCGCCTACACCGACTTCCTGCAGGCTGGCGTGGCATTCGTCGGATCGATCGCGCTCATCGTGTTTGTTACGACACAGTACGGGATCACTATCCCCGAGGGAATGGGACCGACGAACGTCGGCCAGTTGACCGACCCGAGCCAGGGTGCCTACATCAACCTCGCAACGATCGTTGCCCTCGGGTTGGGCGATATCGTCGCTATCGACTTCATGGAGCGGGTCTTCGCGGCTGATAGCCCCGAAACCGCACGGAAAGCGTGTTTCATCGGTGCGACCGGTACGCTCATCATCGGCGTCCCCTTCTCGGTCGTCGCGCTGTCGGCCAACCCGATCCTCGCCTCACTCGGTGTCGAAGCCGGCAACCAAGCTGTTCTCTATGCGCTGTTGCAGAACGCGGTGCCGCCGTGGCTTGGCGCACTCGTCATCGCCGGCATCCTTGCGGCGTCGTTCTCGACGAGCGACGGCGCAATCTTGGGCACCTCCGCGGTCATCGCCCGCAACATCGGGAACATCCGCGTCGACGAGAGCACGGCCGTTGCGACCGACGGCGGGTCGGACGACGACCTGCTCGACACCGAGAGCGATCGGCTGCTCACGGTCACCCGCCTGATGTCGATCCCGATCACGCTGCTCGGGATCTTCTTCGCAATCCGGGTCTCGGCCACCGGGATGTTGCTTGTGCTGGCTTTCGATATCATGCTTGCCGGGGCCTTCGTCCCGCTGGTGTTGGGGCTTTACTGGTCGGAGATGGCCAACACCCCCGCCGCGCTGGCGTCGATGGTCGGCGGCTCGGCGACGCGGCTGATCCTGTTCGTGCTTGTTCCGACGACGTACGCCTACGAGAACACGCTGTTGTACATCGAGAACGACATCTTCACCGCGTCCTTCGACGGACTACCGACGTTCATCGCGGCGGCCGTCAGCCTCGTCGCCTTTGTCGTCGTGGCCTACGCCACGAAGGACAGCTACGGCGTACGAGAACTCGACCCGGACGGACGGCGTACCGTCGTCGCGAGCGGCGAGAACGACGACGAGTGACCGGCCGATCCCGGTTCGAATTGGTTCGCTTATAGCGTATATATCTGTTTGAACATCCACCAAGAAGTTTATACGGGCGAGGAACGTGGCTTTCCATATCGAAATGGTATCGCATATTTTACTTCGGTGGTGTCGTCGATGAAGGGCGACGACCTGCGCATTCGTCGGAAAGCCCAGCAACTCGGCTCCTCGACGCTCGCCGTGACGGTGCCCGCAGAGTGGGCGCGCCATCATAACCTCGAGAAGGGCGACGAACTCATTGTCCAGCGGGACGAGAACGGCAACTCGTTGCTCGTCACCCCGGAGCGTCCCGCACTTATGGAGGCTGAGACCACTATCACCGCCGGGAAGATGAGCGCCGACGCGCTCTCGCGGGCGGTCGTCACACAGTACGTGCTCGGCCGGGGGTTCATTCGCATCGCGGCCGAAGACGGGCTCACCCCCGGTCAGTACGACGCTGTTCTTGACGCCGAACGCCGGCTGATGGGCCTCGGTGTCGTCGAGGAGTCGGCTACTCACATCACCATCCGCTGTTCTGTCGATCCCGACGACTTTGACCTGCCGACGCTGTTCGGCCGACTCGGACGGACCGAGGCGACGATCCGATCGAGCGCCATCGACGCCCTGCTGGAGGCCGACCCCGCGGCTGCCCGGCGCGCGCAAAACCGGAGCCCGCAACTCGAGAAACTGTTCTCGCTGTTTCTCAGGCTCGTGTTTACTACCTATCGGAATCCCCGCCTCAACCAGGCCGTCGGCGTCGGCACGGGCTTTCCACTCATCGGCTACCGATCTGCCGCACAGGACGTCGCCCTGATGGCCGGAATCGCGGACGATATCGCCTCGATCGCCGCCGATCGGGTGAACGAACCCCTGAGCGACGAGATCGCCGAGGGGATTGAGTCGGTCCACGTGGCTCTTGACGCGGCCGCCGAAACAGTCCGAGAGTCGGTCGTCGATCCGGAGTACGCCAGGGTGACAACGGCCCGCGAGCGGATCGACCGGTTTCACGATCGCTCGGCGGCCGCCATCGATCACCTCGAAGCCGAACGGCCGGGGCCGCTGCTCGCACTCCATCGAGTCCATCTTCTTCTCGAACGTAGCGCGCGCCATGCCGAGGACACGCTTGACGTGGCGACGCATCTCGCATTCAGGGAGAGCCCGGACATCGTGACGCGGAACGACCGGTGAACGGCCCCGGGCGCGTTCGACCCCGACACGGCCGGGCACTCGCCTGTACGGTGACGTATGCGCACCTTTTTGTGCTGGTACAAATAGAGCCATGTCGGACGTGGACCAATCGACGGACGACGACCGAACGACGACCCGGATGAGACGGAAGAGGAGTACCGGCTCCTCACCGAGTCGACCGACACGCTCCTGATCGAACTCGGCGAACAGTTTCGGGACGGCGAGGAACTGACGATCACCGCGGACGAGTGGGAACTCCCCTTCGCCTTCGGGACGCCGGTAGAATTGAAAATCGACTTCGACGGCGTCGGCGAGCCAGACCTCGAGATCGAAATCCAACCTCCGGGTCGATCGGACGAGTCGGCACCGACCGTCGAGTAGCGCAACGTCAACTCGTTGCGGCCCTTCACGTGGAGCGGGTGGCCCCCGTTTTGCGATCCCGGCTGGTGCCCTCCGTGATACTCCTCCGTTCGGAACGGTACCGCCTGACGAGCTGGAGTTCGTTGCAGACGTGATCAACGGGATGATTTGCCCGTCAAAAAGTGCGGATGTTCGGCGTTAGTCTCCGAACATCTGGCGCATCATCGGGTGCATCTCCATCATCTGCTCTTCGGCGATCTCCTCATAGAGCTTGTAGGTGATAGAGACGGTGAGCAGGAGTCCGGTCCCGGACACCTGTCCAATCGTGCCGAGCATGTTCGCCATGACAGCGAGCAGTCCGACGAGGGCACCGCCGATGACGGTGACCTGCGGGATATAGCGTTCGAGCACTTTTTCGGTGACGCCCGGCGACTGCCGGAAGCCGGGGATCTGCATCCCGGAGTTTTGGATCTGCCGCGCAGTCGCGCGCGGGCCCATGTCGGTCGTCTCGACCCAGAAGATGGCGAAGATGGCCCCGCCAACAATCATGAACGTCAGGTCAACGCCGACCCGGAGCATTATCTTCCAGGGTGCGGCGGCGGTCTCACCGAGCCACCACATCCAGTCCTGCGGGGAGTAGATGGGCGCGAGATAGTAGAACAGCCCGCCGGTCGGTTCGGCGAAACCGCCCTCGGTGCCGGCGTAATCACCAAGCAAAGCCGGCATCCCCGCCCATTGGGCGTTGAGAATGCGGCCAAGGAACTGGATATTCGCTTGCAGGGCTCGAACGAGGATCATCGGCAGGACGCTCGCGTAGATCAGCTTCACCGGGAAGCGACCGCGAGCGCCCTTCACGCGGGCGTGACTGAGCGGGATCTCCACCCGGACGGACTCCGCGTAGACGACAACCCCGAAGATGAGAAGCGTCGTGACCAACGCGAGCAACTCGCCGGGACCCAAGAACAGATCGAACAGGCCAGTCCGCGTCAACACCGGGCCCATCTCGACATCGCCGGTGAGGATGCCGACCCACCGCGGGAAGAAGCCGACGTATCCCGTGCCGAGGCCGTTCCAGGCGAAGAATCCGCCGATAAGCCGCTGGCTCACGCCGGCGATAATGAACAGCCCGATACCGCTCCCGACACCCCACTTGGAGATGATCTCGTCCATGTAGAGGATCAACATTCCGCCCATGAAGATCTGGAGGAACATGATCCACCCGAGCGCCGACGTCGAGATGCCGAGCGAGTTGGCGATCTGTGTGCTGGGTTGCAGGAAGCCGGCGAACACCATCGGCAGGGCGGTCAGCGTGGTCATCACGATGACGAGCAGCTTCTGGAGGCCCTGATACAGCGCCTGATCCCGAGGGTTCTCCTCCGTGTTCAGCCCCAGCAGGTCCGCCCCGCCGAGCAGCTGTAGCACGATCGACGCTGTGACGATCGGGCCGATCCCTACCTGCAGTATCGATCCCTGTGCGCCCGCGAGGATCGTCCGAAACTGCCCGAAGATATCGGAGTTCTGCCCGAGCCCGTAGATCCCGACGTTCGTCAGGAAAAAGTACAGCACGAGCACGCCCGCGGTCCAGCCGATCTTCCGCTTGAACGGAACGTGCTTGGCGGGCCGTTTGACGGCGGGCAGCCGCGTGAGTACCGGTTCGGCGGCCTCCTTCCAGCTCATTTACGCTTCCTCGTTGTCCTCGTCGGTTGTGTCTTTTTCGGCTTCAGCCTCGAGTTCCTCGCCCCGGTCCGAGAGGACGGCCTCGCCGCCAGCCGTCTCGAGCGCGTCGGTCGCGCTCTCGGAGAACGCGTCCGCGACGACCTCGAGTTCGTTGTACACCTGCCCCGCGCCAAGGATCTTCACGACGTCGGCCTCGTGGCCGTCGTCGACGAGGTCGCGGGCGTCGATCGCGTAGCCGTCGTCCGTCGCCTCGGCGACGCCGTCCTCGGCGAGGATCGCGATGTCCTCGTCGAGTTCGCGCAGGTTGACCGTCTCGATGTCCCGACGGGTCTTCTGGGGTCGCTTGAATCCGGATTTACCCAGCGGTTCGTGGTTGTGGAACTCGTGTTTGTCGCGGCCCGCGTTCCCACGGCCGCCGCGATGGCCGGCTCCGCGCCGGTTCTTGTGCGTGCCGCCGCCGTGCGTCCGGGAGCCGCGTTGTCGTCGTTTCTTGGAAGTCATTATCGCATCGCCTCCAGTAGTTCGTCGATCTCAGCTGTCGTATGTGGGCCGAGTTGTCCGCCCTCCGTGGTCGGATGTTTGATGCCGTCGTGACCGCCGCGAGGCGGGTGCAGCCGCAGCGTCGGGGCGAGCCCCTCGGCCTGCAGCGTCGTCTCCTCGTCGGCGAGCGCTTCGGCCAGCGCCCCGAGGTCGGCGTAGTCGGTGTGCTCCGCGATCCACGCATCGTCGACATCGGCGTCACCCTCTGCGGGTTCGCCGCGGGTTTCAAGCAGTAACGCGACGGTCTCGACCGAGGGCTCGCCGTGGGCGACCCAGTCGTTGACCTTCGTCACCATCCCCTCGTAGGTGTCTGTCTCCGGGATCAGCGTCGCGTGGTTGACGCGGTGGAGGTTGAGCATGCCGAGCGTGTCGTGGACGGCCTCGCTCTGATTCACCTCGCCGCGAAGCTGAACGATCGCTCTCATTCGTTCGCCTCCTGTCGGATCTTCCGGGTGTGTTCGGGCGTCCGAGACTCGGAGGCGTTCTGCAGGGCGTTGTACGTCGCCTTCGCCAGGTTGAGCGTCGTCCGGGTGTTACCGTGGGAGTTCGTCCAGGCGTCCTCGACGCCGGCGAGTTCGAGCACGTGTCGAACCGTCGGCGCCGCGGCAAGCCCGAGCCCGCGCGGTGCGGGTTCGAGTTCGACCTCGACGGAGCCGGCCTTGCCGGTCGTCCGTCGCATCAACGAGTTCCGCCCGCCCGGGCGGTCCTCCCAGGATCCCGAACCGAGCGGCACGTCGATGATATTCATCTTTGCGACCTCGATCGCCTTCTGGATTGCGCCGCCGACCTGATCGTCGCGGCCCTGCGCGTAGCCGACGTAGCCGTCGCGGTTCCCCACGACGACGACGCACCGGAACTTCACGCGCCGGCCCGAGTCGGTCATGCGCTGGACCATGTTGATGTCCAGCACCTCGTCTTCCAGCCCCGGCAGGAGCTGATCGACGATTTCCGGTTCCTTCAGCGGGAGCCCCGACTGCAGCGCGTCCTGCATCGAGGATACCTCGCCGTCTGCCACCTTCTGTCCGAGCCGCGTTCGCGGCTCCCATCCGTTGCTCATAATTCATCCTCCAGGCGCTCTCGCACCTCGTCAAAGTGGGCCGGAAGCTCCGTCGCGTCGAACTCGCCCGAGTAGAGACCCTCCTCAAGCGTCTCCGCGTAGTCGGCGATGTGACTCCCGCGAGTCCGCTGCCAATCGGCGAAGACGTCCTCGCTGTGCGGAATCTCCAGCCCCGCGTCGATTGCACCTTCCTGTACTCCGAACACCTTGTTGCCGGGCGTCGCGGTGTTGAGTCCGATATCGAGGACCGCCTCCTCGAGTCCCGCCTCGACCGCGCGCAGACCGGCCAGATAGCCGGTCAGGTACGCGGCGGGCAGGTTCCCCGTCGGGGCCTCCCAGCCAAACGCTGGGAGGTCCTCCGAGGTGGCCTCGACAACCGTCTCGTCGCCGTCGACGCCCGTCACGATCAGCTGCGCCCTGGTGTGGTTGTTGCTCTTGCGAGCAACCAGGCGTGGTTTGCCGGATTTCAGCAGGCGCAACCTCTGATGGTAGTCCGTTCGGGCCTCGCGGCGACGCCGCATCGGCACCGTGTATCGTGGTCCTGTCGCCATTATTGTTCTCCGTAGGTTTCCGTTATGTATCGGTTCAGGTCCGCGACGCTGTCGAACTCGCCACCGCTGGCCTGATCGTACAGTTCGCGATACTGTGACCTGTCTATCTCGCCGGTGTCGCGCAACTCGCGAAGCTCGCGGCGCTGTGCGCGGATCCGGCTCTGCCAGTCCTCCTTGTCGCTCTGCCGCCCGCCGGAGCGACCCTTCCGGGAGCCGTGTCCCTTCTGGTGTCCGTATGCGCGTTTCTCCTGTCGCTTTCGGGCCTGGCCGCGGGAGTTTCCGGTCGCAGTCTTGGCCTCGACGATCCCCGAATCGATCAACTCACGTACGTCGTCGCGCGTGATCGCGTCGGCAATCTCGGCCTGTTCGTCCGGATCGAACCGGACGCGGTTCTCCCCAACGTCGAGGATGTCCGCGGCGAGCCGCTTTTGTGCTTTCAGATCAGTCATTCCTCGACCTCCACTTCGACGTAGGTCGGATTGAGGACGCGGATGCCCGCCTCCTCGGCCTGCTCTTCGATGCGCTCGCGCTTGCGCGCGCCGACCGTCGAGCCGATTCGGACGGCCTCGCGGTCGCCGTCGACGCCCTCGAGATCGTCCGTATTCTCGGCGCGGACCTCCTCGAAACCGCTCGGGTGACGGCCGCGGACAGCCTTCGACGTCCGGTAGCCGGGCTTGACCTTCGGCCCTTTGCCATTGACGCCGCGGCGCTGCTTCGACAGCGCGCCGCGGGGGCGACGCCACGACTCCGGCGTCCGCTTTTTCATGTGGTAGTCCTGCCGATTAAACTGCGGATTGCCAACGCGTTTTCGCTGCGTGAGCAGCCGCTCTTCCTCCTTGGAGAGATCCGGGGTCTTGTCGGCCAGCCCTCGGGGTCGCAGTTCGGTCTCGACGTCCTCGTCGGCTTCCTCAGCCACCTCGGGCGTCTCGTCTTCGACCTCGGCCTCCGTCTCGGAAGCGACCTCGAGGTCGCCGACGTCGGCCTTGATACGGGCTGCAAGCGCGTTGCCGATCCCGTCGATATCTGCGAGTTCCTCTTGGGATAGCTCGCGGATATCGTCG
>NZ_JBKEGK010000101.1:0-8758 GCF_046710025.1 Natronomonas sp. | reverse complement strand
AAGAAGGCGTCGGGGTTCGACTGGACCTGGTTCGTGACGACCGTCGCGGCGTTGTATAGGTTGCCCACCCGTTCGATGTCGTGAAGATGTTTGTTGAGTTTCTGTTGGCGGTTGGCGAGTTCGCCCCGGCCGACGTACTCCGCGCGGAAGTGCGCGGTCAGCGAGTCGATACAGACCAGCCGAACCGGGTACTCGTCGTCCTCGTATTCGGCGGCGATCTCCTTTGCTTTCTCCGCCAGCAGGATCTGGTGGTTGGAATTGAACGCCTTCGCGACGTGGATCTTGTCGAGAAACGCCTGAATGAGCTCTTCCATCGCGTCCTCATCGTCAGGAGTCCCCTCGATTTCTTGATCGTCCATCGCCGCCGCAAGGACGTCGTCGGAGAGCCCCCGGACCATCTCCTCGACCCGCTCGGGTCGGAACGTATCCTCGCTGTCGACGAAGATACAGCGCCCGCCGAGGCCACCGGCCTCGCTCGGGAGTTGAACGTTGACCGCGAGCTGGTGAGTGATCTGTGATTTGCCGGCTCCGAACTCGCCGTACACCTCGGTGATCGACTGGGTCTCGACGCCGCCGCCGAGCATCTCGTCGATCTCTGGGATGAGCCATTCGAGCTTTCCGATCTGTTCGCGCCGCTCGAGCACGTCCGTGCCGGTCTCGAAGCCGCCGATGTCGGCCGCGTTTCTGGCGGCTTGGATGATGTCGTTGGCGTTCGATTCCCCGACGTCGGCGGTGTTCGAAAGCTCCGCCGGGCCGGCGACCGCGATGCTTTGATACGACTCGTAGCCGTTCTCACGGAGTTTGTCGGCCGTCGCGGGGCCGACTCCCGGGAGTTCCTCTAGGTCTTCGCCGCTTGCTGCCATACCCGTCCCTGGGGCCGCCCGATACATAAAGTCTCGTTAACAGCTTTGTGAAAGTAAAACCGAGGTACTGCGTCGGGGGACATCGTCCGTCAAACAGAACATTTAGATGAGATACCCGCTGTGCCGGCGGTCGGTCATCCCCAGGGATGAGCGTCGCCGTCCGGCCACATGGGGTACCAATAGGAGGTGTCGGCCTCGGTTTCGAGTTCCCCGTCGAGGTTGCTCTCGAGTTTGAACTCAAGCGCACTATCGCGCTCGCGGCCACCAGTCGGGACAAACGGGTAGTACGCGCCCCGGCGGAACGAATACACCCAGTACGCCGTCGTTCTATCCCGGTCGAAGGAGAACAGCGCAGCCAACAGCCGAGAGCCGAATCCCCCCTCAATGAGCGTATCCGCGGCGAAGTGGACACTAGTGACCAAGTCCTCGAAGTCAGGGTCCCGCAAGACGACCCAACTGTAGCCGTGGCTGTCCTCAATGAACGACGCGGCCGTTCCCGTTTCCTCTTGTCCGATCTCCAGTACGGCCTCGACATCCGAGCGCGCCTCCCGGAAGGCGGTGCTGTCGACATCCGCGAAACAGAGCGCGGCCTCGCCCGTGGGCACGAATCCGAGGTCGGCCTCCATCGACAGGTACGCCGTCGACATCCCGAACAGATCTTCGGGATCCGCCTCTCGAGTCGCGTCCGTCTCCACGCCGAGTCCAAGCACCTGCCGGATCGTATTGAGGACACCCATCGTTTCTACTGGGGCGCGCGATGGTGATAGGAGTTACCGTCGGCGTCGTGTGAGTTCAGCAGTGTTGAGCCACGACCCGTACTACAGTTTATAACCGAACACGGAGGCACTACCCGTATGCTCTGAGCGATTGCCGGTGATCCGCCGAAGCGGGAGCGCGCCCTCGGGCCGCGGAACACGGGTCATCGGCCGTTCTGTTCCGCCTGTTCGCTACACCTCAATGTCGTGGTCGGCGAGCAACGCTTCGAACCTCGGCTGTTCGAGAATCGGGACATCGTGTTCGGCGGCGGCCTCGCGCTTGCTCCGACCGGGGTCGTCGCCGATAACGAGGTAGTCCGTGTTCCCGGACACACTCGACGTCGCCGAGCCGCCGTGTCGCTCAATCAGCTCTTGGGCTTCTCCGCGGGTCAGCCCGTCAAGCGAGCCGGTGAAGACGAACGTCATCCCCTCAAGCGTTCCTCCGGCGGTTTCAGTCGGCTGTGGCTCGACGCCGGCGTCGCGAAGGTCGTCGATCACCTTCCGGTTCCGCTCGCTGTTGAAGAATTCGGCGATCTCGCTCGCCACAGTTGGGCCGATCCCGTCGACATCGCGCAACTCGTCCTCGTCGGCAGCCATGACTGTATCGAGCGTCCCGAAGTGGCGGGCGATGTCGGCGGCGGTCGCCCGTCCCACGTTCGGAACGCCGAGCGCGGAGAGAAACGCCGCGAGTTCCGGCTCCCGGCTCGCATCGATCGCCGACAGTAGGTTCTCGGCGCTCGTCTCACCCCACCCGTCGAGATCGGCGAGGTCGTCGGCTGAGAGCGAGTAGAGATCCGGAAGTCGTTCGACGAGACCCGCGTCGATCAGTTGGTCGACTGCCTTCTCGCCGAGCCCCTCAATGTCGAGGCCTGTCCGGGCGGCGTAGTGTTGAATCGCCCGCCGGAGCTGTGCCGGACAGCCAACCCCGCCGGTACAGAACGCCATCGGACCCTCGCGCTCGATGGGGCTCTCACAGACCGGACACGACTCCGGGAACTCGAACGATCCCTCGCCGCCGTCGATCACCGCCTCGACGTAGGGGATCACGTCGCCGGCGCGTTTGATTCGGACGGTGTCGCCGACATCGACGCCGAGTTCGGCGATCTGTTCGGGATTGTGCAGCGTCGCCCGCGACACCTCGACACCGGAGACATCGACCGGGTCCAGCAGGGCGACCGGCGTCAGTCGGCCAGTCCGTCCGACCTGGATGACGATGTCCCGGACGGTCGTCACCTCCGAGCGCGCCGGGAATTTGTAGGCGAACGCCCACCGCGGGGCACGGGCGGTCGATCCGAGCATCTCGCAGGCGTCGAGTCGGTCGATCTTGATGACGGTGCCGTCGATCTCGTAGTCCAGATCGTCCCGACGCTCAAGCATCTCGTCGCGAAACGCCACCGCGCCGTCGATGTCCTCGACAGGTCGCGTGTGTTCGTCCGTCCGGAACCCCCACTGCTTGACGGCCGCTCGCTGCGCTTTGCGCGTTTCGAGCCCTTGGCCGCCGTCATCGAGGATCCCGAAGACGAAACACGCGAGCGGTCGGTCGGCGGTGACCGACGGGTCGAGTTGTCTGAGCGTCCCGGCGGCGGCGTTGCGTGGGTTCGCGAAGGGGTCATCGCCGCGCTCGATCCGCTCGCGGTTGTACGCCTGAAACGCCGCCTTCGGCATGAACACCTCACCCCTGACCGCGAGGAACGCCGGCGGATCACCCCGCAGCTCAAGGGGGATAGATCGGATAGTACGGACGTTCGCCGTCACGTCGTCACCCTCGTTGCCGTCGCCGCGGGTGACCGCTCGGTCAAGCTCGCCGTCCTCGTAGACCAACTCGACGGAGAGCCCGTCGAACTTCGGCTCACAGAGGTACCCGATCGGCCCGTCGTATCCGGACTCGACCAGTCGGTCACGAACCCGTTCGTCGAACGCGCGGAGGTCGGCTTCCTCGACAGAAGAGTCGATCGAGCGCATCGGGGCGACGTGCTCGACGGTGTCGAGTTCGTCGATCGGCCGTCCGCCCACCCGTCGTGTCGGGCTCGTCTCCGAGCGAAAATCAAACGTCTCCTCGAGTTCGAGCAGCCGATCGAAGAGCGTATCGTACGCCCGATCAGAAATCACCGGATCCGCGCGTTCGTAGTACCGGTGGTCGTGATACCGGATCGCCTCGCGGAGGTGCTCGATCTGCTGTTCCGCCGCCGCCGGGTCAAGGTTGTCGGCCGGCTCGAAGGAGCGCGGCGGGTCCCGAACGTAGGGGTTGTCGTCGGGTGCATCCATTGGCGTAAATTCGACGGCGGCGTTGAAAAATCGACTGTCATCGGGTCATCGAGCGCCCCCGAACATCAGGAACGAACAGCTAGAGATCCGCGACGTCCTCGATCGCGTCGGTTAGGGCTTGGATGCTCTCAACGGTGTGTTCGCCCATATGCCCGATTCGGAACGTCTTCTCGCCGATATCTCCGTAGCCGTTCGAAAAGACCATGTCGTACTCCTCGCTGACCCGCTCGATCGTTTCGGCGACATCGATCCCTTGCGTGTTCTCGATGCAGGTCACAGTCCGGGACTCGTACCCCTCTTCGGGGTAGAGGTCAAAGTGCTCACGAGCCCATTCACGGGTGTACGAGGCCATTTCGCGGTGGCGCTCGTCGCGCCCCTCGTGGGACTCCTCCAACATGTGTTTCATTTGCTTTCGGTAGGCGAGCATGAGCGGAATCGCCGGCGTCGAGTGGGTCTGGCCTTTCCGGTCGTAGTAATCGAGACACCGGCGGAACCCGCCGTACCACGACGACTCTCCCTTTTGGACCTCGCGTTCGTACGCCTCGTCGCTGACAGTGCAGACGGCAAGTCCCGGCGGCATGGCGAAGGCCTTCTGGACAGATGTGAAGATGCAGTCGATGTTGTGAGCCTCGATGTCGATGAGATCGCCGCCGAGGCAGGAGATGGCGTCGACGACGAAGTAGGTGTCCGGGTACTCGCCGATGAGGTCGCCGATCTCCTCGACGGGGTTGCGGACGCCGGTCGACGTTTCGTTCATCACCATGCCGACGACGTCGTAGCCCCCGTCGCTGGCTTCGAGGGCGTCCCGGACGTCCTCGGGTTTGACCGCCGTGCCCCACTCGTAGTCGATGCGGTCGACATCCTTGCCGAGGCGTTCGGCGACGTTGGCCTGCCGCTCGCTGAACGCCCCGGAGGTCGGGACGAGCATGCGATCCTCGACGAGGTTGAGCGTCGTCGCCTCCCAGAACTCGGTGCCGGAGGCGGTCAGAATGATCACGTCGTTTTGCGTCCCGAGGAACTCCTTGGTGTCCTCAACGATAGTCGTATAGAGGTCCGTCATCCGGTCCATCCGGTGGCCGAACACCGGTTCGGCCATCGCGTCGATAACGTCTTCGGGAACCTCGGTCGGGCCGGGGAGATACAGCGTCTTGTCCGGGTACTCGTCGTTGTATTCGCGTTTTTTGCTCACGGGGGTCACCTGATACGCGGAACGTCGGCCGGGACGGCCATGGTATTTTTGATCCGACGCTGTCCGTTCGGGCGCTCCCAGGCGATGCGGCCGACGTCCTCGCACTGTGTCTAACCCTCATGGCCCCGTGCCTGGCGTCGAATCGTGGGAAGCTGTCACTTTTCGGTCCCCCTCGGGCCGGACGTCCGGGGGGCGATCCGGAAGAGCGCCGGAAGCGTGACCATCGCGATTGCGATCTCAAGGCCGCCCGCGACGACGAAGGCGGCGAGGTAGCCGTATCGAGTCGCGAGCCATCCGCCGACGAGAATCCCGCCGAGAAAGCCGAGGCTCCCAAAGATATTGAATCCGCCCATGGCGGCGCCGCGCTCGTCGTCGTCGACCAGATCGGTCACGAGTGCCATCGTCACGGGCGCGACAAGCGCTCCGAGGACGCCGACCGCGACCATCCCGAGCGCGGCGGATGAGACCGTCGGCGCCAAGCCGACACCGAGGATCGCCGCGCCGAACCCGACCGATCCGGCGGCGATCGGGAACACCCGGCCGATCCGGTCAGACAGCGCTCCAAGGGGGTACTGCAACAGCGCGAACGGAACAAAAAAGCACGCGAGCAACAGCCCGATCCCGGCGGGATCGAGTCCGAACGCGTCCCGGAAATAGAACGTTCCGACGAGCCCAAAAAATCCGGCTGCGAACCGATCGGCGAAGCCGAACGCGAACGGAACGAGGAGTCCAGGTCGCCCCCGGAAGCCGTCGATCGCCTCCGCTATGTCCCGTCGCTGTTCCGTGGCTCGGTCGGGGAGCGTCGAGACGGCGACGGCGACGATCGAAAGCAGGCCGGCTGCGACGAGGATCGGCGCAAGCGGGCCAAGCGCGTATAGCTGTCCACCGACCGGTGCGCCGAGAGCGGCCCCACCCCCGATCGCGATCCCTGCCGCGCCCATGTTTTTGCCGTGGCCGCCGTCGAGATCCATGAGCATCGTGACCGACAGCGAAAACGCGCCGATGGTGAACGCGCCCTCGAAAAACCGGAGGGCGAGCGCGATTCGGAAATCGCCAACGCCGGTGACGACGGATGCCGCGAGAGCGAGATAGGCCACCGTCCCGCCGGTCGCCCCGGCAACGATGAACGGAATCCGCCGGCCGACCCGGTCCGAAAGCGCCCCCCAGACGGCCGAAAACAGGACGAACGCCCCGAGCTGAACCGCCAAGAACGCGGTTCCGGCGTCGATCGTCGGTGCCCCGCCGAGCGCGTCGACGAGGCGGTCGACGCCGGGGTAGACCAGCAACTGCGTGAAGAGAACAACAAAGACGACGGCTGACAGGCGGGCGCGCTCGGCTCGGCTCACGCGGGTCGGTTCGGCTGCCGGCTACTTGTGTGTGTAGGGGTCGTTATTCCTCGCCCCAGACGTCAGAGAGGGGATGATCGTCGATGCCCCCCGCGTTCGACCGGCGTGATCCACGGGGACGGTCGGCGTTTCCGACAGCCTGGGCGGGGTCAAACGGCGGCAAGTCGGGGCGAGAGAGCCGATCAACCTGCGCCTCGAACCACGGGGGCATGTCGCTTCGCGCCCGGTCGAAGAGGTCGAGCAGCGACTCGTCTGCGAGATACGTCGCGCCGTAGTCGTCGGGCGCGCGAACGACCCGACCACAGGCTTGGATCACCGTCCGCAACGCCGCCCGGTAGTACCACGCCCACTGGCCGTCCTCGAGTCGCCGGGCGACGCGCGAGTCGTTGGTGTTCGGGTAGGGGGCCTTACACAGTACCTGCCACCGGCAGAGATCGCCCCGAAGGTCGAGTGCCTCCTCCATCTTGACCGAGACAAACACGTCCGGGTCGGAACTCCGCTTCCAGCCGGAGAGGGCGGCGTCGCGGGTCTCCGAGTCGTGGCTGCGGACCCGGTCGCCGACGCCGAACTCCTCAAGCCGTTCGACGAGTCGGTCGGCGATGTCGTAGGAGTGGGCGTGGATCAGCCCCGTCTCGTCGTCGTGGTGCGCCATCAGCCGGACGACCGTGCGGGCCACCTTTGACAGCGTCTCGCCGCGATGCTCGTAGGTCATTTTTCCCTGTGTGACATCGTAGAGCGGTCGGTTCTCGACCGGAAACGTGTGGGGAACGTCGACCAGCGCGACGGTCGAGGGGTTGAGGCCGGCCCCCCGGCAGAACGCGTCCTTGTCGAGCATCGTCGCCGACAGCAGCGCGAACTTGCGGCCGCGGTCCCAGACCGTGTGGTGGAGGTACCGGGCCGGATCGAGCGGCTTGATCGAGATCGTGCCGCCGCGGGGGTCCCCGCTCGCACGATCCGACTGATCCGCAACCCACACAGTCGGGCTGTCGGAGTCCCGGAGATCCTCGAGAAACCACCCGAGATCACGGACCAGCGTCGCCAGCTGGTCACGCTCTTCGGTCTGCGCTTCGGTCAACTCGACAAACCCGCGGAGTTCCTCCTGTCGCCGGCTGCAGGCGTCGAGCAGGCGCTCGGCGTAGGGCTCGACGTCGGAGACGTCCTCGATATCGGGTGGCTGGCAGCTCCCCCAGACGGGGACGGTGGTCGGCGAGAGTTCGATCGTCGCGTACATCTCGGCCCACTCCGGGAGGCCGTGCGCCTCATCGATCACGACGACGTCGCGCTCACCGAACACCTCGCTACCGGCGGTCTGCATGAAGTACGCAAGCGTCATCGCCGCGATCGGTCCGTTCGAGGCGCTCGCCCGGTCGGCGAAGTACGGACAGCGGTGTTGGACCGGACAATCGAAACCGCGTTCGCGGGCACAGGGCGCGCGATCGACCGGCGTCGAGGTGTCGCCCGGCAGGATACACGAGTAGTTCGACTTCCCCCGGATTATCGAGAGGTCCGAGAGCAACTCGTCGCCCGCGACGTCGTCCAGTTGGGAGACCTGCGGCGTGGTGTAGTACGCCCCTGTCGGGAGGCTCGGCGCGCCCTCGCCGTCGCGGCGGGCACAGCCCGCGATAGCCCGAGCCAGAAGCGACTTTCCGCTGCCCGTCGGCGCTCGCACGAGGACGACGTCGTTGCCGGCCTCGAACGCCTCACGGATGTCACGGAGCGCCCGCTCCTGCGTACCGCGGAACGACGGCGCGGGAAACTCCGGGACGATACGGGAAGAGTCCACGTCGGACCGAGGGGTGCCCCGGTTCTAAAGGGCTCGATTGCCGGAGCCGTGGGCGGCGACAGTGGTGGCGGCGAGGGAACCGCCGGCTACTCGGCGTCGAGCGAAAGCGACGCGAGCAGCGCCTCAAGTTGGATCTGCTCGTTCGCCCCCGCCGTGATTCGGTAGTCAGCCTCGCCGACGCGCTCCATCAGCCGGACGGCCTCGCGCTCGCCGAGGTCGAAGTCCCAGACCGAGCGGTGCATCTGGTCGATGATGTCCCCGCCGGCGATCCCGACGTCGGTCAACAGCGCGTCGAGTTTCGCGCGCGCGGCCGTGAAATCGCCGTCGAGCGCCTCGGAGACCATCGCTTCGATCTCCTCGGGGCGAGCTGTCGAGGTGATCGTGTAGACGGCCTCCTCATCGACGACGCCGCCCATGACGGCGGCGGCCTGCAGCCCGTTGATCGCCTTTCGCATGTCGCCCGCGGCGGCGTACACCAGAGCGTCCATCCCGTCGTCGGTGATCTCGATGCCCTCGGCCCCCGCGATGGCCTCGATCTGTTCTTCCACCGCCTCGTC
>NZ_JBKEGK010000100.1:0-8790 GCF_046710025.1 Natronomonas sp. | reverse complement strand
TGGACCCATCCCCGTCTGTTTTCGCTCCGTCTGTCGATCGTCCGTCGGTCACAGAGGGCTCTTCGAGCCGAATGGTACTAATCGTTCGCCCGCGTTACCGCGTTGCCCGCGCTGCCCGTAGTTACATCATCCTGTGGCTGCCGCCGATTAGGGCAGGTATGTATACTCTCGGGAGCCATTCTGCCGCACTCTACGAGATTACATATACCTCCGGATGTCGGGGCTAGTTCGTGGTTCCGTTTGCGGCCGTCTCGGTTGCGGTGGTCGTGTTGGTCGTTGCCGTTTTGATTAGCTCGTTCGTCGATGTCACTCCAACGGAACTATGATCGTCGCTACCTCTCTCCACTCGAACCACACGGCCCGCTCAGCCAGCCGACGCGCCTCGCGCTCAGCGCCCCTTGAGCCCAGTTCCGGTTACTTGAGCGTATCGAGGTTATCCGTCCCACGGACAACGCGTAGTCTCTCGGTGGCCAACCTCTGTCAGCCCCCGACGGCCCGCATCCCGGCGTGATAAGCGTAGTAGTTGGCGAGCATGCGGTTGACGTAATCCACGGTCGCTGTGTAGCGTTCCAAGGACACTTATGAACCAGCTGTGGTGTGACAGAAAATAATAATTGCTTCCTGGCCGGTTTCTTTCTCAAATTTCTCGTTTGAGTTAATTTTTCTCTCAATCGTTGGATTATGGGTAAGAGATAGCCCCACATCCTGCACGGCACTACCTAACAGAAAACAGAGAAGACTGTTTCGCTGTCTTCACCAACTGGTACATAAATAGCCCCGCGGTTCGGCCAGTTGAGTTACGTCGGAGCTGGCACGCCGACGGCGGACGTGAGCACCCTGAACTGTCACGGGCCGCCCGATCCGCGCCAGGCGGTATCGCCCTCGCCGCCGCCGGACTTGTACGTCCCGCGTGCGGTGGCGATCTTCCGACCGTCGTCGTCCGTGACAGTGACCCCGACGGCGGCGACGTTGTCACCGTTTTTGAGGACCGTCGCCTCCGCGCGAAGGGTGCCGTCGGTCGCCGGGGCGAGGTAGTCGATCCGCATGTCGATCGTCGGGGTCACCGCCCCGTTCGCCGCGATGACGGCGGCACCGCCGACGGTGTCGGCCAGCGCGTACGCGACGCCGCCGTGGGCGATCATCCGGTCCGGGCTCGAAGAGTGCTCGCTCGACAGGTCAAGCTCCCCGACGGCGTGGCCCTCGCCGACCTCGCGCAACTCGATCCCCAGATGGTCGTTGAACGGCATCCGGTCGAACAGTTCGGCGACGTCCAGATCGGTCCCCATACGCCGGGTAGGCGTCCGAGAAGTCAAAACGCGTTCGGTTCCGGGGTCGGGGACGTGGGGCGGTGAGACGCCGGGCGGCCAGACGCAACTGACAACAGGCTCGCCCCCAACGCGTTGAATAATGTTCGACGAGATCATGCGAAAGTTCGAGGACAGCCCCAGCCAGCAGGCGGTGATCCGCTTGCTGCTTGAGCGGGGGTTCTCGGTCAACGACGAGGGGCGCGTCGTCTCCGGGGGCATCGAGATCCCGAACACCGGGATCGCCCGCGAGATCGGGGTCGACCGGCGGGTCGTCGACGCGACGACCGACGCGATCCTCGCGGACGACCAACTCCGGCGGATCTTTCAAAATATCTCTTCGATCGCCTCGCTCATGGACCTTGCACCGGTGTTGGACCTGACGGTCCTCACGGTAGAGGTCGTCGACGCCGACGAGTCCGGAATCGTCGCACGGGTGACGGGGCTGCTCGCGGAGAACGATGTCTCGATCCGCCAGACAATAAGCGAGGACCCGGAGTTCACCGATGATCCAGTTCTCTACGTCGTTACCGACGCGGAACTTGAGGGGGCGTTGATAACCGAAATCCGGGATCTACCGTTCGTCCGTCGGGTCTCCATCCAATAACTGCGGGAGCACGGCTGGCTGTGAGTTGGAAAAGGGGGTTGGAGTCGGCGCGCCCCCGATTCAAGCCGCTTTCAGGTGCGGTTCGGGTCGGAGCCGCCGTCCGTCGTCTTCGCTTCCGGCGGCGAGTGGCCCTCGACCGCCTCGGCGATGTCGGTCTCCTTTGGGGTGTCGACGTGCCAGCGGTCGACCGACGCCTCGTAGTCGGCGAGTTTGTTCGAGACGCGGATCTTTAGGTCGTCGTCGTTGACGTTGATCTCGAAGACGTACTCCCCGGCGTCGGCGTCGGCGCGGTTGAGGTTCGCGCTGATGAGTTGATTGTCGAAGTAGTACGGCGACATCTGCGTCATAACGTTCTCGTAGACGCCGCCCTCGACCTTTCGAAGCGCTTTGCGGGTGGCTGAGTCGGCGGCCCGCGCCACGTAATTTATCGATTTGCGCCACTCGTTGACCGCCTCGGTAGGCTCCTCAAGTTGCTCGTAGGAGTCGGTCAGCTTCTCGCTGGCCGTCTTGAGGTCCTCGTCCGGGGCCTTGCCGGCCTTTTCGCCCTCGCCCTCGCCGACGCTGGCCTGTTCTGCGGTCTTTTTGCTAACGTCCTCGCCGAGGCGCTCGTCCGCCTTCGGTCGCCACTCGTCCCATTCCTCAAGGGCCTCTTTGTCGACCACCTCGGACCCGTTACGGAGGTCCTTCAGCGCGCGGGTAATCCGCTCGCCGTGTTCGACGATTTCGCCCCAGGTTCCCCGGAGTTTGAACCCCGAGACGCTCTCCTCGACGTCCATGCTACCTCCCGTAACGTGTCGAACAACTTTATACCATCGGCTCCGGGGCACGGCGGGGCTTTAAGCCGGCGGCGGACCCTATACCGCTATGCCAATTGAGGACCGTGGTGACGCTCACGTCATCACACATGCGCTGGCGAAGCACACTCTCTCGGAACTCAGGTCAAGCGACACCGACCAGGTGTCGTTCCGAAACGGCTTGATCGAACTCGGCCGCCTCTGCGGGTTCGAGATCATCGACGGGATGATGGATACTGAGTACGTCTCGATCACGACTCCGTTGGCCGAGACGACCGGCGAGGTCGTCAAAGGGTTAGAGAACGTCGTCATCGTGAACGTCCTGCGGGCGGCGACGCCGTTTGTCGAGGGACTCGTCGAAGCGTTCCCGCGCGCCCGGCAGGGTGTTATCTCGGCTGGCCGCGACGAGACTGCCGGAATGGACGAGGACGGGACGTTCCCAATTACGGTCGATTACGTCAAACTGCCGGACATCGACGAGGAAGACACGGTCATCGTCGCGGACCCGATGCTTGCGACGGGGAGCACGATGGTCGCAGTTATAGAGGAAGTACTCGAAACCGGCAACCCGGAGCGCCTCGTCGTCCTCTCGGCGGTCAGTGCCCCGCCAGGGCTCGTCCGTGTCGAAGAGTCGTTCCCGGAGGCCGACATCCTGACGGTCAGCATCGACGAACGGCTCGACGAAGACGGCTACATCGTCCCGGGCGTCGGCGACGCGGGCGACCGGGCGTTCGGGACGTGACCGCATAACAACCCCTTCCTTTCGTCTGGAACCGGCTTCCCCGTGGTGATTTGTTTCCGTCCGAAACGTCAGACGGACGGCAGACCCGGTGGCCACCGGAATCGAACGTCTCAGTTAAAGCCGACACGACGTGTATCGTTTCGAGCGTTCGAACCGCCCCCGATGCCCGTCAGCGGTCGTCGACATCGATCCGGTCGCTGGTCGCGCTTCGAAGCCGATCAAGGAGGCCCTCGGCCGCCGCGACGGGAACCGATACGTCGAAACTGACCCGTGCTCCGTAGTCGGCCTCGAATGTCGCGTCCTCGCTCTCGAGGATTCCCCGAACCGTCCCGGAGTCGTCGTAGCCGACGATCGCCCGGAACCGCATCTGTGGCCGGCGGCGGATCGTCTCGGCCGCATTGAGGGCGTCCTTCGTCGCCTTGGAGTAGGCCCGGACCAACCCGCCGACGCCGAGTTCGGTTCCCCCGAAGTACCGTGTGACGACAACACAGACGTTCTCGAGGTCTCGACCCGCCAACACCGACAGCATCGGTTTGCCGGCGCTGCCGGAGGGTTCGCCGTCATCGGAGGCGTATTCCCTGAACGGGTCCGCCCGCACGCGGTAGGCGGGTACATTATGGGTCGCGTCGGCGTATTCGTCGCGGATCAAATCGACAAACGACTCGGCGGACTCGATGGTCTCCACCGGGGCCGCGTGGCCGATAAACTCCGAGCCTTGGACGGTAAAGTGCGACGTTGCCTGCCCGGCGATCGTCGCGTACGCGTCCGCGGTAGTATCGTCGCCAGCGCCCCCTCCGGCGTCCGTGTCTGGCACGGGCGTCGCTCGGAACGGACAGGATATACCGCTTTCGTCGCCGGACTCGTGACCGGCGAGCCGCGTCCGACGGGTATTTATATGGCCGCGAAGAAGAGCGGCCGTCAATGGAAGCAGCGACGGCCGCGACCTTTCTGGCTGCCGGCGGGGCGAGTCTCTTTATGGCCTGGGCGATCGGTGCCGGATCGTCGGGGTCGACCCCCTTCGCTCCGGCCGTCGGCGCGAACGCGATCTCGGTCATGCGTGCCGGGTTCTTCGTCGGAATTCTCGGGCTACTCGGCGCGACACTGCAGGGCGCGAACGTCACCGAGGCGGTCGGACGCGACCTCGTCGTCGGGACGACCCTCTCGCCGGTCGCCGCCATCGTCGCGCTCTCGATCGCGGCTGGACTGGTCGCCTTCGGGGTGTTCACCGGCTACCCGATCGCGACCGCCTTCACCGTCACCGGGGCCGTCGTCGGCGCGGGGTTGGCGATGGGTGGCGGGCCGGCGTGGGCAAAGTACTACGAGATCGTGGCTGTCTGGACGATGACGCCGTTCGTCGGCGGCGGCATCGCCTACGGCACCGCAAAACTGCTCCGGCGCGAGTCCGTGCCCGACGGCGTCGCCACCCCGGCCCTCGCCGCACTCGTGGGGGCGATTCTCGCGAACGTGGAGTTCGTGTTGCTCGGGCCGCCGGGCGTCGCCCAGAGCCTCGCCGGGACGGTCTCCGCCGGGACGCCCGGCCGGATTGCTGTCACCGTCGCCGTTGCGACCGCCGTCGCCGGGGCGATGGGGCTGGACATGCGGAACGACACCTCGGCCGGCCAGCGGCACTTCCTGTTGGCGTTGGGCGGCCTCGTCGCCTTCTCGGCCGGTGGCAGCCAGGTTGGCCTCGCCCTCGGGCCGCTATTGCCGCTGTTCGATACGGCCGGTATCGCGATCCCGCTCATCGCGTTGTTGTTCGGCGGCGGCCTCGGCCTGCTGGCCGGTTCGTGGACGGCTGCCCCCCGGATGATCAAGGCGATCGCACTGGACTACTCCTCGCTGGGGCCGCGTCGCTCGATCGCGGCGCTGATCCCCTCGTTCGCCATCGCCCAGACCGCGATCCTGCTCGGCGTGCCGATCTCGTTCAACGAGATCATCGTCTCGGCGGTCATCGGTGCCGGAGCGGCCGCCGGAACCGGCGGCGTCAGCGGTCGCAAGATGGGGTACACCGTTCTGGCGTGGGTCGCGTCGCTGCTCGGGGCGGGGGTACTGAGCTTCGGGCTGTATACCGGCGTGACCGCGCTCCTCTGAGAGTCGTTACTCGATGGGAGCGTCCTCAGACTCGGCCTCCGGTTCGGCGTCGGAGCGGGTCCGATCGTATTCGTCGGTTCGGACTATCCGGGCCTTCAGTATCCGGGTATTCTCGACGCGCTCGACGTGGATTTCGAGCCCGTCGTACTCGATGCGCTCGCCCTCCTCGACGAGGCGACCCGCTCGGTTGAAAACGAACCCAGCGATGGTCTCGAACTCCTCGCCCTCCGGGATGTCGATATCGAGCGCCTCGTTGACCTCGTCGATGTTGAGTTCTCCCTTGACGATCACCTCGTTGTCGCTGACGAACTCGATCGGCTCCTCCTCGCCGGCCTGAAGTATCTCTCCGACGATTTCCTCGGTGACGTCCTCCATGGTGACGAGCCCCTCCGTCGTCCCGAACTCGTCGATGACAACGACCATCCGCATCCGCTGTTCGCGCATCTCGGCGAGCAACTCGTCGACGTTCTTCGACTCGGGGACGTGGAGCGTCTCCTCGATCAGGTCCTCGAGGCTGATGTCGTCCCGTTCGCCGTAGGTGGAATCGCGAATCAGATCGGAGATGTGAACGATCCCGAGGACGTTGTCGAGGCTTTCATCGTACACCGGGAGTCTCGTGTGTCCCGACTGGACGCACTCTTGAATCGCCTCGTCGACGGTTGCGTTCTTCGGGACGGCGTCCATATCCAGCCGCGGGGTCATCACCTCCTTTGCGATGGTGTTCGTGAACCGGAAGATCCGCTGGAGCATCTCGCGCTCGTCCTCCTCTAAGACCCCGGCGCGCTCGCCGGTTTCGATGATATCGCGGATCTCCTCGCGGGTGACGTACGTGGATTCGATCTCGCCCCGTCCGCCGGTGATCCGGTTGACCTGCCGGGTCAGATAATCAAACGTGACGATCAGCGGGAGCAGAAGGTACTCCGAGTACTTCAGCGGCCGGGCGATGCGAAGCGCCCACGATTCGGTGTTCTCGACGGCGTAGGACTTCGGTGCGCTCTCGCCGAAGAGTAACACGAGCGCCGTGATCCCGAACGTAGACGCGAAAACCGCCTGTCCCTGCGTGAGGAAGTACGTTGCCAACAGTCCTGTCGTCAGCGACGACATCGCGATGTTGACGATATTGTTGCCGACGAGGATAGTGACGAGCAGGCGATGGGGGTCGTCCTTCAGCCGTTTTAGCGTCTCTGCACCGGGCATGTTGTCTGACACCATCGCGTCGACGCGATGTGGCGGCAACGAGAACATCGCGATCTCAGACGATGAAAAGAACGCTGAAAAACCCAACAGGAGGAGAATGACGCCCCCACCGAGGATCGCCACCGTCGTGTCGCTGAACGGGAGTTCACCGGCGCCGGAGCCGATCTGTATTATAACGGCGGCGTTCCACGTGAGAGAGCCCATATAGACGTACGGGTTTGATGCGGGGTGTGATTAAGGCTTGCCATGGGGGGCGAACGCGGCCACAGTCCTGCCCCGAACCGGCGGCCAGACACGGGTGTCGGCGGGTTGTGCCCTCGATCGGCGATACACTTAGACGAGTGCCGGCCGAACGGGTATACATGACCGACTCCGAGACAGCGATTACGCTGTATCGACTACAGGCGTGCCCGTTCTGTGAGCGCGTCGTCCGCGTGTTGAACGACCTCGAGATCCCGTACCGATCGCGGTTCGTCGAGGCGCGTCACTCCCGGCGCGACGCGGTCAAGCGGCTCACCGGCTCCCGGACGGTCCCCGCGATCGTCGACGACCGAACGGGCGTCACGATGACCGAGAGCGCGAATATCGTGCGGTACATCGAAACCACGTACGGCGAGGACGGCCCCGAACCGGAACCGACACCGATGAACGCTCCGGTGGGCGGTGATGCCGAATGAACCTCGAGTTCGATGTGACCGACCTCGGCCACGCCGACCACCCCGAGATCGGCGAGACGGCGCCCGACTTCACGCGCCCGCTCGTCGATCATGAGTACTGGGAAGACGCCTCGCTGTCGGAACTGACCGCGACAGGCCCCGTTGTCCTCGTGTTCCACCCGATGGACGGCGATTTCCCGTCGACGTACATCTGGCAGGAGATCCGCGACCGGGGCTGGGACGAGTACGACGCCGACATCGTCGGGGTCTCGATCTCGACGCCGTACGAGCACGCTAGATTCCTCGAGGAGTGGGACCTCGAGGGCTTCCGGCTGTTTTCCGATCCCGCCAACGGCGTCGGCGAAGCGTACGGCATCGACCACGAACTCGACGGAATGGCCGGAATCGAGGAACCCCGGCCCGCCGTCTTCGTCCTCGACGCCGACCGGACGATCAAGACAGGCTGGGTCGCGACCGAGTGGCCCGAGTTCCCGCCGTACGACGAGATCGAGGCTGCGATCGAGGAGCTGTGAGCGATCCAGATCTCACCGACGCGGTGGCGGCGCTCCGTCGCGGCGATCTCGTCGTCTACCCGACAGAGACGGTGTACGGCCTCGGGGCCGACGCACTGGACCCGGAAGCGGTCGAACGGGTCTTCGAGGCGAAGGGGCGGTCGCGACGAAACCCCGTCTCGATGGCGGTACCGGAGCTGGCCGCGGCCGCCGATTACACCCGGATGGCGGAGCGCGAGCGGCGCTTCTGCGAGCGGTTCCTCCCCGCCCCGGTGACAGTGCTCGTCGAGCGGACCGACCGTATCCCCGATATCCTCGTCGACGGGGGCGATCGTGTCGGGATCCGGATCCCGGATCACGATCTCGCCCGCACGCTCGCCCGCCGAACGGGGCCGATCACAGCGACTAGCGCGAACCGCTCCGGCGAATCGAGCGCTCGCCGTGTCGACGAGGTCGACGCCACGATCCGAAATCAAGCAACGGTACTCGACGGCGGTGAGACGCCCGGCACCGAGAGCACTGTGGTCGACGTTTCGACCGGCCGGATCGTCCGCCGGGGCGAACTCGTCGGCGAGATCGAGGCGTGGCTGGCCGAGCACTCAACGCGATAGTCGCGATCTGAGCGACCGGGTCCGCGTCCCGCATTCCCCGCGATAGTCGCAGCTCTCACACCGGGCGTCGTTCCGGAGCCGCGGGGGCGGCCCGTCGATGGACTCGGCCGTCCGGAGGGCCGTCCGATAGGTTGCCTTCCGGCGCGTGGTCATTCGGACTGTGCGAACGACCCCGTGGGCCGGGTACTCGAGATAGGCCCGTTCGACCGGCGTTTCGAGTTCCCACGCGAGTGCCTTTGCCGCGGCTGTCGCCCGGACGCCCTGTGGCTCCCAGAC